>NZ_CP014839.1:2232092-2550962 GCF_001931675.1 Pandoraea thiooxydans | reverse complement strand
CGAAATCATGGTAAACCCCTTTTTCAATTGAATTACAATTACTTTCATTTCAATACAATTTTTTTGTTCGTATGCTGTGTCACAGCAGTGTTCATTGCCATTCGAAAAACCATGCGAAGGAATCACGAAAATGACTGACGCCGGTAGCCTGATCGAAGCACTGGTTGCCCAGTTGGGCAACGATGGCGTGCTGCGCGGCGATGCCGAACTGGCCGGCTTCACCGAGGATTGGCGAGGCCGGTATCGCGGCGCGGCCCTGTGCGTCGCGCTGCCGTCGAGCACCGCCCAGGTCGCGGCAATCGTGCGCCTGTGCGGCGAGCACGGTGTGGCGGTGCTGGCGCAAGGCGGCAACACCAGTCTGTGCGGCGGCGCGGTGCCTGCGGCCGACGGGCATCCGCCGATAATCGTCAATCTGTCGCGGCTGCGCCGAATTCGCCACATCGATGCCGCCAATAATTCGATGGTGGTCGAAGCCGGCTGCGTGCTGGCCACGGTGCAGCAAGCGGCGGCCGACGTCGGCCGGCTCTACCCGATCAGCCTGGGCGCCGAAGGCTCGTGCCAGATCGGCGGGACCATTGCCACCAACGCCGGCGGCACGGGTGTGCTGCGCTACGGCAATACCCGCGAGAACGTTCTGGGCCTGGAAGTCGTGCTGCCCGACGGCAGCGTATGGAACGGCTTGACCGCGCTGCGCAAGAACAATACGGGGTTCGATCTGAAGCATCTGTTCATCGGCGCCGAAGGCACCATGGGCATCGTCACTGCCGCGGTGCTCAAACTGCACCCGCTGCCGACCCGCCATGCGCTTGCCTGGTTTGCGCCGAAAGACCCGGCTGCCGCGGTACGCATGCTCGGCATGTTCCAGACCGCGTGCGGCGCGCAATTGTCGGCCTTCGAGATGATCGACGCCATGCAGCTCGACCTGGTGATCGAACACGTGCCGAACCGCCGCAGCCCGTTGGCCGGCAAGCATCGCTGGCATGGCCTGGTCGAACTCGCCGATACCGGCCGCGGGGAAGCATTGTCGCAACAGCTGCAGCAGGTGCTCGAGGCCGCCGCCGCCGAAGGCCTGCTCGAGGACGCGGTGATCGCCGGCAGCGAGGCTCAGCGCGGCACGCTGTGGGAAATCCGCCATAGCGTGTCCGAAGCGAACAAGAAGGCCGGTGTCGGCCTGACCACCGATTGCGCGGTGCCGGTGTCGGCCGTGCCCGACTTTATCGAGCAGGCGACCCGCGCGGTGCGAGCGATCGTCGCGGACCTGCCGGTGCTGGTGGTCGCCCACCTGGGCGACGGCAATGTGCATTTCATTCCGTTCTTTTCCTTCGAGCAGTGGCAAGGGGTACCCGACCAGGGCGCGATGGCCGCGGCGATCCGGCGCAGCGTCAACGACATCGCCAACGCGTTGGGCGGCACCTTCAGTGCCGAGCATGGTATCGGGCAAACCGGACTGAACGAGATGGCGCGATACAAGTCGGCGCTCGAGCTGGGGATGATGCGAACCGTCAAGCGCGCCTTCGATCCACGGCATTTGTTTAACCCGGGTCGGCTACTTCCGTAGCGCTATCCGTATGCGGTGAAGCCGGTGCGGGACGCGGGGGCCGACAGGCTTGCCGCCGCATCGGAGATGGTGGTCGTCATGGAAGTTTCACGTTCTTCTTATTTCAGCCTCAGGAGTCGCCATGCAAAAGAAATCCAGCCCCAAGAATCCGTCGCGCCGCAACGCCATCAAGGCCGCGGCAGCCGGCGCCGCCACCCTCGCATTCCCTGCCGTATGGACCAGCGCGCGCGCCGCGGCCAACAAGCGCATCGTCGTGCGCGATGACGGCGGCATCTACAGCAAGGCCTATGGCGCGGTGTTCTACCGTCCGTTCACGGAGAAGACCGGCATCGAAGTGGTCGGCGTGCAGGCCAACGCTGAGCCGACCGCGCAGATCCGCAGCATGGTCGAGACCGGCAGCTACACGTGGGACATGGCCAAGATCAGCCAGCCGGCGATTCTGCTGCTCACGCGCCCGGGCAAGGTCTACCTGGAAAAGCACGGCTTGGAGTCCGATCCGATCATCGCCCAGATACCGCACCAATACATGTCGCCGTATGGGGTGGGCACCAACGTCTACACGACCGTGCTGGCGTACCGCACCGATGCGTTCAAGGGCCGCAAGGCGCCGCAGTCGTGGGCCGATTTCTGGAACGTCAAGGAATTCGCCGGCCGCCGCGGCTTGCGCAAATATCCGTTCGATACGATCGAGGAATCGCTGATGGCCTCCGGCGTGCCGACCTCGCAGGTCTATCCGTGCAACTTCGACCGCGCCTTCGCCAGCCTCGACAAAATCGCCAAGCACGTCGACGTATGGTGGACGACCGGCGCGCAGGTCGAGCAGATGCTGGGCTCCGGCGAAGTCGACATGATCGGCACGTGGGTCTCGCGCGCGCAAGCGGCGATGGCCGCCGGCGCCCCGGTCGAGATCGTCTGGAACCAGAACATCTGGGGCTGCGACAACTGGTCCATTCTCAAGGGCACGCCCAACGCGCAAGCCTGCCGCGAGTTCATCAAGTTTGCCTCGGACCCGAAACGCCAGGCGCAACTGGTCGAGTTCTTCCCGGCCGGGTTGACCCAGCCGGCCGCGTTCAATTACGTCAAACCCGCCGTGGCCAAGAATTGCCCGACATACCCCGTCAACATGAAAGACGGCCTGCACATCGACGCGCAGTTCTGGCTCGACAATCAGAGCAAGGCGCTCGAGCGCTTCAATAGCTGGATCCTGACCTGATTCGACGTTTCATCATTGCCATTGGACACCATGTCTTCAGCCAACCTGAAAATCTCGAAACTGTGCAAGCGCTATGGCGACTTCGTCGCCCTGGCGCCCACCGATCTCGACGTCGCCCAGGGCGAATTTCTCACGCTGCTCGGCCCCTCCGGATCGGGCAAGACGACCTTGCTCAGCCTGATCGCCGGGTTGGCGCAGCCCGATGGCGGGCAGGTGCTGATCAACGGTGTCGATGTCACCTACGGCGCGCCGTACGAGCGCGACATCGGCATGGTGTTCCAGAACTACGCGCTGTTCCCGCACATGACGGTCGCGCAGAACATCGCCTTTCCCCTGCAGATGCGCAAGGTCGACGGCGCGGCGGTGCGCAAGCGCGTGGCCGAAGTGCTGGAGATGGTGCATCTGCCGCAACTCGCGCAGCGTCTGCCGCGCGAGCTCTCCGGCGGCCAGCAGCAGCGCATCGCGCTGGCTCGCTGCATGGTCTACCGGCCGTCGATCATCCTGATGGACGAACCGCTGGGCGCGCTCGACAAGAAGCTGCGCGACCACATGCAACTGGAGATCAAGCGCATTCACCGCGAACTGGGCACCACCATCGTGTACGTGACCCACGATCAGGAAGAGGCGATGACGATGTCCGATCGCATCTGCCTGATGAACGGCGGCGCGATCGAACAACTGGGTACGCCCGCCGACCTGTATTTCCGGCCGCGCACCGTGTTCGTAGCCGATTTCCTCGGCGAATCGAACCTGCTCGACGCGGTGGTGACACATCTCGACGGCGATCAGGTGGGCGTGAGCGTCCGTGGCCAGGCCGGCATCGGGCGGGCGACCGTCAACGGGCATGCGCCGCGCATCGGGCAGAAGGTCAAGCTGATGCTGCGCCCGCAGAATCTGCGGGTCAATGCCAGCGAGCCGGCCGACAGCCAGATCGCCTGCCAGCTGCGCGACATCATGGTGACCGGCAGCCTGACCAAGCTCTACCTCGCGGCCACGGCCGATGCAGGCACCTCGCTGGTGGCCTCGTATCCGACCTGCCAGCTGGGCCAGCATTATGAAATCGGACAGACGCTCGGCCTGTCGTGGCATGCGGCCGACGCCGTGGCGCTTGCGGAGTAACGCCATGCAGACATCCGCTGTCCTGGCGCGCAAACCGGCCGACCGGCCAGTCAAACGGTCGTGGCGACCCGTGCTCATGGGCGCGCCGCTGGTCATCCTGCTGGTGGTCATGCTGGTGTATCCGGTCGGCCAGTTGCTGCTGCAAAGCATACACAACGCCACCGGCTTCAACCTGGGCGAGTATCGCCGCCTGTTTGCCACCCCGGTCTATCTCGACGTCCTGATGATCACGTTGAAGATATCGTTGTGGACGACGTTCTTCTCGGTGCTCAGTGCCTACCCGGTGGCCTATCTGATCTCGTCGTTGCGCGGCCGGCGCAAGAACGCGCTGCTGTTCTGGGTGCTGCTGTCGTTCTGGACCAGCTTCCTGGTGCGGACCTTCGCCTGGGTCGTGCTGCTCGGGCGCAATGGCGTGATCAACGATTTCCTGATGGCCGTCGGGCTCATCCATCAGCCGCTGAATCTGCTCTATAACCTGGGCGCCGTCGTCGTCGGCATGGTCCATGCGCTCATGCCGCTGGCCGTGCTGACCATGCTGTCGGTGATGGAGAACATCGACGGCAACCTGCCGCGCGCGGCCGCCACGCTCGGTGCGCGCCCCGGCACGGCATTCTGGAAGATCTATTTCCCGCTGTCGATGCCGGGCGTGGCCGCCGCGGCGCTGATGGTGTTCGTCACCGCGATCGGCTTCTTCATCACGCCGGCGCTGCTGGGCGGGCGCCACCAGACGATGATCACGCAATTGATCATCGACCAGGTGCTGCAGGCCCTGAACTGGGGGTTCGCGGGCGCGATCTCGGTGTTGCTGCTGGTGGTCGTGCTGATCGTGTTTCTCGTCTACGACAAGCTGGTGGGGCTGTCCACCATGACCGGCGGCGAGGCCCGCGCCCGCCAGTCGTCGCTCGGCAGTTGGCCGCGCCGGGCGGGCGACGCCGTGCTGACCGTGCTGGCCGTGCTGACCGACCGGCTGATCGATTGCCTGCCCAGGCGCCGGCGCCGCGCCGGCGCGGCCGCCCCAGGGCAGTCGCGTTTCAACTGGGGCGTGGTGATCCTGCTGCTGTTGTTCCTGAGCGCGCCCACCTTCCTGATGATTCCGCTCTCGTTCGATGGCGCCTCCGGGCTCACCTGGCCGCCGCACGGCTTCTCGCTGCAGTGGTATCACCAGATGCTGCGCTCGCCGCTGTGGATGCAATCGATCGCGCGCTCGTTCATCGTCGGCACCTGCACCGCGCTGCTGTCGATGCTTATCGGCACGCCGGCGGCATTCCTGCTGGCACGCGGCAAGCTGCGCGGCAAGGCGCTCATGCTGGCGTTCGTGATGGCGCCGATCGTCGTGCCGCGCATGATCCTGGCCGTCGGGCTGTTCTATTTCTACGCGCATATCGGCCTGGTCGGCACGTCGCTGGGACTGGTGCTGGGCCACACGGTGGTCGCCGTACCCTACGTCGTCATCACCATGATGGCGGTGCTGCGCAATTACGACGTGCGCCTCGATCAGGCCGCGCAGAGCCTGGGCGCCCGCCCGGGCGCCACGCTGCGCTTCGTGACCTTCCCGATTCTGGCCGCCGGCCTGATGTCGTCGTTCCTGTTCGCCTTCGCCACGTCGTTCGACGAACTGACCATCGCGCTGTTTTCCTCGGGCGGCTTGAGCACGACCTTGCCCAAGCAGTTCTGGGACACCATCACCATGGAGATATCGCCGGTGATCGCCGCCGTCTCGACGTGCCTGTTCCTCTTTACCGCCGGCCTGATCTGGGTCGCCGCCAGGCTGCATCGCCGCGGCGCGCCGAGCTGATCGCGCCGGCCGATTTTTTCCATACCAGGACATTTCATGCTCAATGCCAACCAGTTACGCGGGGTCATGCCCGCGATACCGACCCCGGTCAATCCGGACGACACGATCAACGAATCCGCCACGCGCGCGTTGATCGCCTATTTGCTGAAGCAGGGAGTGGAGGGCGTCGTGCCGCTGGGCGGCACCGGCGAGTATGGCTCGCTGCCGCACGCCGAGCGCATCCGCATGGCCGAGATCACCGTCGATGCGGTGGGGCGCGAGGTGCCGGTGATCGCCGGCGTGCTCGACCCGGGGTACTACGACGCGCTGCAGGCCGGCAAGGAATTCGCCGCGGCCGGCGTCGATGCGCTGCTGGTGCTCACGCCTTACTACACCAACCCGACCCAGGCCGGCATTCGCGATTACTTTCTGCGTTATGCGGACGCCTCGCCGGTGCCGATCCTGATCTACGAGATTCCCTACCGCACCCGTATCTCGATCGCTCCGGAAGTGCTGCACGAACTCTCGCGACACGAGCGCATCATCGGCATGAAGGCCTGCAACACCGACATGTATCACTTCCTGCGTACCATCGCCGGTGTCGATGCATCGTTTGCGGTACTCAGCGGCGAAGACACGCTGTTTCCGCTGCATGTGGCCGCCGGCGCGCGCGGCGGCATCGTGGTCACGGCCAATCTCCTGCCCAGCGCATGGCGCAAGATGTATCGGCTCGCCTCGCAGGGGCACACGCAACAGGCGCTCGAAGTCCATCGCCAACTGATGCCGCTGATGAACCTCGCGTTCTCGGAAACCAATCCCGGACCGATGAAATCGGTCATCGATTTGATCGGCGTGAACGCCCCGGACCTGCTCGCGCCGCTGGTCGCCGCGGCGCCGGCGCTGCAGGCCAGCCTGCGCGACGAACTGGCCAGGCAACTCGCGGTGTTCGAGCGGCAGGCGTGAGCCTGGCGCAGGCCCGGGCTTATCGCGTGTAGCTGCTGAATTTCGCTTTCGAGATCGAGGTCGCCACGACCTGCACGTGCTGCGCCAGTTCGGCCTCGACCCGCTCGACCGTCCAGCGCGAGGTCGGCACCGAAATATTGATGGCGGCCACTGCGATGCCCCGGTGATCGGTGACCGGCGCGGCCACCGAAATATCCCCCAGCACCGTCTCGTTCATGACGATCGCATAACCGGTTTGCGCGGTCTTGCGAATTCGTTCGCGCAGCCTGTCCGGATTGATTTCCGTGTACGGGGTGATCGGCTCGAGCCGCGTCTGCGCGAAAATTTCCTCGCACCGCTCTTGCGGCAGGCGCGCCAGGATCGCCGTGCCCGACGCGGTGAAAAGCGCCGGCAGGCGGCTGCCCACCACGATGTCGATATTGACCAGATGGTGCCCGGGAAAGCGCGCCACGAACACGATCTCGTTACCGTCGAGTTCCTGCAGATTGGTGGTCTCGCCGACCCGCCGGCTGATGTCGAGCAGGTAGGGCGACGCCTTGTCGATCAACTCGTTGGCGCGCACGTAATTGTAGGAAAACTGCAATACCTTCGGCGTCAGGCCGTAGTTGCGCGTCTCCGGGACGCGATACAGGTAGCCCAGGTTCTCGAGCGTGTACACCACCCGCTGCGTCGCGCTGCGATCGAGCCCCGAACTGCGCGCGATATCGGCCAGCGTCATATGGCGGCTCGGACCGTCGAACGCATGCAGGACCTGAAAGGCTTTTTCGGTGGAGCCGACGAACAGCGACGAGCGCGGCTCGCGTGGCTCGCGTTGCGATTCGCCCGGGGTGGGGAGCGTCTTTTTTGGCATATCGATACAGGCAATGGGAAAGCGGCACACGTGCGGCCCGATCGGCACTCGCTTGTAAATTATCGAATCAGGATTGTTTTAATTGTATTTCAATTGATTTGATGCGTCGCGCTTATTTGCGCCCGCGAGTTGCGACGGCGGCTTGCCGAGCGCGGATTCCCGCAGGGCGCACCACATACCGAATTGGTTGCCGAGGCCATCCGCGGCTGTCGGACCGGATCGTGCGACGGCCTTCGCCGCTCACGCGCGGGACGCAATTTTCGTGCCGTGGCGTGCTTTGCATCCTGCGCGGGTGCGGCGATGACCGACATGCGTGCCCGTCGGTTGACAAATATCAAGAGCGTGCCGGCGCACAGGGCTAAGCTGGAATGCGATCGCAGTATCGATTGGAGTCCGGAATTGCATTCGGATCCGTTAATGCCTTAATACCTCGTCAGGAGACGGACAATGCGTGCTCTCGATGTCATGACGCCGAACGTCATTTCAGTCAAACCCAATGCGACGATTCGCGATGTCGCCAACCTCTTTTTGGAGCACCGCATCAGCGGCGCCCCGGTTATCGACGACGGCGGCAAACTGGTCGGTGTCGTCAGCGAAGGCGATCTGATCCGGCGCGCCGAAATCGGTACGGACAAGCCGCACCGGTCCTGGTGGCTCGGATTGTTTTCGACCGATGCGCAGGCGCAGGAATACGTCAAATCGCATGGCCTCCTGGTCGCCGACGTGATGACCCGGGACGTCATCTCGGTCGACGAACAGACGCCGCTGGGCGACGTCGCGAGCCTGCTCGAGACCCGCGGCATCAAACGGGTGCCGGTGTTGCGCGGGGGCAAGGTGGTCGGATTGGTCAGCCGTGCCAATCTGGTCCAGGCGCTTGCCAGCAGCTCGGCGCCATCGGCGGCCGACGAATTCGTTTCGGACCGCGAAATACGCGAGCGGCTTCTGGCGGAGCTGGAGGATCAGCCTTGGGGCTTCGCCGGACGCGGCGTGATCGTGCGTGACGGCGTCGTACATTTGTGGGGCGTGTTCCGCTCGCAGGCCGCCGTCGACGCGGTGCGCGTGGCGGCCGAGCGCATACCCGGCGTCAAGAGCGTGGTGGATCACACCGAGCAGCCGCCGATTCCCATCGGCCTCTAGCCTCACGCCGAGATGCCGCTGCGCGGGCCGCCGTCGCTCGACCCCGCTGCACCGCGCCAGGCATATCGGCGCCCGACGCGCCAAACACGATGAACCAGACGCCTCTCGCCATCGGCCAAACCGCGATCCTGTCGCGAGACGGCTTGCAGGCGCTGATCGATGGCCTCATCGAGCGCCGCTATCGGGTGATCGGGCCGACCGTGCGTGACGGCGCGATCGTCTACGACGACATCGCCGGCGTGCAGGATTTGCCGGCCGGCTGGACCGATCGCCAGGCGCCCGGCAGCTACCGGCTCGAGCGGCGCGACGACCAGGCGCTGTTTGGCTATGCGGTCGGCCCGCAATCCTGGAAGCGCTTCCTGCATCCGCCGCTCGAGCTGCTTTTTACCGCGCATCTCGGGCAGGCCGGCATGACGATCGAAGGCGGCGAGGGGAGCGAAGAGGGAAGCGGCGAGGCACCGCAAGCGCCCGAACGATTCGCTTTCGTCGGGGTGCGCGCCTGCGAGTTGCACGCCATCGCGATCCAGGACCGGGTCTTTCAGGAGGGCGCCTACGTCGATCAGGGCTATGCCTCGCGTCGCGCCGGCACGTTTATCGTTGCGCTCAACTGCGGCACGGCCGGCGGCACGTGCTTCTGCGCTTCCATGCAAACCGGCCCGAAAGCCGACGCCGGATTCGATCTGGCGCTGACCGAACTCCATCCGTGGCCGGAAGAATCGGGCACGCCGGATGCGGCCGGCGGCGATTTTCTCGTCGAGGTCGGCAGCGAGGCCGGCGCCGCACTGCTCGGCCAGGTGCCGCACGGTCCGCCCAGCGACGCGCAGCTTGCCGCCGCGCGGGCCATCGTCGCGCGCACCGCCGGCCAGATGGGCCGCACCATGCATACCGACGGCATCAAGGCACTGCTGCAGGACAATCCGGGCCATCCGCGCTGGGCCGAGGTGGCCGATCGATGCCTGAGCTGCGGCAACTGCACCATGGTGTGCCCGACCTGCTTCTGCACCACCGTGGAAGACCATAGCGATCTTGCCGGCGCTTCGGCACAAAGGGTGCGCCGTTGGGACTCCTGCTTCACCCTGGATTTCTCATATATCCACGGCGGCAGCGTGCGCCACACCACGCAGGCGCGCTACCGGCAGTGGCTGACCCACAAGCTGGCCAACTGGATCGACCAGTTCGGCACTTCCGGCTGCGTCGGCTGCGGACGCTGCATCACCTGGTGTCCGGTAGGCATCGACATTACCGAGGAGATCGACGCGTTGCGCGGTGCGGCCGAACCCGCGCAGCGGAGCTCCGATGGAGACCCGCATGGAGGGACTTGAACACATTCTGCAGGAACACCCGTTCTTCGCCGGCTTCACTGCCGAGCACCTGCGGCTGGTCGCCGGCTGCGCGCGCAACCGGCGCTTCGACGCCGAGCAGTACGTGTTCCGCGAAGGCGAGCCGGCCGACGAATTTTTCGTCATTCGCCACGGCCGCGTCGCGCTCGAAATCGCCGAACCCGGCCGCGCGCCGGTGGTATTCGCCACCCTTGGGCAAGGCGAGATCCTCGGCGCGTCCTGGGTGGTGCCGCCGTATCGCTGGATGTTCGACGCGCGCGCCGTGGCGCTCACGCGCGTGATCGGCATCGACGCCGCGTGCCTGCGCGGCAAGTGCGAGGCCGATCATGACTTCGGCTACGAAATGATGAAGCGCTTCCTGCCGGTGGTGACCCGGCGGCTGCATGCCACCCGCCTGCAGATTCTCGACGTCTATGGCAAGCGCTGACCCGGCTCGGGCCATGCCCGCCAATGCCTTCACACCGAGCGTCTATCGCGTGGCGCGCCGGCGCCGGGAGTTGGCCGGCGTCGTCACGCTCGAGCTCGCGCCGCTATCCGGCGCGCCGCCCGCATTCGCGCCAGGGCAATTCAACATGCTGTATGCGTTCGGCGTCGGCGAGGTCGCTGTCAGCATGAGTGGCGCCGCATCCGATACCGATACTTTCGTGCATACCGTCCGCGAAGTCGGGGCGGTCAGCCGCGCGCTCGGACAGCTCCGCCCGGGCGCGACCCTCGGGGTGCGCGGGCCATTCGGCACCGCCTGGCCGGTGGCGGCCGCCGCCGGCACGGACGTGCTGATCGTCGCGGGCGGGCTGGGCCTCGCGCCGCTGCGTCCGGCGATCCGCGCGATCCTCGCCGAGCGTGCCCGCTACGGCCGGGTGACGATCCTGTTCGGCTGCCGCAATCCCGGCGAGATGCTCTATCGCAGCGAGCTGGCGCAGTGGCGCCGGCGTTTCGACGTCGACGTCGAAGTCACCGTCGATCACGCCGAGCCCGGCTGGCGCGGGCACGTCGGCGTGGTGCCGGCGCTGATCGCGCAAGCGGAATTCGACCCGCGCGAGACCACCGCGCTGGTGTGCGGCCCGGAAATCATGATGCGCTTCGTGCTCAGCGCCCTGCGCGAGCGGGGCGTGGCCGACGAGCATATTTATCTGTCGATGGAGCGTAATATGAAGTGTGCGATCGGCCTGTGCGGACACTGCCAGTTCGGCCCGGCGTTCATTTGCAAGGACGGGCCGGTCATGCGCTATGACGCGATCGCCGGCATTTTCACCGTGCGCGAGGTCTGAGATGAGCGAACGCAAGCGTCCTCGGCTGGCCGTCTGGAAATTCGCCTCGTGCGACGGCTGCCAGCTCTCCCTGCTCGACTGCGAGGACGAACTCCTGCTGCTCGCGGACGCGGTGGAGATCGCCAACTTCCCCGAAGCGTCGAGCGCGACGGCCGGCGGCACCTATGACCTGTCGCTGGTCGAGGGGTCGATCACCACCGAACACGACGCGCGGCGCATCCGGCGCGTGCGGCGGCAATCGAAATTCCTCGTCACCATCGGCGCCTGCGCGACCGCCGGCGGCATCCAGGCGCTGCGCAATTTTGCCGACATCGACGAATTCGTCGCGGCGGTCTATGCCTCGCCGCAATACATCGACACGCTGTCGACCTCGACGCCGATTTCGGCGCATGTGGCGGTCGACTACGAATTGCGCGGTTGCCCGATCAACAAGACCCAACTCCTCGAAGTGATTGCCGCGTTTCTGGCGGGGCGCAAGCCGGCGATCGCCGCGCACAGCGTGTGCGTCGAGTGCAAGCAGCAGGGCAACGTCTGCGTGATGGTGCAGGGCACGCCATGCCTGGGGCCCGTCACGCACGCCGGCTGCGGGGCGCTGTGCCCGTCGTTCCGGCGCGGCTGCTATGGCTGCTACGGTCCGATGGAAACACCCAACACCGCATCGCTGGCGCGCCAATGGCAAACGCTCGGCGCGACGCGGCGCGACGTCTTCCGTGCCTTGCGAACCTTCAACGCCGCGGCCGAGCCGTTTCGCAAAGAGAGCGAGGCCCATGGCGACTAAAAGAATCCACGTCGATTATCTCGCGCGCGTCGAAGGCGAGGGCGCGCTCGACCTGCGCATTCGCGACGGGCGCGTGACGTCCGCGCGGCTCGAAATCTTCGAGCCGCCGCGCCTGTTCGAGGCGATGCTGCGCGGGCGCGGCTATGCCGAGACGCCCGACATCGTCGCGCGCATCTGCGGTATTTGCCCGGTCGCTTACCAAATGAGCGCGGTGCATGCGATCGAGAATGCCTTCGGAGTGCGGGTCGACGGGCAACTCAGGGCGTTGCGCAGGCTGCTGTATTGCGGCGAATGGATCGAGAGCCATGCGCTGCACGTGGTGATGCTTCATGCGCCGGATTTTCTCGGCTACCCCGACGCCATCGCCTTGGCGCGCGAACACGGCGACGCGGTGCGCGACGGCCTCGCCCTGAAAAAAGCCGGCAACGAATTGATGCGGGTGCTGGGCGGGCGCGAAATTCATCCGGTCAACGTCAAGGTCGGCGGTTTTCACCGTCTGCCCACGCGGGCCGAATTGGCCCCGGTTGCCGCCAGCCTCGAGCGCGCGCGCGAGCTGGCGATCAAGCTGGTGCGATGGGTGGCGACGTTTCCGTTTCCCGAACTGGAGCGCGACTACGAATTCGTCGCGCTGCGCCACCCGGACGAATATCCGTTCAATGAGGGCCGCCTGGTCTCGAATCGCGATATCGACATCGGCATCGATGCCTACGAAAGCGAATTCGAGGAGCGGCACGTGCGCCATTCGACCGCGCTGCACTCGCTGCTCAGACGGCGCGGCGCCTATCTGGTCGGGCCGCTCGCACGCTACGCGCTGAACTTCGACCGCCTGCCGGCCTGGCTTCGGGAGCTGGCAGGCGAGGCGGGGCTCGGTCCCGTATGCAATAACCCGTTTCGCAGCATCATCGTACGTTCGCTCGAAATCGCCTACGCGTGCGACGAGGCCTTGCGGCTGATCGCCGCTTACGAGCCGCCGGCCCTGGCAGCGGTGCCGGTCGAGCCGCGCGCGGGCGTCGGTTTCGGCTGTACCGAAGCGCCGCGCGGCATATGCTGGCATCGCTACGCGTTCGCCGCCGACGGCACCATCGACGCCGCGCGCATCGTGCCGCCGACCTCGCAAAACCAGTCCAGCATGGAGGCGGACCTGGTCGCGGTGGCCAGCTCGCTGCTGGATCGATCCGACGACGTCATTCGCGACGGCTGCGAGCGCAGCATCCGCAACTACGACCCGTGCATTTCGTGTTCCGCCCACTTTCTCAAGCTATCGGTGGAGCGGGCATGATGCGCTGCGCCGCTCCTTCGCTCCGCGTTTGCGTGATCGGCGTCGGCAATCCGGATCGCGGTGACGATGGCGCGGGCCCCGAGGTCGCGCGCCGGCTGGCCGGCCGCCTGCCCGACGGCGTGCGTGTGCTGGTGCGCGGCGGCGATATGACCCTATTGAGCGACGACGTCGCTGGCATCGATGCGCTGGTGTGCGTCGATGCCGCGGCGCCGCGAGGAGTGCCCGGGCGGGTCAGCCGCATCGACTCGACCGAAACCGGGCTTGAGGCGCTCGCGCTGCAAGCGTCGCCCGCGTCCAGCCACGCGTTCGGCCTGGCCGAGTCGCTGGCGCTGGCCGACGCTCTGGGCCTGGCGCCCAGGACGACCATCGTATATGCGCTCGAGGGCGCCTGTTTCGATCCTGGCGCGCCGCTTACCCCCGCCGTCGCGGCGGCCGTCGAGACAGTCGTCGAGCGCGTGATAGAGGAAGTGGAGCGGCTGCGACGCGCTCCGTCAACGGAGGTCCCCGATGCATGAAACCGGAATTGCCAAAGACCTGGTCGAGCGCCTGACGGTCGCCGCGGCCCAGGCCGATGCGCTTGGCATCAAGCAGGTGTGCGTGTGGCTTGGCGCGCTCAGCCAGTTTTCGCCCGAGCATTTTCGCGAGCATTTCGAGGAGGCCGCGCGCGGCACGCTGGCCGAACATGCGAGTCTGCAAATCGTCACCTCGCACGACCCGCTCGATCCGAACGCGCAGCATGTGGTTTTGCAGAGCCTGGAACTCGAAGTGCCCGACGACGAGGGCGAGGGGTGATAGGTCGCCAGAACCCGGAGGAAATCTGGATCGTGAATCAATGTCAGGATGCCGAAGCGTTGTCGCAAGACCCGGACGAGGTGGGCCGGCTAAGGATCGAAGCGGGCGGCGCGGTGCAAGGTGTCGGCTTTCGGCCCTTTGTGCATCGCCTGGCCGTGAGCGAGGGATTGACCGGCTTCGTGCGCAATACGGCCGAGGGCGTCGCGCTCGAGATCGAAGGCGTGGCGCCGGCCTTGGCGCGGTTCCTGGCGAGGCTGGAAGCGGAACTCGCGCCGCCGGCGGCAATGCGCGCCCGGCGCGTGCGTCGGATCGCGCCGACCGGCCAGCGGGACTTTTCCATTTTGCCGAGCCGGCAGGAACGGGCGCCGGACCAACCCCGCTTACCGGTCGTGCTGCCGGACCTGGCGACCTGCGCGGCCTGCCTGGCCGAGATTCGCGAGCCGGGCAACCGGCGCTACCGGTATCCGTTTACCACCTGCGTGCAGTGCGGCCCGCGCTTCAGCCTGATCGAGGACGTGCCATACGACCGGGCGCGCACGACGATGCGGCGCTTCGCGATGTGCGCGGCGTGCCAGGCCGAATACGACGACCCGCGTTCGCGGCGCTTTCACGCCGAAACGAACGCCTGCCCGCGCTGCGGTCCGCAGTTGCGTCTGTGGGATGCGGCCGGGCGCGAGATCGCCGCCGGCGACCAGGCGCTGCTCGGCGCGGCCGGTGCGCTGCGCGACGGCGTGATCGTCGCGCTCAAGGGCCTGGGCGGTTTCCAGTTGCTGGTCGATGCGCGCAACGACCTGGCGGTGCGCCGCCTGCGCGAGCGCAAGGGCCGGCCGACCAAGCCGTTCGCGCTCATGGTGCCGGATTGTGAAGCGGCCCAGGCACTGGCCGAGGTCGACCCGTTGGAGCGGCAACTGTTGTGTTCGCCCGCCGCGCCGATCGTATTGCTGCGCGCGCGCGAGGGTGCGATACGGTTTTCGCCGGCCACCGGCGCGCACGGCATGGGCGGCGTGCCGCCGAGCGTCGTGCCCAGTGTCGCGCCGCTCAACCCCTGGCTCGGCATCATGCTGCCGTACACGCCGCTGCATCACCTGCTGATGCGCGAACTCGGCGCCCCGGTGGTTGCCACCAGCGGTAACCGGGGCGGGGATCCGATCGTCGCCGACGAAACGCAGGCGCTCGAGCAGCTGGCCGGGCTCGCCGACCTGTTTCTCGTGCACGACCGGCCGATCGCGCATCCGGTCGACGACTCCGTCACGCGCGTGATCGGCGGCGAGCCGGTGGTGCTGCGCAACGCGCGCGGGTACGCGCCGCTCGTGCTGTCGTCAAACGATGAGTCCGATGCATCCCCGACCCTGACCCCGAACCCGAACCCGACCCTGGCGCTGGGCGGGCATGGCAAAAGCGCGGTCGCGCTCGCCTATGCCGAGCAACTGGTGCTGGGGCCCTATGTCGGCGATCTCGAAGGCGTGCGCGCGCGCACGGCATTTGCCGGCGGCATTGAGGCGATGCGGCGGCTTTACCGCGTGAGGCCGCAAACCGTGGCATGCGACACGCATCCGGACTACCACAGCACGCAGGTGGCCGAACGAGAGGCGAGCGCCGTGCAATATGTGCCGCATCATCTGGCGCACGTGCTGGCCGGCATGGCCGACAACGGCTTGTCCGCTCCGTTGCTCGGCGTAGCCTGGGATGGCAGCGGCTACGGCGGCGACGGCACGGTGTGGGGCGGAGAATTCATCCTGGTCAAGCGCGATGCTTATTGCCGCGTTGCCCATCTGCAGCCGTTTCGGCTGCCCGGTGGCGAAGCGGCGGTGCGCGAGCCGGATCGCGCGGCGCTCGGTGCGCTGCATGCGGTGTTCGGCGATGCCATGTTCGACGACGCGTCGCTGGCTGCTTTGCCGCCCATCGCCGCGCTGGCGCCGCGTGAGCGGCGCGTGTTCGCGGCCATGCTCGCGCGCGGCGCACACGCCCCGTGGACATCCAGCGCCGGGCGGCTGTTCGACGCGGTTGCCGCGCTGCTCGGCCTGTGTGCGCGCAGCAGCTTTGATGGCGAAGCCGCGATCGCGCTGGAAGCTGCAGCGACCTGCGCGGCGGGGTGTTACCCGCTGGCCGCGCCCGTGCTTCGCGAAGCCGCGCGCCGGATCGTCGCCGACTGGCGGCCGACGCTGGCCGCACTGGTGCGGGCCCGCCTGAACGGGGTGGACGCCGCCGATCTGGCCGCCGGCTTTCACCAGGCGCTCGCGCAGCTCGTCGTCGAAGTCGCCGCGCGGGTGGGCGAGCCGCGCGTTCTGCTCAGCGGCGGATGTTTTCAGAACGCGTTGCTGAGCGAGCGCGCCGCCGCCGGGCTGCGCGCGGCCGGATTGGCGGTCTGGCGGCACCACCGCGTGCCGCCCAACGACGGTGGGCTCGCCGCCGGCCAGGCGGCGTTCGCCCGCCACCCGTTGATGGAGGAGAAAACATAATGTGCCTTGCCGTTCCCGGAAGGATATTGGACACCGATGGCGACGATCCGCTGACGCGGCAAGGGCGAGTCGACTTCGCCGGCATCGTCAAACAGGTCAATCTCGCTTATGTGCCGCAAGCGCTGGCCGGGCAATACGTGCTGGTGCACGCGGGGCTGGCCATCGCGGTGCTCGACGAGCAGGAGGCGCTGCGCACGCTGGCCTGCTTTACCGAGGAGAATGCAGAGGAGGGCGACGCATGAAATACGTCGATGAATGGCGCGAGCCGGCCAAGGCGCGCCGCTATGCCGAGGCCATCGCGCGCGTGACGACACGGCCCTGGACCATCATGGAAATCTGCGGCGGGCAGACCCATTCGATCGTGCGCTACGGCATCGACCGGCTGCTGCCCGAGGGCGTGACGCTGCTGCATGGCCCGGGTTGCCCGGTGTGCGTGACGCCGGCCGGCGTGATCGATGCGGCCGTCGCGATCGCGGCCCGGCCCGACGTGACGTTCTGCTCGTTCGGCGACATGTTGCGGGTGCCGGGCGACGGCGACAGCCTGCTGGCGGCCAAGGCGCGCGGCGCCGACGTGCGGATCGTCTACTCGCCGCTCGACGCCGTGGCGCTGGCGCGAGCGCGCCCCGAGCGCGCGGTGGTGTTTTTCGCGATCGGCTTCGAGACGACCGCGCCGGCCACGGCGATGGCGGTGCTGCAGGCCGAGCGCGAGCAGCTCGACAATTTTTTCCTGCTGGTCAGCCACGTGCTCGTGCCGCCCGCCATCGAGACGATCCTCGGCGACCCCGGCAATCTGGTGCAGGGCTTTCTGGCGGCCGGCCACGTCTGCACGGTGATGGGGTACGCCGAGTACGAACCCATCGCCAGGCGCTTTAACATCCCGATCGTGGTGACGGGCTTTGAGCCCATCGATCTGCTGCAGGGCCTGTATCTGTGCATCCGGCAGTTGGAGGCCGGCGCCGCCGTCGTCGAAAACCAGTACAGCCGGGTCGTGCGGCGCGAAGGCAACGTGCTGGCGCGCGAGGCGCTTGCCAAAGTGTTCACGGTGCAGGCCCAGCAATGGCGCGGCATGGGCGAGATTGCGGCCAGCGGGCTCGGCCTGGCGCCCGCATACAAACGCTTCGATGCGCTCGAGCGCTTCGCGAGCGGACCGGCGCCGCGCGAACGGCCGGGCGAATGCATCGCTGGCGAGCTGTTGCGCGGGCGCAAGAAACCGTGCGATTGCCCCGCGTTCGGCACGCGCTGCACGCCGGAGCATCCGCTGGGCGCGACCATGGTGTCGTCCGAGGGTGTCTGCGCGGCCTATTTCCGATATCGGCCACGGCAGGCCGCCGAGCGTGCCGACGGCGCCAATCCTGGCAGGGGGGCACCATGAGCGATTCATCCTTCACCGCGCCGGCTTGTCCGTTGCCGGCCGGCGCGAGCGACATCATCGAACTGGCCCACGGCGGCGGCGGCCGCCTCACGTGCCGGCTGATCGACGATATTTTCCGGCCCGCCTTCGGCCTGGCGCCGGACGACTTCACGCACGACGGCGCGGAACTGGGGATCGACGGCGCGCGGCTGGCCTTTACCACCGACTCGTATGTGGTGCGGCCGCTGTTTTTCCCGGGAGGCGACATCGGCTCGCTGGCGGTCAATGGCACCGTCAACGACCTGGCGATGTGCGGCGCGCAACCGCTTTATCTGAGCGTGGGCCTGATCCTGGAAGAGGGGTTGCCCATCGACGACTTGCGCCGGGTCGCCGCCTCCATGCGACAGGCGGCGCTGGCCGCGGGCGTGCGGATCGTCACGGGCGACACCAAGGTGGTCGAGCGGGGCAAGGGCGACGGCCTGTATGTGAACACGGCCGGCGTGGGCTTGCTGCGCGCGCCGCGGCCGATCGCGCCGCGCCGCGTGCGGCCGGGCGACACGGTGATTCTGAGCGGCGACATCGGCCGTCATGGCGTCGCCATTCTGGCCGTGCGCGAGGCACTGGGGTTCGAGACGGAGATTACCAGCGACTGCGCGCCGCTGGCCGCTGCCGTGCTCGACCTGATCGACGGCGGCGTCGAGCTGCATTGCCTGCGCGATCTGACCCGCGGCGGGTTGGCGACCGGGCTGATCGAGATCGCGCGCGATGCCAACGTGACCATCGAACTCGACGAAGACCGGATTGCCGTCGCCGAGCCGGTTCGCGGCGCCTGCGAAATTCTCGGGCTGGATCCGCTCTATGTCGCCAACGAAGGACGTTTCGTCGCCGTGGTGCCGGCCGATCATGCCGAGCGCGCACTGGCGCATTTGCGCCGGTTCGACGCGCAGGCCGCGGCGATCGGGCGCGTCATCGCACCTGAGCGCGCGTCCGGCGTGCATCTGGCGACACTTGGCGGCCTGCGGGAGCTGGACTGGCTCAGCGGCGAGCAATTGCCGCGCATCTGCTGAGCGTCGCGCCACACCGGCGTCCGGCGCGCTCTGGCCGGCTCGGGATTTGCCTGTCGCTAAACGGCACCGGGCCCGTCGGGCGAATTCGAACGCACGCTGAAGATCGACGCCAATTCGCCAAACCTGCCGTCGTGCGCCAGAGCCTCGAGGCTCTGCGGCAGGCGCTGGCGCCAGTTCGGCGCGGCGTCGCCCCAGCCGGGCAGGTTGGCCTGCCGGCGCACGCCCGCGACGTCGTCGAACTGCACGATGGCCAGGCGGCTGCCGCTGGCCGCGAGAAAGCGGTGCAGCGCGCGTGCGAATGCCTCGGCGTCGGGCTGCGGGCCCTCCTGCGGCAGGCCATGCGGCGCCAGCGCGCGGCGCAGGCAAGCCACCGCGTCGGCGCGCTCCGCGCGCGCGCTCGCCGCTTGTCCGGGGCTCTCATACAGGCCGCGCGCTTCACGCTCGTCGATGTCGGCACCGCCAAGAAAACCCGCGACGGTCGGCAAATCGTGCGTTGCAATCGATACCGCGCTCAATGGCGTGAAGTCCTGCGCGGGCACGAAGCGGCCATCGCTCGCGCGCTCGAAATAAACCACGCGGCAACCCAGGATGCACGCCTGGGCCAGCCGCTCGCGCAAGCCGGGCGGCACATTGCCCAGATCCTCGCCGATCACCGCGCAGCGGTAATGCCGGCTCGCCAGCGCGACCCGCGCCAGCAGCGCATCGAACGGATAAGCGACGTAGCCGCCTTGCGCGGCCGTGTCTTCGCGCGGCAGCCAGAACTGCCGCATCAGCCCCATCACGTGATCGAGACGAATCGCGCCGGCCCCGCGCATGGCCGCGGCCAGCAAGGCGTCGAACGGCGCATAGTCGAGTTCGGCCAGTCGCCGCGGGCGCCACGGCGGCGCGCCCCACCGTTGCCCCTTGGGGGAGAAGGCATCGGGCGGCGCGCCCAGCTCGACCTCGAGCGCGGCGAGTCCGGGCCATCGCCAGGTCTCGGCACTGTCGCAATCGGCGCCCAGCGCCAGGTCGGTGATCAAGCCCAGCGACATGCCGGCACGGCGCGCGCGGGCGCTGGCATGGCGCCATTGCCGCCATGCCAGCCATTGCAGATACGCAAAAAATTCGACACGCGAGGCATGCGTGGCGGCGAACGTTTCGACGTCGGTGGAACGCGGATCGCGCAGCGCCTGCGGCCATTGCGACCAGGGCAGATGCCGGCCGTGCTGCCGCGCCAGACTTTCGTTCAATGCTTCGAACACCGTGTAATCGCGCAGCGCCGTGCCGGCCGTTTCGCGAAAGCGCAAAAAGGCCGCACCCAGCGCGCTTGGCGCGGTGCCCAGATGGCGGGCGGCAAACGCCTCGTGCAGCAGCGCGAGCGCACCCAGCTTGAGGGCGGCGACCGCCGCATAGTCGATCAGCGGCGCGTTTTCGAGGCGCACAAGCTCGGCGCGCACGTCGTCACGCTCGATGAAGCGGCGATAGCGCTCCGGCGGCTCACATCCAGCCGCGCGCGGCACCGAGATCAGCAGCACGTTGAGCATCAGGCGATCGCTCGGCGCGTAAGGCGAGGCACAGTCCGGGCGCGTGAGCGACAACGCATGCACAGGGCTCAGCAACACGCCGTCCGCGCCGGCCTGGGCCGCCAATTCGACCAGATGCGCCAGGTCATCGTAGTCGCCAATGCCCCAACTCTGCGCCGAGCGCAGGCTGTAGATTTGCGCTGACAGCGCCCAGCGGCCCGGCGCTTTGGCCAGGCCGGCCGGCAGCCAGCAGGCCGGTGGCGGACCCTGGCTGGCGGCGAGCAGGTGCGTGGCCGCGGCCGCTGCTGTTACCGGCGAGGCGCCCATCGCTGCGGCGATCAGCCGTTCGAGTGTTTGCGCCGGCACCTGACGGCGCGTGCCGTCGATATCCGCGTATTCGTCCAAAACGCCGGCGTCCCGGGCACGCCGGGCCAACCCGGGCGTCACGCCCAGGTCGTGCGTGAGCGGTCCCGCATCGCGCGGCACCAGGGCGATCAGCGTGCTGTCGGGCAACTCGATCCAACTGCCCGCCGCATGCAGCGCCGCCGCACCCTGATGCGGCGCGGCGGCGCTGTCGAGCACGCAAAGCCAATCCGTGCCGCGCGCCGGTGCCGGCAGAAGCACATGCCGTGAGCGCGTATCGGCATTGCAGGCGATCAGCAGCTGGTCGCACGCGCCGGCCGTGGCAGCGGGGTCCGTCAGCAGAATGAGCAGCGTATTGGCGGCCCTCTCGGCGTGCGCCGCGTCGTCGTTCCAGTCCGCCGGGGTCATCGGCGTGCCGTCGGCACGCAGCCAGGCAATGTCCGCGTAGCCCGGATGCGCGGGCAGCGGGTGGCTATCGAAAAACCGCGTCTGGCGCAGCAGCGGCAGATGCCGGCGCAACGCGGCGGCGCGTTGCACGAAGGCGCGCAGATCGCGCAGGGCATCGCCGCGCGCCGACCAATCGATCCAGCTGGTCGGATTGTCCTGGCAGTAGGCATTGTTGTTGCCGCGCTGGCTGCGCGAGAGTTCGTCGCCGGCTTGCAGCATCGGGGTGCCGTGCGAGAGCAGCAGCGTGCCCAGCAACGACTGCCGCAGGCGTCGCCGCCGCGCCAGGATGGCCGGCTCGGCGGTGTCGCCCTCGACGCCGCAATTCAGGCTCCAGTTGCTGTCGGTGCCGTCGCGGTTGTGTTCGCCGTTGGCCTCGTTGTGCTTGGCCTGGTAGGCGGTGAAGTCGGCCAGCGTGAAGCCGTCGTGCGCGGTCACGAAATTGATGCTGGCCTGGGGGGCACGCGCCGCGTGCGTGAAGATGTCGGCCGAGCCCGCCAGACGGGTCGCGAATTCGCCGCGCGCGGCCCGGTCGCCACGCCAGAAGCGTCGCGCGCCGTCGCGATAGCGATCGTTCCATTGCCCGAACGGCGCGCCAAACGCACCCAGGAAATATCCCGGTGCGCCCATGTCCCACGGCTCGGCGATCAGCTTGAGCGCGCAAAGATCGGGGTCGGCCGCGATCGCTTCGAACAGCGGCGCGTGCGCGCGGAAGACGCCGTCGCGATCGCGCCCGAGCACCGGCGCCAGATCGAAACGAAAACCGTCCACGCCAACCTCGAAGGCCCAGTAGCGCAGTGCCGCCAGCGCCAGCGCGACCACCGCCGGCTGCGAGAAATCGAGCGTATTGCCGCAGCCTGTATCGTCGACATAGCGCGCCGGGGCGCCCGGAGTGGCCGGGGCGAGCCGGTAATAGACGGCGTTGTCCAGCCCACGAAACGACAGCGTCGGGCCGGCCTGATCGCCTTCGGCGGTATGCGCGAAGACGACGTCGAGCACGATCTCGATACCGGCCTCGTGCAGGCGGTCGATCGTGTGCACGAAGGCCTCGATCGTTTCTTCGCCCAGATAGGCGCGATGCATCGCCAGAAACGAGATCGGGTTGTAGCCCCAGTAATTGCGCAACCCGCGATCGACCAGATGCTTCTCGTCGATAAACGCCGAAATCGGCAACAGCTCGATCGCACTCACGCCCAGTTGGTGCAGGTGCGCAACGATAGCCGGCTCGGCCAGCGCGGCCACCGTGCCGCGCAGCGCCGGCGGCACCTCCGGGTGGCACAACGTAAAACCCCGCACGTGCAGCTCGTAGAGCACCGTGTCGCGCCACGGCGTGTCCGGCCGAGGGGGGCGAGGGTGGAGCGATTGGCGGGGGAGCTCGGCTGCGGCATCCGGCGCGCGCGCGCCGAAGCGCGGCAGCGGCACGACGACGCGGCACTTCGGCATATACGGCGCGCTGTCGCGCCGGTCGGGCGTGCCGTCGGGCGTCGCGCCCAGCACCGCGTCGTGCCATGTGAAGGTGCCGAACAGCTCGCGCGCGTAGGGATCCAGCAGCAGCTTGGCGGGGTTGAATCGGTGGCCCAGCCACGGCGCGTCGGGGCCATGCGCACGGTAGCCGTAGAGCAGCCCGGGCGACGCGCCTGCCAGATACCCGTGCCAGATGTCGCCGCTGCGCGCCGGCAGCGGCACGCGGGCGATTTCACGGTGACCGGCCGCATCGAACAGGCAAAGCTCGATTTGCTCGGCATGCCGGGAATAGACCGCGAAGTTGACGCCGCGGCCATCCCAGCTGGCGCCCAGCGGGGCGCTCGTGCCGGCTTCAAGCGCGATCGCGGACATCGGCGGCGCTCACGCCGGAGGCGGCAGCAGGATCAACGCCGCCAGCGGCGGCAGCGTCAAGGCCAGCGAATGCGGCTGTCCATGCCAGGGCAGCGGCTCGCTGCGCACCGCGCCGGCATTGCCCAGGCCGCTGCCGCCATACGCCAGCGCATCGCCGTTGAACACTTCGCGATAGGTGCCGCCGACGGGCACGCCCACGCGGTACCCATGGCGCGGCACCGGCGTGAAGTTGCAGGCGATCACCGCGAAGTCGTTCGGATCGTCGCCGTGGCGGCGCCAGGTCAGCACGCTTTGCTCGCTGTCGTTGCAATCGATCCAGCGAAACCCGCGCTCGTCGCTGTCGTGGCGATGCAGGCAGGCGAGTTCGCGGTAAAGCCGGTTCAGATCGCGCACCGCGTGCTGCACGCCGGCGTGGGCCGGATCGGCCAGCAGCGGCCAGGCCAGTTCCTGGTCGTGATTCCACTCGCCCGGCTGGGCGAACTCGCCGCCCATGAACAGCAGCTTCTTGCCCGGCTGTGTGGTTTGAAACGCCAGATACAGGCGCAGGTTGGCCAGCCGCTGCCACGCATCGCCGGGCATCTTGCCGAGCAGCGAGCCCTTGCCGTGCACGACCTCGTCGTGCGAGAGCGGCAGCACGAACTGCTCGCTGAACGCGTAGAGCAGGCCGAAGGTCAATTGGCCGTGATGGTAGCGGCGGTGCACCGGATCATGCCGCATATAGGCCAGCGTGTCGTTCATCCACCCCATGTTCCACTTGTAGTCGAACCCCAGGCCGCCGAGATAGGTCGGGCGCGTCACCATCGGCCACGCGGTGGATTCCTCGGCCAGGGTGATCGCCCCGGCAGGCGCCTGCGCGCTGTGAACCAATTCGTTGAAGCGTCGCAGGAAGGCCACCGCCTCGAGATTTTCGCGCCCGCCGAACGGGTTGGGCCGCCACTGGCCTGCGGCGCGGTTGTAGTCGAGATACAGCATCGAGGCCACCGCGTCGACCCGCAAGCCGTCGATATGGAATTCGCGCAGCCAGTACAGCGCGTTGCCCAGCAGGAAATTCGCCACTTCGCGGCGGCCGAGGTTATAGACCAGCGTGCCCCATTCGCGATGCTGGCCGACGCGCGGATCTTCGTGCTCGTACAGGCAGGTGCCGTCGAAGCGGGCCAGGCCATGCGCGTCCTGCGGAAAATGCGCCGGCACCCAGTCGAGCAGCACGCCGATGCCGGCGCGGTGGCAGCGGTCGATCAGCCGGCGCAGGCCGTCGGGCTCGCCCCAGCGCGCCGAGGGCGCGAACAGCGCGGTCGGCTGGTAGCCCCACGAGCCGGCGAACGGATGCTCGCTGACCGGCATCAGCTCCACATGCGTGAAGCCCATCTCCAGCACATAGGGAATCAGCGCGTCGGCCAGTTCGTCGTACGTATAGGCGCGCCCGTCGGGATGACGCCGCCATGAACCGACGTGCACTTCGTAGATCGCCAGCGGCATATGCAAGCCGTTCGGCCCGTCGGGGCCAGCGCGGCGCGCCATCCAGTCGGCGTCGCCCCAGTCGAACCGGCGCTTCGCGCACACGCGCGAGGCGGTGCCGGGCGCGGCTTCGGCTTGCGCGGCGCAGGGGTCTGACTTCAACAGGATCTCGCCCGCTTGCGTGCGCACCTCGAATTTATAGAGCGCGCCGTCACTCACATCGGGCAGAAAAATTTCCCACACGCCGCACTCGGCGCGGCGACGCATCACGTGGACGCGGCCGTCCCAGCCGTTGAAGGGCCCCACCACGCTCACGCGCTGCGCGTTCGGCGCCCACACCGCGAAGGCCACGCCGGCCACGCCGTCGAGTTCGCACGCATGCGCGCCCAGCCGCGTCTCGATATGCCAGTGCTCGCCTTCGGCCAGCAAATGGCAATCGAGCTCGCCCAGCCAGGGCGGGAATGCGTAGGGGTCGTCGATCTCGCGCACTGCGGCCGCAGAGTGCGTATCGAGTGCATCGTGCGTGCCGCTCGCATCGGTCACGCGCAGCCGATAACGAAAGCGCCCGAGCGGGGCGGGAATCGCCCCGGCAAAAAATCCCCGCGCGTCGAGCCGCTCCAAAACGCCGCGCACCTGGGGTGCCTCGGCACCCGAGCCGCGCTCGATGACCTCGACGCGCCGCGCGCCGGGCAGCAGGCAACGCACGATCACCTCATGCGCGACCGCCCCGGGATGCATGCCGAGAACCGCGCACGGGTCGTCGTGTTCGCCGCGCAGCAAACGCACCATGTCCGTGGCGTCGACCAGCCATGCGGCGGCGGGCGGGCGATGGACGTTATCCATGCCGCCCCGCGTCGCAACGCGCTGCAATGGGTGCGATGCCGGCAGGCTCGTGCATCATGGCCGACCCTCGGAAAGAAACACTGGCGCACCTCACGTCGCCAGTTGCTTTCGATGCTAGGCGTGGGCATCGGCAGCGTCAACACGCGGCATCGGCCAGGCTGCCCAATTGTTGATTCAGATCAATCCGAGCTCATCGGCGATCCCCACAATGAACGTAAAAGAAAGCGACATCGATCGGGGCTGATCGTGGTGGAGGCAGGGGAGCGGCATGAAGACAATGCTGTCGGACCGATCCGGTCCATCGAGCGCCCAGGCTTATCGACAGGATTCCGAGGGCTTGCGGCTGCTGTTCGTCGCCTCCGAAATCTATCCGTTGGCCAAGACCGGCGGGCTCGCGGACGTATGCGCCGCGCTGCCGGTTGCCGTCGCGCGGCTGGGCGCCGACGTCCGGCTGGTGATGCCCGGTTACCCGCAGGCGCTGGCGCATGTCGTCGCGCCGCGCATCGCGGCCGATCTCGGCGAAGTGTTGCCGGGCGCGCACGTGCGGATCATCGCCGGGCGCACCGAAGACTCCGGCTTGCCGATCTGGCTGGTCGAATGCGCCGCACTATACGACCGGGTGGGCTCGCCGTATCAGGACGCCAATGGCGCCGACTGGGGCGACAACGCGCTGCGCTTCGCGGTGCTGTGCCACGCCGCCGCGCGCCTGGCCTGCGACGAGGCCGGATTGGGCTGGCGGGCCGACGTGGTGCATGCCAACGACTGGCATGCCGGGCTGCTGCCGCTGCTGCTGCGCGCGCGCCGCGCCGAGCGGCCAAAGACGGTATTCACCGTGCACAACGCCACGTTTCAGGGGAATTTTCCGCTCGCGGGCGCCGCGCGCCTGGGCCTGCCGGGCGACGTGCTGGTGCCCGACGGTATCGAATTTTTCGGGCAGCTGTCGTTTCTCAAGGCGGGCGTGCGCTATGCCGACAAGGTCACCACCGTCAGCCCGACCTACGCCCGCGAGATCCGCACATCCGAATTCGGATGCGGGCTGGAGGGGCTATTCGACGCGCGCGGGGACGACCTGAGCGGCATCATGAACGGCATCGACGCGCAGGTCTGGAACCCGGCAGCCGACCGCTACCTGCCGTCCCGCTATTCGCGCCACGACATGGCCGGCAAGCGCGCCTGCAAGACGGCCGTGCAGCAGGCGCTGGCGCTGCGCATCGACGCCGATGCGCCGCTGGCGCTTTTTCTGAGCCGCCTGACCTCGCAAAAAATGGCCGACGTTCTGCTGGCGCAGTTGCCGGGGATCATGCAGCGATTTCCGCAACTGCAATTCGCCTTGCATGGCCAGGGCGAGCACGCGCTGGAATCGGGTTTCGCCCGCCTGGCGCAGGACTATCCCGGCCGCATGGCGGTGCGCATCGGCTACGAGGAGGCGCAGGCCCATCGCCTGCATGGCGGCGCCGATCTGTTGCTGCACGGCTCACGCTTCGAGCCGTGCGGGCTCACGCAACTGTATGCGATGCGCTACGGCACGATTCCGGTGGTGCGGCGCGTCGGCGGCCTGGCTGACAGCGTATTGGACGCGGATGCCGAGGCCGCGGCCGGCTCCGCCGACGCGACCGGTTTCACTTTCGACGAGCCGACCGCCGAGGCAGTCGACGCGGCGCTGTCGCGCTGCCTGGATGTGTACGGCAACCACCCGGAGACATGGACCGCCTTGCAGCAGCGCGGCATGGCGGCCGATTTCGGCTGGGGACCCTCGGCGCGCCGCTACGCCAGCCTCTATGCGACACTCGCGCCCGCGCGCAGCATGCCCGGACGTGTCGCCCCGGACGAGCGGGCCCCGGCCCAGACAACCGTGCAAACCACGGCGCAAACGGCGGTGCCGGCGACGGCGCGGCGGCATTTTGCGTCGCCGGTATCGCAGCGTGGCGCCTCATGTTCGCCTTCCTGCCGCGAGTAACGCCCGCGCCGCTGGCGATGCTGACCGATCTGGCGCTCAACCTGCGCTGGACCTGGAACCATGAGCTGGACACCCTGTGGCGCACGATCGACGCCGAGTTGTGGGAGCGCACGCACAACCCGTGGGCCGTTTTGCAGAACGTCTCGCAGGACCGCCTCGACGAGCTCAGCCGCGATAGCGCGTTTCTCGACGAGCTCGCACGGGTGCTCGAGAGCCACCGGCGCTACCACGACGAACCCGGCTGGTGCCGCGCATGCGTGGGCGAGGGCGAGCCGGCGACGATCGCCTACTTCAGCATGGAGTTCGGCCTGAGCGAGGCATTTCCGCTGTATGCCGGCGGGCTGGGCGTGCTGGCCGGCGACTACCTCAAAACCGCCAGCGATCTCGACGCGCCGATCGTCGGCGTCGGCCTGCTCTACCAGGAAGGCTATTTCCGGCAGACCATCGACGCCGGCGGCCAGCAGCGCGAAGCCTATCCGTACAACGACCCGAACAGCCTGCCGATCCAACCGGTGATCGGCAGCGACGGCGCGTGGGTCAAGGTCGGGCTCAGGCTGCCGGGGCGCAAGGTTTATCTGCGCGTGTGGCAGGCGATCGTCGGGCGCACGCATCTTTATCTGCTCGACAGCAACGACGTGCGCAACGGCCCGGGCGACCGCGGCATCACCGCCAAGCTCTATGGCGGCGGCTCGGAAATGCGCCTGCTGCAGGAAGTGATATTGGGCGTGGGCGGCTGGGCCATGCTGGGGGCGCTGGGCCTCAAGGTCGACGTCTGTCACCTCAACGAAGGGCATGCCGCGTTGCTGGTGCTGGCGCGCGCGCGCAGCTTCATGCGCCGCATGGGCACCTCGTTCTGGGAGGCCTGGTGGGCGACCCGCGCCGGCAACGTGTTCACCACGCACACCCCGGTGGCGGCCGGCTTCGATGCCTTCGCGCCGGCGCTGGTGTGCAAGTACGCCCACGAATATCTGCAGGACGTCGGCGTCTCGCAGCGCGACTTCCTGGGCCTGGGGCGGCTCGATCCGTTCGACGACCACGAGCCCTTCAAACTGGCTTACCTGGCGCTGCGCGGCTGCGCGCAGGTCAACGGCGTCAGCCGCCTGCACGGCAAGGTCAGCCGCCGCCTGTTCGCCGATCTGTATCCGCGCTGGCCGATCGACGAAGTGCCGGTGCGGCACGTTACCAACGGCGTGCACGTGCCGTCGTGGGATTCGGCATGGTCGGACCGGCTGTGGACCGAAGCCTGCGGCAAGCAGCGCTGGCTGGGCGCGGTGGACGCGCTGCCCGCCGCGGTTGCCGTCAACGACGACCGCAAGCTATGGGAGTTGGCCGCCGCGCAGCGCCGCGACCTGGTGCAGTACACGCGGCAGCGCCTGATGTGGCATCTGGGCCAGCGCGGCGAATCGGCGCAGGTGGTGGCGGTGGCCGCGCAGGTGCTCGACCCCAACATCCTGACGCTGGGCATGGCGCGGCGCTTCACCGCCTACAAGCGGCCCAATCTGCTGCTGAGCGATCCGGAGCGCCTGGCGCGCCTGCTGTGCTGCGACCAGCGCCCCGCGCAGCTGATCATTGCCGGCAAGGCCCACCCGGAGGACGAAGAGGGCAAGCGCCTGATCAAGGCCTGGTTCGAGTTCTCGCACCTCCCGCAACTGCGGCGGCGCGTGGTGCTGCTCGAAGACTACGACATCGCGCTGGCGCAGCAGTTGGTGCAGGGCGTCGACGTCTGGATCAACACGCCGCGCCGCCCGTGGGAGGCCTGCGGCACCAGCGGCATGAAGGTGCTCGCCAATGGCGGGCTCAATCTGTCGGAGCTCGACGGCTGGTGGGCCGAAGCGTACGAGCCGGCCTTCGGCTGGGCGATCGGCGAGGGCGGGCCGAGCGACGACGCGGCGGACGCCGAGCGGCTATACCGGCTGCTCGAAGACGAAGTGCTGCCGCTCTTTTACGCGCGCGACGCGCAAGGCATTCCGCGCGAATGGGTCAAGCGCAAGCGGGCCAGCATGGCGAATCTGGCGCCCCGGTTCAGCAGCAACCGGATGCTGGCCGAATATCTGGAGCAGTTCTATTTGCCGGCGATTCGCGCGGTGCGCCGCCGCGAGGACAACCAGGCCAAACTCGCGCGCGAGCTGTGCGCGTGGCAGGCCGCCCTGGCCGCGCAGTGGCACGAAGTGCACTTCGGCAGCGTGGAGGTCAAACGGCAGGGCGATCAATGGCGCTTCGACGTACCGGTCTATCTGGGAGAAATCATGCCCGACGGCGTCAAGGTCGAGCTGTATGCGATGCCCTATGGCGAGCTGCCGGCGCAAGCGATTCCGATGCAGTCGCTGGGCCCGATTACCGGCGCGTTGCAAGGCTACATTTTCTCGGCGCATATCCCGGCCGAGCGCCCGGCCGAACACTACACGCCGCGCGTGCGTGCCTGGCACGCCGACGCTTTCCTGCCCGCCGAGGCCTCGCAGATCGCCTGGCAGCGCTGAGCGGGCGGTCCTTATTCCACCCATTGCCCGACCCTTACTCGACCGTTACTCCAGCGTCGCCGCGTGGCTCGGCATGTCGCGGTAGAAGCGCTCGACGTCCTCCTTGTGGCACAACCCGGTGCCCGCGCTCAAGAGCGCCGCGGCGGCCGCCGCCATGCCATAGCGGAACGCCTCGCCGGTGCCCGCGCCCCGATTCAGCGCCCACACCAGCGCCGCCAGAAAACTGTCGCCCGCGCCGATCGCGCTGACCATCTTGACGGGCAGGGCGGGCGCGCGCAGTACGCGATGGCGCTCGACCAGCAGCGCGCCGCGTCCGCCCAGCGTAAGCGCCACCATGCGCGCGCGGCCGTCCCGCACGATCTGCCGCGCGGCGGCGCACCACTGCGTCTCGTCGGTCAGCGGCTGGCCGGTCAGCTCGCGCAATTCATCGACGCTGGGCTTGACGATCGCCACGCCCGCCTCGAGCGCCGCGGCCAATGCCGGGCCGGAGGTATCGATGGCGACCTGCGTGCCGCGTGCGGCAGCCGCGCGCGCCAGTTGCGCGTAGCCGTCGACCGGTGCGCCCGGCGGCAGCCGGCCGCTGAGCACCAGAAAGCGCGGCGCCGGATCGAACGCGGCCAACGCGTCGTGGCAGCGCTGCCAATCGTTGCCGGTGATGACCGGGCCCGGTAGCACGAAGCGAAACTCGCGCCCGGTGCCGGTCTCCAGCACCGAGAAACTCTCGCGCGTGTGGCCGGCGATGCCGACGCACGCGGTGGGCACTTTTTCGGCGGCCAGCAACTGCCGCAGCATCTCGCCGGTCTGGCCGCCGGCCATCACCACGGCCGTACAATCGCCGCCCAGCCGCTGGATGACGCGCGCCACGTTGACGCCGCCCCCGCCAGGGTCGCGCCGTTCGGCGCCGCAGCGCATCTTGCGCGTATCGACGACACGCTCGACGGTGGTGAACACGTCGATCGACGGGTTCGGCGTAAAGGTCAGGATCTCGGGCATCGCAGGGCTGTGCCTCGCTCAAAGGGCCGGGGGCGTCGCGCCCGGCTGGTGGGCAGCCTCGGCGCGCGCGACGCGCCGCTTGACCGCAATGAAACTGTCGGGGCTCACCGACATCGAGTCGATGCCGCACTCGACCAGAAACTCGGCGAACTCGGGGTGATCGCTCGGCGCCTGCCCGCACAGGCCGACATCGGCGCCGCTCTTGTGCGCCTCGGTAATGACGTTGCGGATCATCCACTTCACGGCGTCGTCCTGCTCGTCGAACAGGTCGGAGAGCTCGGCCGAGTCGCGGTCGACGCCGAGCGTGAGCTGGGTCAGGTCGTTACTGCCGATCGAGAAGCCGTCGAAGCGCTGCGCGAACGCGTGCGCCAGAATCACATTCGACGGAATCTCGCACATCACGTACACCTCGAGGCCCGCCTGCCCGCGCACCAGGCCGTTTTCCGCCATGACGGCGAGCACGCGGTCGGCTTCCCTGGCCGAGCGGCAAAACGGAATCATCACGATCACATTGGTGAACCCCAGCTGATTGCGCAGGCGGGCAATCGCCTGGCATTCCAGCGCGAAGCCCTCGCGATAGCGCGGCGAGTAATAGCGCGAAGCCCCCCGGAAACCCAGCATCGGGTTTTCTTCCTTCGGCTCGAACGCGGCGCCGCCGATCAGGTGCGCATACTCGTTGGTCTTGAAATCGCTCATGCGCACGACCACCGGGTGCGGGTATTGCAGCGCGGCGATTCGGCCGAGCCCGCGCGCGAGCCGGTCGACAAAATATTCGGTTTTGCTCTCGTAACCCGCCGTGAGCGCGGCAATGGCGGCCTTGGCCTGCGCATCGGCCAGCGTGTCGTAGCGCACCAGCGCCATCGGGTGGATCTTGATCAGATTGCTCACCACGAACTCCATGCGCGCCAGGCCGATGCCGTCGGCCGGCACCCGCCACCAGCGAAACGCCGCGGCGGGGTTGGCCAGATTCAGCATGACCTTGGTGCGCGTGGCCGGCAACTGCGTGAAATCGACGTCTTCGACGTCGTACTCGGCCAGGCCCTCGTAGATGAAGCCCTCGCGCCCCTGCGCGCAGGACACCGTCACCTGCTGCTCATCGTGCAGCACCTCGGTGGCGTTGCCGGTGCCGACGATGGCCGGCAGCCCCAGCTCGCGGCTCACGATCGCCGCGTGCGACGTGCGGCCGCCCTCGTTGGTCACGATCGCCGAGGCGCGGCGCATGACCGGCACCCAGTCGGGGTCGGTCGATTGCGTGACCAGAATCGCACCGTCGACAAACTTCGCCATCTCGCGCGGGCTCTCGATGATGCACACCTGGCCGGTGGCCACCGCGTCGCCCACGCTCACGCCGGTGGCCAGCGTGCGCCCGGCCTTCTTGATGCGATAGAGTTTTGTCGAGCCCGCTTCGCGCCGTGACTGCACGGTCTCGGGCCGTGCCTGCACGATAAACATCTCGCCGGTCTCGCCGTCCCTGGCCCATTCCATGTCCATCGGCCGGCCGTAATGCGCCTCGATCAGGCAGCCCCAGCGCGACAGCGCGAGGATCTGCGCGTCGTCGAGCACAAGGGCGACACGCTCGGCCTTGGCGGTGGCCACGTACTGCGTGGTGCCCTGGCCGCTCGTCGCATAGATCAGCTTGTGCTCCTTCGCGCCGCAGCGCTTGCCGATGATCGGGGCCAGCGCCTCGTCAGCCAGCAGCGGCTTGAACACCTCGTACTCGTCCGGCTCGACCGTGCCTTGCACCACGCTCTCGCCCAGCCCCCAGGCGGCGTTGATCAGCACCACCTTGTCGAAGCCGGTTTCCGTATCGATCGTGAACATCACACCGGCGCCGCCCCGGTCGGAGCGCACCATGCGCTGCACGCCCACCGACAGCGCCACCTTCATATGATCGAAACCCTTGGCCTGCCGGTAACTGATCGCCCGGTCGGTAAACAGCGACGCATAGCAGCGCCGGCTCGCGTCGAGCACCGCGCGCTCGCCGCGAACATTCAGGAAAGTCTCCTGCTGGCCGGCAAAGCTCGCATCCGGCAAATCCTCGGCGGTCGCGCTCGAGCGCACCGCCACATCCACCTCGGGCCGCCCGCTGCGGCGGTTCAACTCGGCGTAAGCCTGCGCCACCGCCTGCGCGGTCGCCGCCGGCCAGTTCCCATCCAGAATCGCGCGACGAATCGCCTGGCCGGCCTCGGCCAGCGTACGCTTGCCGGCAGCCAGATCGTCGAGCAGCGAAGCAATCACCGGGCGCAAATGATTGACGTCGAGATATTCGCGATACGCCGCCGCCGTCAACGCAAAACCGGGCGGCACCTGAATGCCGTGCGGCGCCAGCGCGCTGATCAACTCGCCAAGCGAGGCATTCTTGCCGCCAACCGTCGGCACGTCGCTACGCCGCAAATCCTCGAACCACATCACCCGTGAAATATCGTTGCTCATCGCCGTCTCCTCCCAAACCCGCCAGACCCGGCAACCGGGCTGGGCCAGCAGGCCGGCTGCGCGCCGACGCGATGCCCAGGCGAATTCGACGCTAAATGCGATAACGGCGCCTTGTCATCGTTGCACCCGATGCGGACCGGCGGCTTGATTTAGCACAAGGATGCGGCGGATAGCGGGGGGCCGCTCGAAGCTGCTGGTGCTGGAGAGAGAAAAAGCGGGGGGAGAAAAACGGAACAAAAACCGGAGGGAAAAACGGGGGGTAGGGCAGCTTCGGCTAACGACTTAACAGTCAGAGTCCATCCGTGTCGGGCATGTCGGACGAGTATGCGCTCATTTTCCCGCGGGCATATGTAGATTCGAGACGAAACCGATGCCTACTGCGCCGGTGGATGTCTGGTCGGAAGAAGCCAATCTCGGCCGTGCTCACCACAGTCCGTCGTGGAATGCATCGGCGGTCTCGGGAGTCGTGGGGAGCGTCAATCCTCACTCGCCCCCAGTATGCTCGGCAACGTCAAAGCTGGTCCAGACTGGAATGTTCTGGCGTCGGAGGATCGTCCAAATGAGTTTGGCGCAGACTTCCATGGCAAGTGCCACTACGCTCTCAGCGGATACCTTTGCTTCGCCCTGACGGAGCCTTAATGACATTGATGGGTCGACGTGGCCCTTATGCACGACCGCACTTCGCACTTCGTAGGTCTTTCCAACGATCGCGGCGTTACGTTCGCGTTCAGCCGGGGAGCCGCCGATTAGACGTGCCGTGCGCACCTTGATCTTGTGAGTCATCTCCGCGTTGCCACCGTCTTCCAGTAGTGTCTCGAAAGCTATCGCTACCTCAAGCGCTTTGTCCCCAGTGCTATGTCTCGAAAGCGCCAACCGGAGACGCGACAATGCGATGCGCACCTTCTCCTTAGCGCTGCCCTTAAGTGATATGAAAGCCTCAACCGCTTGCTGAGCCATTGCCGCATCAAGAGGTGGAAATGCTTCCAGTCTTCGGTTCGGAATGACTTCCACATTCCGGCTACTCAATGAGACTCCAAGGCGGGCGGCTTCCAAATCAGGATCATCGAAACTGAACCAATTCACCGCGTGGATCACGATGCGCGGGCCAACAATAGTCAAAGCCAAGATGGCGTCCGAAACGAGATCGCTGTCGGCGATGTAGTCGCCCGCAACAGGATCTTCTTGGCCAACCAGAAAAGGGTGCTTGGGGTACGAGATGACCAATGCAGAGCTTGGCGGCTCCCAATCGAGCATGCCCGCGACACTTGGACGTTGGCTAAAATCAAAGCTCGTCATCCGGCGCTTTTGCGGGCTGTCTGGTAGGTCGCTCAGCGGGACAAGTCTGAGGCGAGACGTCAGATCGACAGATGTCGTGACGGGAGCGCCGCGGATGAGCGTGATCATCTGTCCGTCCGCCTCAGACGTATGCAGGACCTTGTCCAACCATTGGATAGCCTTCTCGGATGATCCTAGTTCCAAGAGTTGTAGGACCAACTTCTGTCCGACGAACATTGGATAGAATCCCGACTTGCCACCCACCGAGGCGACCATGTGTACAACGTCACCAAGGAACCTGCTGTCTTTGACGATAATGTCTGATAAACATTCCGATAACTCCTGCAGTCGGAGTGTCGCACTTGAATTAACGCGTCGGTCAACTGACCTAAGCGCGGCGCTTAGTCCTCCAGGGTACTCCCGGGCCGCGATTTGAATAGAACGGAGCGCTTCTAGCAGTAGATCTTCAGTCGCAGGTTTTGGATTGACTGGCTTAGACATAGCGTTGTGTTGCAGTGCGATTTCGTTGTGACGGCAATGGTACACTCATTGCGCCACTCCAAGTCGACCCGATCATGAATGGCTACGCCACGGTTATCGAACTCAGAAACTGAGGGTCAACATTGGTTTGCTAAGCATTGCTTGCTGCAAAGCAGAAAGGGGGCAGAGGAAACGTTGACTCGTGTTCTCAGTCGACATCCAAACATGGACTTTGCGCCAGCCAATAGGCAGCCCTACATCATCAAAACGCAGGTGCTGGATGGAGGGCAAGGATGCGCTAGGCTCTCTATAAATCCTGATTCTATTGAAACCTCATTTGTTATTTCTCTCAGACATCAATCCTTTCGGTTGCGCCAGCGAACAAAATTCCTCCGCAGAGTATTTCATTATTAAAGCCACGATGCCGCTGGCGAGGAGTGGCGCTCCGATCTTAAAGTCGCTCATGGTCGTTATTATTGCGGCTGAGAAGTATTCATCATTAAATACTTTAGGCATATTTTTTGACCAAAGCTTGTAAATTGGGCTTGATGGTTTGCAGAAAGTTTTCCACGCGACGCGCCGAAGCAAAGCAAAAGTGGTTCGGCCAATCTGTTTTGGATCAGCTGCCCTTTCTGGCGGCGGCAATAGCTTTCGGTCCGGTGCGGCAATCTGCTTCACTGAGAACGATCGCATATCCCCCAGCAAATTCAGGCTTGCAACAGGAACACTATTCCCGATGAATCTGAATATTTCATCATCGGTACTATGATGCAGCAGGAGCACGGCTTTTGCTTGAATTTCAGTGGCATTCATTGGCAGTTGTTCCGTTCCTATCAACTCAGCGAGGATACATTCCTCTTCAATTCGTTCAATGAAACTTTTTTGAAAACGATGACGAGTTTTGTCTGACTGAATATTGTTGAGCTTGGATATCACCTCCTTTATCAAAATCTTTGAATCTTCGATTTTCTTTAAGCGAAGCCTACAAACTGCGAGCAAAGAGGTTGCCTCAAGGTAGAGGCGGGTATCTGAATTTGATAATTTTCTAACCCCTATCAACCCGGCTTCGGCGTATGTCAACCGATTGGCGTCAATACATGCCTCGTACGCCCACAATTTTGCTTTTAAAAGACGATGATGACCTCGATCATTCGGAAATAACGCTTGGATTTCAGTTGCAATCTCAACCGCCATCTCCGACTCTGCTCCTTGAACGGCTTGCTGTAGCCGCTTCTCTAGTGGTCGTAGCTTTTCGATTTGTTCGTCGCGTAATTTTGTATTCGACATATTTGGTGCGAGAGATGTCGGTGCAATCAGAATTATGGGGTCGGTATGGGAAGTCGGCAAGGCCAAGGGGCAAAGATTCTGCGGGTCATCAGGTCACCCGAAATAACCGACGCACACCCGCCAAAGCCGGTAGCCTGGCGAGTACCTCAAATGAGCCGCGCCCGGCCGGGTAAGGCATGGTCGGATATGTGCCAACTATGCGAATGTTTAGCAATAGATATGCATTCAGAATGACCACGCGTACCACTGCAACCCGGAGGAGGACACCGGGTTGCCAAGCGCCGGTTGCATCGGGCGCCATAGGCCCCGGAGCCGGCTATTCGTTCCCCCCGGCGATTTATTTTTGCTCGTGCCATAATTTCGTGGGAGCATACCCCGTCAATCGCGCGGTTTCTGTTGGAAGAGAACTATGTTTTTCACGTGATTGTCTGCTAATTTTTAAACAATGCCCCTGCGATGTGAATGTGGACGGGACTTTTTGGAGGGTTGTCCAGATGGGTTTATGAGCTGCTTCCCGTATTTTTTAGCCCGAACTATCTGTATAGATAACAAATAATCACTTGGATCTACGATAACTGCCTCCATGCCACGAAAAAAAAGTATCAAACTTTCGGCACACGACTTCAATACGGAGGTCGATAAGATAAGTGCCTTTCTGTCCTCCGTGTCCATGGCACAGACTGATGAGCATGTAACTTGGCTTCACAACTACGCGATTATTCGACTTTACAAAGAATTCGAAGGACTAATGCTCGACGCGCTCGTTGGCGCTGTAAACAACGACACTTCTACTCTGGCCGCGACCACAGACGTGGAGTTTCCAAAACACCTAACCGACGAAGTATGTGAATTTTTGATAACAGGAACGGGGTACTTTGACTTCAAGGGGCGTTCTGGACTAATCAAAACCATAAAGTCGTTCGTTCCAGATACGCACTATCTGGTTGTGATCATCAAGAAGCCTGTGTATAAGGTAGCGCTTGAGCGGCTTGCAACTCTTCGCAACTTTGCCGCTCATGAAAGCACCCCTTCTAAACGCGCAGCCCTGGAGGCTATCGGAGCGAAAAGATTGTCGTGTAGTGGCGCTTGGCTCAAAAGGCAAGAGCGATTTTCAAAAATAGCCAATAATCTAAAGGCGCTCGCCACAGAGATCCACGTCAATGCACCATACTAGATCCATTGTTCATTTAACATGAACCGAACGGCACTACACCGTTGGCTTGAGTATGCGAACGAGCGATACAGTGAAGAAGAATTGCCGCATCAAGCGCGGCCGTTTCGTGCAATGAGCGATTTTACAAGGGAGTATCGTTGCACACTAGAACTCTCATCGCCCGTAGCCAGCGAGATATTCTGTTGGTTTAGAGAGAATAGTGCGCCTGGATCTCACACCGTAGGTGCTATGTTTACCGGCGCCTTCTACTTCGACGCTTCCTTTTGGCCGCTTCATGTTCCCATCGTCCATGGTCAAGTGCAGTTAAGCGCCTTAGACTGCTTGGAAGCGATGCCTCGGCCCGTCAAGGATCGCGTTCTTAAGCAACCGGGGGAGCTGTGGCGACTCGCGCTCTATTGGGCTGATTGCGTGGATTATGCATACGGGCTTGACGACATTGGAAAACTAAAGTCGCTGTCAAGCCGTGCCCTCGAATTCGCACTGAGCGGTGCAAAGGAACTCGCGGGAGCTATAGCTCAACTGACTGTTCCGAAGCCAAACACGAAATCGATCCTTGGTTTTCGAATGGCGACTGAAATTTTTCTCAAGGCAGTGCTCATACAAGAGTCGAATGCGAGCGAATCTGAACTCAAGCGCTTCGGTCATCGGATAGGAGACATAGCGATGCACTGCCACACAATCACGGGGAACAAGGTGTTCGACACGATTGTGAGAAATGCTTTGGTGTTTCCCGACGTCTCGGCGCGATATGACTCCTTTGAATGGCCGTTCGCGCAAGTGTGGGGTGCAGTCCTGGTCGCTCAAACGGCCGGATCGGCGCTTGCGCGGCAGTACAGCGATCGAGATCTGAGCTCGTACGTTCTTGCGAGCAGCAGTGCACTGGCCACGGGCGGTCGGTGAGTCGGACTCCGCATGCTTGAGCGCGTCCATGGTCTGGCTGTCCGTAAATCTTGACTTCTTTATCTGCAGGACTCCACCTTAACGAGAAGATTCTATTTCTCCCAGCGTCTGTTTGCGGGAGGGCATTACCTCGACACTGGCCGCGTGTGTAATCATGATCTGGCTCGCTTCGAGCAACCATAGCTGCTGATGCTGCAATGGCGGCAGCGGCCAAGCACAGAGCAACCGAGGATTCTCATGCCGCCATGCAGGCGCTAATTTAATTGAGCTTTACTGGAAGCCCATTGGTACGAGTGGCGGGGCAGATCACCCGAGCGCTGAAGTGGCATCGTCGGCAGGAAGCGTCAATCGACACCGATGCACAGACCGCCGACAAGCCAGTGCATTGCTACGCAGGATACGATAGAGGCCAGGTCGAACACGTTCTCCTAATAGATTGCGCCCGTTTCTGACCGGTCACCCGTCCACCATGTGATGTGTCTCAGAGGAAAATTATGATCGCGCACAGCCCCGAGCATGCAGTAGAACTACTGGATCGAGCGTTCAATGAGCGTGACATTGATACCGTCATGAGCTTTTATGAAGACACGGCGGTCGTCGTCACTGAGCCGGGGAAAGCAGTGTGCGGACGAGCGCAGCTACTCGAGTTTTTCGAGCGTGCGATGAAATCGGGCGCGTCGGCCACGCAGCTCAAAAGCCGTGTTTTCGAGGCAGATGGGATTGCGCTGTTCCTGTCTCGGTGGACGCTGGAGTACAAGGAATCGAATGGGGAGGTTGCCACGAGGCAACTCGTCGCAACGACGGTCTTCCGCAAGCAGCCCGGCGGCGGCTGGAAGGTCCTGATCGACAATTCCTTGGGGCCACTTGTGCTCGACGCATAAAATCGCCAGCTCGGGCGCGCACAAATCTGGTTTCAGCGCACGACCTGGCTATCGATAGATCCGCAGTTCATTGCTTGGCGAATGGCCGTTTCCGGGTGACGCAAACGTCTATTCGGGGTCGATTTCAGGGGAATGCGTCGGGCGGCGATCGGCCATTTGCTGCCGTTCTCGACCGGCAGCTTCGGAGCGTCCCATAAACTCGCGGTGGCCCGGTGCTGATTTAGAATCGCAATATGACGACGCGTTATCCTTGAATCTCGAACAATCTTCACAGGATCTGGCTGGTCGAGTGCGCCAGTGATGCAACCCAAACGTCGTACTGGCGGGACTGCCTGCTGGATTCAGCACCGAATAAAGCAAATGACGATCGAACATTCTAAAGCGCAGTTGATCTCGCTCATCGACAACGCCGACCTAAAAGTCATCGCGCTGACAGGCGCATGGGGCACCGGCAAAACTCACCTCTGGAACGAGATTCGCAAAGAGTCGGAGGACCCGATTGTCAAAGGCGCGCGCTACGTGTCCCTCTTTGGATTGAAAGACATCAATCAGCTCAAGCTCAAGGTGGTCCAAAGCGCGCTCCCAGTAGGCGGCGACAGCAGCTCGCTGACAGAAGGTCTGATGAAGACTTGGAAGGCCAGCGTCGACGCCTTGAAGAAGGTCCACCCGGGGTTTTTGGCGCTCGACGAGCTTGCGCTGGTAGCAGTTCCTGTCGCTTTGCGCGACCGATTCGTAGTCATCGATGACATCGAAAGAAAGCATGCCTCGTTGTCAGTCGACGAGGTCCTAGGCTTCGTCAACGAATACTCTCAGAATTTTGGTACGCGATTCCTCTTGATTCTCAACTCGGACCAGTTCTCCGCGCCTACCGACAGCCCGCTCTGGGTGGCATTCCGAGAGAAGGTGGTCGAAGAAGAGCTTCGTTTCACGCCGACACCTGGGGAAGCGTTTGAAATCGCGGTTCCGAACTTGAATAGTCCTTACCGCGCGACGGCCAAGACTGCGGTGGACGCGTGCGGGATCACCAATATCCGGGTCATCCGTAAGGCTTACCGTCTTGTGGTTCAGCTCCTCGGTGACACTGGCGACATGCCTCTCGGGATACAGGCACGGACCGTTCCCTCGATTGTGCTCATTTCCGCTCTTGCAAACAATGCCATCAAGGACGGACCGACTCTGGAGTATGTCGCAGGCTACAACCGAGGTCCGAGCGACTTTCTTAGCCGCCACCTCAGGCAGGGAGGCGATGCGTCAAAGGAGAAAAGCGAGGAGTCCACACCAGCCGCATGGAAAGTTCTGCTGTCAAAGCTAGAGATCAATTCTTCGGACGAATTTGAAGAACTGGTTGTCGGCTTCGTTCGCGACGGAAGGCACGACGCAAGGGCGATTGAGGCCATCGTCCAAGGCTACCAACACAACGAGAATCGCACCGAAGCTAGAAATCTCGCGCGTGCATTCTTCGAGCGCTCCGTTTGGTACGTCACAGACTGCGACGACGATCTCGTAGATGATGCGGTCAAGCTCATCGCCAGAGTGGCGGACCTTGACCCCTACACTGTCACGGCGCTCGGAAAGCAGATGTTCGATCTACCCGGCGGTGCCAAACTTGAAAATGATTTGATTGATGGTTGGTTGGTTCACTTCGCGACCATCGCCGACAACACCGAATTCGGAGAATTACCGGGCCATCAGCCGCTACATCCAAGACTTAAGGCAGCAATCGACAAAGCGCGCGATGCTCGAATTCACAGTGCGACTGTCGTCGATGCCATCAAGCACATTCATGAGAACAACGGATGGGGGCATCGGGAAGAAGCGGCGATGCGAGCGGCTACGATCGACGATTTCGAGACTGCGATGCGGACGTTGAAAGGTCGTGATTTTAAGCTTTTCGTACTCAAAAGTTTGGACATTCTCGAGCAGCACGAAATGTACGAGAAACACTTCGGCCAGGCTGGGATGAATTTCTTGGAAGCATGCCGGCGCATCGTCAGAGCCGAGGAAGACAATCGTTTCGGACGGTTGTTGCGGACATTGTTCGCAGAGAGCAAAGTTCCAGCGCTTTTGGCCGAGGGCGGAGTTGAGGCCGAGCGCCAGGTGCAGACAGCGGTCGACTGCAATGCAGCGGTGCCAGGGCGACTGTCCCCGGCCCCCTAAGGGGCAGTCAACCTCCATCGGGAGCACGGGCCTGCGGCGACATCTCCTTCGTTGCTCGACTGTACGAGCGTCAGCTACTGGGCGCCCAAACCCGTACTGCCGACGTCGGGTATGGGTCGCCAAGCGCCGATCGATATTAAGCAACACACCAACCCGACCTGCGCGCCCGCGTCATGCGGCGTCGCGTGTACCAGTTCCGCACCCTCCACCCCGCACCCGCTCCGACCCATCTACCCCCCCGGCCCGCCACCCAACCTCACTCATGCCTGAGCGCCTCGATAGGATCGAGCCGCGCTGCGCGGCGGGCCGGGAAATAGCCGAAGACCACGCCGATGGCTGCGGAGAAGGCGAAGGAAAGCACGTTGATGCCGAGGTTGAAGACATAGGGCACCTGCATGACGCCGGCCAGGAAGATCGACGCCGCCGTGGCGATGGCGATGCCGATCAGGCCGCCCAGGCTGGACAGCACGACCGCTTCGATCAGGAACTGCAGCAGCACCTCGCGCTCCAGCGCGCCGATGGCCAGGCGGATGCCGATCTCCCGGGTGCGTTCGGTAACCGACACGAGCATGATGTTCATGATGCCGATGCCGCCCACCAGCAGGCTCACCGCCGCCACCGCGCCGAGCAGGGTGGTGAGCACATTGGTGGTGCCGGACAGGGCTTCGGCGATCTGCTTGGTGTCCATGACATTGAAGTTGTCGTTTTCATTCGCCGCGATGTGGCGCCGTTCCCGCAGGAGCAGCTGGAGCTGGTTCTGCACCTTGCCGGTGGACACGCCGTCCTTGACCGACACGATCAGCGTGCCGACGTCGAGGCTGCCGGTCAGGCGCCGCTGCACGGTGCGCAGGGGCATGACCACCACGTCGTCCTGGTCCTGGCCCATGCCCGACTGCCCCTTGGCCTTGAGCAGGCCGATGACGTTGCATGCGAACTGCTTGACGCGGATGCTGCTGCCGATGGGGTTCTGGCTGCCGAACAGTTCCTTGCGCACCCGCTCGCCGATCACGCAGACGGCCGCGCCGGCCCGCTCCTCGCCTTCGTAGAAGGTGCGGCCGGCGGCCAGCGTCCAGTCCCTGGCCATGAACCACTGGTCGCTGGTGCCCTGTACCGTGGTGGACCAGTTGTTGGCGCCGGCCACCACGGTGACCATGGTGCTGGCGATCGGGGCGACGGCCGCCAGGCCGGGGATCTGCGCCTTGATGGCGTTGACGTCGGCGAGCTTGAAGCTGGGCGCGCCCGCGGAGCCCTGGCCTGGGCCGAGCCGCTGGCCGGGCCGGATCATGATCAGGTTGCTGCCCAGGCTGGCCACCTGGGCGGCGACGGCCCGGGTGGCGCCGTTGCCCAGGGTGACCATGGTGATCACCGCCGCGACGCCGATGACGATGCCGAGGATGGTGAGGAACGAGCGCATCAGGTTGCGCCGGATCTCCCGCAGCGCGATCAGCAGCGTGTTCCGGTTCATGGCGCGGCCTTCCTGGTGTCTTTGTCGCTCTCCACCGTGCCGTCGACGAAATACACCTGCCGGTGCGCATAGTCGGCCATCGCCGACTCGTGGGTCACCATCAGGACGGTGATGCCCATGTCCCGGTTGAGCGCCGCCAGCAGTTCCATGATTTCGTGGCTGCGCCGGGTGTCGAGGTTGCCGGTGGGCTCGTCCGCGAGCAGCACGGTGGGGTGGGTGACGATGGCCCGGGCGATGGCCACGCGCTGCTGCTGGCCGCCGGACAGTTCGGCCGGGGTGTGGTCTTCCCAGCCGGCCAGGCCCACCTGGTCCAGCGCCGCGCGTGCGGCGGCGTGGCGGCTGGCCGGCGATTCGCCCCGGTACAGCAGCGGCAGCTCGACGTTTTCCAGGGCGCTGGTGCGGGCCAGCAGGTTGAAGCCCTGGAACACGAAGCCCAGGTAGTTGCGGCGCAGCAGGGCGCGCTGGTTGCGGTTGAGCTGCTCCACGTGAATGCCCTTGAACCGGTAGACGCCGCTGGTGGGCGTGTCCAGGCAGCCGATGATGTTCATGACCGTCGACTTGCCCGATCCGCTGGGGCCCATCACCGCGACGAAGTCTCCGGCGTCGACGGCGAGGTCGACGCCGCGCAGCGCCTGGAAGGCCGCCGGGCCCTGGCCATAGGTCTTGGTGACCGCTTCGAGGGCGATGATGCGGGTGTCGGCCGCGGTCTGCCCGTTCATGGCTGCGCCGTCGACAAGGTGTCGGTGATCACCTGCGTGCCGGCGCGCAGGTCGCCGCCGGTCACCTGGGTCTGGCTGCCGTTCGTGTAGCCGACCGTGACGTCCACCGGAACGGCCTGTCCGCTGCGCAGCACCCAGACGCGCTGGCTGCCTTCCTTCTTCTCCTTGGCCAGCTTCTTCTGCGGCTGCAGCGGCGGGCGCGGCATCATGGCCGAGAGCAGCCCGCCCGATTTCTTGGCCGCGGTGGCGGTCTCGGCGGGGCTGAAGCGAAGGGCCGCGTTCGGCACCAGCAGCACATCCTTCAATTCCACCGTGGTGATCTCGGCGGTCGCCGTCATGCCGGGCCTGAGGCTCAGATCCTGGTTGTCCACCTGCAGGGTCGTGAGGTAGGAGACGACTTTGTCCGTGGTTTGCGAGCCGAAGCTCACGCGGGTGACGCGGGCCTTGTATTTGCGGTTGGGCCAGGCATCCACGGTGAACACGGCGGACTGCCCGTCCTTGACGTTGCCGACGTCGGCTTCGTCCACATCGACCTGCAGCTCCATTTTGGAGAGATCTTCCGCGAGGGTGAACAGCACGGGGGTCTGCATCGTCGCGGCCACGGTCTGGCCCGGGTCGACCTTGCGGGTCAGCACCACGCCGTCGATCGGCGAGTGGATGTAGGCCTTGGCCAAAGTGGTTTCCTCGGCGCGCAGAGCGGCCTTGGCCTGCAACACCGAGGCCGCGGCGCTGGCTTCGTCGGCAATGGCGCGTTGCTCGTCGGCCGCGGCGATGTCCAGCTCCTGCTTCGAAGGCACCTTGCCGCCGGAGAGTTCGGCCACCTGCCGGTAGCGGGCCAGCGTCGCCTTCGCCTGGGCGACCGTGGCCCGTTTCTGCAGCACCGTCGCGTCGGCCGCCGCCAGCGTGGCCCTGGCCTTGGCCACGGCGTCCTGCTGCTTGGAGGTGTCCAGACTCGCCAGGAGCTGGCCCTTTTTTACCCGGTCGTTGACGTCTACGTTGACGTCCTCGATGGTTCCGGACACTTCGCTGCCGACTTCCACTTCGTTGGTCGGCGCCAGCGTGCCGGTTGCGGACACGGTGACGGTCAGGTCGCCCTTTTGGGCCTCCGAGGTCTGGTAGCGGGGTGCCTGTGCGTTGTTGCGCGATCCGATAACGAAGAAGGCCAGGGCGGCCAGGGCAGCCAGGGCGACGATCGCCGCTGCCCACCACCAGAGGCGGCGGCCGGTCCATCGCTGCATGCCCGAGCTCAGGCCCAGGGTCGCCTTGATGTCGCCGGAGGACGGGTTTTTCGGTGGGTTCATGCTGGTCTGCCTGTGGTCTGAATCGGGAAGGTCGGTACGCTCACTCCGGCCGCGGCTGCGCGCTCTGCGGCGTGTTGCTCCAGCCGCCGCCGAGGGCCTTGTAGAGCTGGATCAGGGAGGTGGCGGTGTCCGCCTCGCTGCTTTTCAGGCTGTCCTGCACGGAGAGCAGCGTCCGCTGGCTGGTGAGCACGGTTTCGAAATCGACCAGGCCGGCGGCATATTGCTGCTGGGCCAGTTGCTCGGCATTGGCGGCGGACTGGGCCGCGACCCTGAGCGCCTGCACGCGCCAACGGCCGTTGGCCAGGGCGGTCAGGGCATTTTCCACGTCGCTCAGGGCGGCCAGCACGGCGGCCTGATAGGCGGCCAGCGCCTGGGCCTGCACGGCGCTCTGGACTTCCACCTGCTGTTTGAGCCGGCCGCCGTCGAACACGGTGCCGGCCAGGTTCGCCAGCAGCGAGCCGGCCGTGGCGTTGCCGCCCGTCAGGCCGCCGAGCGTGAGGGATTCGAGGCCGAACGATCCGCTCAACGCCAGGTTGGGATAGCGGTTCGCCTCGGCGACGCCGATGCGCGCGGTTTCCGCGGCCAGGGTGCGTTCGGCGGCCCGAACGTCGGGGCGCTGCCGCAGGGTGTCTGCGGGAATGCCCACCGCGACCGCCTCCGGCACTGCGGGGATGTTCTCCGGCGGGTCGAGCAGGGCGTTCAGGCTGCCGGGTGTCTTGCCGAGCAGGACCGCCAGGCGGTTTTTCGTTTCGGCCACGCTGGTCTCGAGCGGCAGGATGCTGGCACGGGTCTGCTCGAGATTGGTGCGGGCCTGCTCCACGTCGAGGCTGGTCACCAGGCCCGCCTGCGCGCGCCATTCGGCGATCTGCAGGGTTTGCGCCTGGGTGGCCTCGTTGGCCCGCGCAATCGCCAGACGCCCCTGGTAGGCGCGCAGCTCCACGTCGTTGACGGCCACTTCCGCCACGAGTGACACCTGGGTGGCGTGCAAGGACGCCTCGCTGGCTTCCAGGTCCGCCTGCGCCGCCTCGGCGCCGCGCCGCAGTCCGCCGAAGATGTCCGGCTCCCATGCTGCGTCGAAGCCTGCGCTGAAGTAGTTGCGCGAGCCTGCCGCGCCGGTCGTCCCGCTGAACTTGCTGTGCTGGGCCGAGCCCGATGCGCTGACCGTGGGATAGAACTGCGCGCCGGCCAGCGCGCGCAGGGCCCGCGCCTGCCGCAGCCGGGCGCGCGCGGCTGCCAGATCGGTATTGGATGCGAGCGCCTCCGTGATCAGGCGCTCGAGGACGGGGTCGTTCAAGCGCGTCCACCACTTGGCCAACGCGTCCGCATCGACCGGGCCTGCCTGATGGGCGGCATGCCAGTTCTCGGGCACCGCGACGTGCGGCTTGCTGTAATCGGGACCGACCGCGGCGCAGCCCGACAGCAGAAGGGCGATGAGCGCCGTGCCGGCCACGGCGCGGACGCGCCGCCACCCGGATGCGGGCCTCGCCGGAGCCGATCCGCGATCTGCCGGGCACGCCGCCGGCGTGGCGCCGATGCTCGAAGTGCAGGCCTTCGTTGCGCGCTTCATCGGGGGTCTCTGAGGGTAATCGATGGATCCAGAAGTGGTCTGCAAAAAAGCCAAACGGCTGGCGTGTGCGCTGCCCAAAGACGAAACAAATCAGCCTTGCCGCGACCGGATCGGCGCTCGCAACGAAGCGCACGACGTGGGCTCGCGGTCTTGGAGGCGGCCAACGCACGGCGCCAGCGGCAGGGGCCAGGGACTGCCGCTCAAGACCGGCACCATGGTCGATGCACCTTGTTTGCCGCGTCCGGTTCCACCGACATTACACGCACGGCCGTGGCCCGGAGATGCGCAAAATCAAGGAAAGCAGCCATTGGCGTTGTGGAATGAAGGCGCTCATGGGCGTAAAGGCAGACCCGGGCCCGTGGTGCATAAGGGGGCGATGGCATGCCAGTACGCAAGCTGCTGTATAGTTGCCGGGTCGTTTGCGCGCAACGTGATAACTCGCATCCAGCAACGCTGCGACACCATCCCTTTGTCTTTGCCTCTCTCATTCCCGAGACCCAACCCGCATGGATCGCCTGGCCGCAATGGAAACCTTCGTCGCCGTCGTAGACGCCGGCTCGTTCTCGGCCGCGGCGCGTCGGCTTCAAATTGGACAACCCGCCGTATCGAAGTCGATCGCGCAACTGGAAGAGCATCTGAATGCCCGGCTCCTGTTGCGCTCGACCCGCGGCCTGACGCCTACCGACGCCGGCCAGCGGTTCTACGAACATGCGTGCCTGGCGATCGAAGAGGCCGATCGCGCGGAGCATTCGGTGCGTGAATCGTCGACGGGACTGTCGGGCAGGCTGCGGGTGGGCGCCGCCGTGACCTTCGCGCGGCTGCACGTCATTCCCGCCCTGGGCGCGTTCCTCGAGCAGCACCAGCGACTCGACGTGGAGATCGTGATGGACGACCGTCCGATCGATCTGCTCGAGGAAGGCGTCGACGTCGCGTTGCGCATGGGCCGACTCGACGATTCCGCGATGACCGCGCGTCGGGTGGCGAGCGGGCGGCGGCTCGTGGTCGGCACGAAGGCGTATTTCGCGCGGCATGGCGTGCCGCACACGCCGGCCGACCTCAGCCGGCATCGGGCCATCGTTCACGCGATGCGCAGCGGCGGCGATGCCTGGGCGTTCGGGCACGCGGACGGCACGGAAGCCGCGGTTACGGTGTCGGGCCGGCTGCGGGTCAGTGCTGCCGAAGGCGTGCGCGCCGCCGTGCTCGCCGATCTGGGACTGGCTGTGGCCTCGGAATGGATGTTCGCGCCGGAGCTCGCGGACGGCTCGGTGCAGGCGGTGCTCACGGACTGGACGCTGCCGGGCGTCGACGTATGGGCGGTTTTTCCTTCCGGGCGGATGGCAACGACGAAGGCGCGCGCCTTCGTCACTTTCGTCGAAAGCCTGTTTGCCAAAACGGCCGGCGACTCGCCTTCAGATTCCGGCCTTGCCGATTGAGGCGCCGCCATCGACAAAGAGCGTCTGCCCGGTGATGAAGCCCGCATCGTCCGAAAGCAGGAACGCAATCGCCGCGGCGATATCTTCCGGCTTGCCGAAGCGCCCCATGGGCACGCCCGCCAGATAACGCCGCTCGCCTTCGCTGCCGGGCGGATTGTTGGCCCGGAAAAGCTCCGTTTCGGTGGGCCCGGGCGCCACTGAATTCACCGTGATGCCAGTCGTTGCGAGTTCCAGCGCCCATGTGCGTGCGAAGCTCACGAGCGCGGCCTTGGCCGCGGCATAGGCCGTGCGTTGCGTGATGCCGAGAATGGTGAGGCTGGAGATATTGACGATGCGCCCCCAGCCGCGCTCGCGCATGCCGGGCACAAATGCCTGCGCCGTCTGGATGGCCGGATGAAGATTCACGGAGAATACTTCGTCGAGCACATCGAGATCGACCGCTTCGACGCGTTGCGGCCGGACCAGGCCAACATTGTTGATGATGCCGTCGACGCGATGGCGTTGCGCCAACTCGCGCAGGGCCGCGTCGGTCGCGGCGCGATCGCCGAGGTCCAGCGTGACGAGTTCGCCGGGAAACGCCGCGTGCGAACGCGCGATGCCGATGACCCGGTGGCCTGCGGCGACGAGCCGCTCGCTGAGCGCGAGACCGATGCCTTTGGTGGCGCCCGTCACCAGAAAAGTACGCTTTGTCATGATGGTCATGGGGTATGGGATAGGGTAAAGGGAAAGGAAAAGCCGCCCGAAGGCGGCGATGACCTGCGCGTTCGCTTACACCTTTGCGCTCGCGCGCTCCAGGACCGGGAACATATCGACCGGATCGGGGCGATGCGTGTAGTCGGGATTCACTTCCGAATAGAGCACGATGCCATCCCGGCCGATCACGTAGCGCGCCGGCATCGGCAGGGTCCATGACGGATCGCCGTTGAACGCGGGCAGATCGTTCTTCAAGGCCTTGTAGAGATCGACCAGATAGCCGGGCAATGCGAAGCGCAGGCCGAACGCCGCGCCGACCTCGCCGTTCGAGTCGTTCAACACCGGAAAGCCGAGCTTGTTGTCGCGCACGGACTTGCGGCTGTTGACCGCGGTCTGCGGAGAAATGGCCACGACGCTCGCGCCATATCCCTCGATCTGCGGCAGCACCTCGTTGATCGCCCGGAGCTCGATGTTGCAGTACGGGCACCACACCCCGCGGTAGAACGTGATGACGAGCGGGCCGTGACGCAGCAGTTCGGCCGACGACACGTCGTTGCCGTCCTGATCCTTGAGCGTGAAGCTGGGCGCACGGTCGCCGGCCTTGATGGCGCGGGCTGCCTGTCCGCTTGCGATCAGCTCAGCGGTGGCGCGCTCCATGATCGGGTGAATCTCGGGCGGCGCGTGGTACGGTGGCTTGCCGCCCTTGAAGTCCGCCTTGAACGCGTCGAGTTTGTCTTGCAAGGACATGTCCGTCTCCTGTATCGGGTGATCGAGTTCGAACCTGCGCTCAGACGCTGGCCGCAACGGCCGCCTGGGGCTTGGTCCACTCGTTGCCCTTCATGAAGGCATCGTAAGGCGTATGCACGATGTGGTTCGTGTAGTTGCTCATCACCTTCGTCGCGACGCCGAGAATCACTTCGAACACGTTGCGGCGCGTGTAACCGGCTGCGAGGAACGCTTCGACCTGCGCATCGGTGACGAAGCCGCGCTCCCGCACCACGATGGTGGTGAAGCGATGCAGCGCTTCGAGCTTTGCGTCGGGAAGCTCGGTGCCGGCGCGCAGGGCGGCGATCACGGCCGGGTCCATCTTGATCATTTTTGCGAGCGTGCTGTGGCCAGCCATGCAGTAGTGGCAGTCGTTCTCAAAGTTCGAGCTCAGATAGACGACCTGCTGTTCGTGCGGCGTCAGCGTGCTCTTGGAAAACAGGTCCCAGAGCGCCGAGTAGCCGGCCAGCAGTTCGGGCGACTCCGCCATGAAGGACTGGAGATTGGGGACGAAGCCGAAAGCGGCCTTTGTGCCTTCGATCAGGGGCTTCGAGTCGGCGGACGCGGTGTCGACAGTGTAGGCGTCGAAGATGTTCATCGTTGATTCCTCTGTGGGTTGACGGTGAACACATGATCGGACAGACGCCGCGCGGCAAGAAGACAGGCGGCGGCGATAAGAGTTATTCCCGCATGGAATGGCCAACCTGTCGGCAAGTGGCAAGGGCCGGGGATATCGCGTTAACTGGCGCGCGTTGGCTCGCGCGGCATCTGGCGGCCGGTCATGACTTGCTGTTCGAGAGGCGTCCTGGCTTTGCTACGCCACTGCGAGCAGGAATCTGCCGGTGGAATGCAGCGCGAAATGTCCCGTCATGGCTGGTTTTCGGACATGACTTGCTGCTTGCGGCGGAGGGGGGCAAAGGGACGTGAAGGGGCGTGAAGCGCCGGTCGGGATCAGGCGGAATACGGCAGGAAGCGCCGTGCTCCCAATACACCGCAGGGGCGTGATCTCTGATTCTCCGTTGAGCGCGGCTTCCGACGCGCAAGATCGTACAGATCAACGCAGTCGCCCGATGGAGCGCCGGGCGTGGCTGACCGGCTCGTACCGCAGCTTGTTAGTGTTCGCAACTGTAGCGAACGCTATCGTCCAGTGCGAGTGGCAGCACCAGCGTATGGAGATGGTGTGCACTTGCGTTCGCGCACAGCGTGGCGCGTGCCGCGGCATTCGTGCTGTAGGACGCTGCATATTCCGCATTGAACACTGGCTTATTGTGAGCCGTGAAAACCTGATATCCGCCGCATTCGGCATATTCATGGCATTGTTCGTTGACGGCGAAATCGAAATCCTTGACCAGATCGCCCAACTGCCTTGTATCGTTTTTCAATGCAACGGCCAATCCGCGGTTATGTGCTTCGCGGGCCAGGAAGCGGTTGTAATCCAGTTGGGTTGAGGCTGAAAGGGGGAGGCCGCTATTGTTTGCGTAGCCGTCCACGTTGTCCGGCTCGACGCCATTGCAGCCCTTGGAAACGGCCAGATCCAGTCGTGCCCGCATGATCTTCCGCACATTGGCCGACCGCGTGTCGAGCCAGCGTTCTCCCGCCCACCCGCTCAAAGCATTGCCCATGTCGGATGCCCGAAAACTGGAAAAATCGGAGCGCCAGTTTTCCGCACTGCCGGCAGAAAAATAGCAGACTACTTTTTTTCCGCTGACTTGCAACGCTTTGATCGTGGCAACCGGTGTGTCGAACAGGTCGATGTCATATATCGATACTGCATAGAGAGTATTGAGCGTTCCGTTCAACTGCCACTGCCAGGTATCGCTCAAGGCCGGCCTCCAGTAGGACGGCCGCATGGTTGAAGAGATAGCAGTGCTCGCGTTACCACGGCTTTTATCGCGGTTGGTGACGCTACTGGTGGCGGCGCCCCAGGCGCGGCATCCGGCTATGGAGGCTAATAGAAGAAGCGCCGACGCGAACAGCGCGCTTCGCTTTCCAAGGAGGCGATGTTGAACATCAGCGTTTCCGAACGCGCAAATAATCTCACCCCATCAACAGAAAAAATGCCGTATTCACGACGCGTTCGAGATTCATTTTCGTTAGCCGCTTCATCCGAGCCCTACCGGCTCCCGCATCGACGCTTGCAGAACGGGGCTCGGTCGCATTGCAGCTCCGATTGGGCCTTGCGGCCTCGATTGTGGTCGCTTATGCTACGCGCCTCGCCCGTTGCCAGCAACACACGGTGAACTGGCTGGCCAATGCTGCGCTCGTTCGTGTAGCTCGCAGCGTTGCTCGGTGTGGCACTGGCCGCGCGATTGAGTCGGGTATCGACGGAGAAATGCAGGCGGTTGGGCACATACACGCGGCGGGACAACGACACCGGCCACATATTGTGAGATTGCCGACGGCTGTCATATCTCTTTGGCATCATTCGTACGTTTTTCCACCGTGCCTTCGGCTAGCACGTCGGTGAGCGACTTTCGCAACAGCTCCACTGGACGCGTAAGCCTGCCAGGCAAGGAGCCGTGGACGAACCATACATTGACCCCCGTGCGAAAGTCAGTGACATCGAGCACTTGAAGCGCCGGAAAATGGGCGCTTCGTTCCAAGATGTCCGGTGTCACGAGTCCAATGCCCAGCCCACGTGCCACCAGAGACAACTGCAACTCGGAACCAAACGCTTCGACAGCGACATTGAACGGGAGAGCCGCGGCCTCCAGTGAACGCCTCAGAGCGGAGCGCATTCCACAGCCGTCCTGGTTGAGCACCCATTCGTGACGAGCTAGATCCGCCAGCGTCGTTGGCGCGTTGGGCAAACCAAGAGAACGAGCTGCGACGACAACGGTCGGCAAGAACGCGAGAGGTGATGCTTGCAACGTTTCGGGTAGTGCGAACCCCAACGGCATCAGTAAAGTCGTCGCATCGAGCGACGACCGTTCGAGATTGTGCAGGAGGGTGGGCGACCACCCTGCGGTGACACGCAGCGTCAATCGGGGAAAGGCGCTGCGCAGGAGGTCAAATGGTTTTTCCAGCGCAACTTCAGCTAGAAACGGCGGCATGCCGATTCTCAACTCACCGGTCGGCTCGCTTTCAGGAGACGCGACCGACATGAGGTCATCGACCGCACGCAGCACAGTGCGCGCGAGCACGTAGACTTCGTTGCCTGCAGCAGTCGGTTTGAGCGGCTTGCCTTGGCGATCAAGCAATACGGTACCCAACATACTCTCCAGACTCTGCACGCGTCGAGTCAGGCCAGGCTGCGTGAGGTGCAGTCTTTCTGCGGCACGAACCATCGAACCGCTTTCGACAACAGCGACAAATGCCTCCAGGTCACGCGTATTCAAAATTTTTCCGCATAATAATTATTAACATATTTCAATTGTCGCATACATAATCCATCCGTAGTATGGCTTTCGTTCCCCTTCGCTCCGAGAGCCCATTCGATGAATCAATCTGCCGAGAATACCGCCAACATTGCCACGGCACCGTGGGAAGACACGCCGCACACGCTTACTGCGACGATGACTGTCTTCTTCGCGGGAGCGGTCGGTGTGATTGTCATGAACCTGTTTGCCGCCCAACCGCTGACCGGTGTGATTGTCCGTAGCCTGCACCTTCAGCCCGCGCTCGCGGGCCTCACGGCAATGCTGCCGCAACTCGGTTACGCGGCCGGTCTGGTGCTGCTGGTGCCGCTGTGCGATCTTCTTGAGAATCGCCGGTTGATCGTGTGCACACTGTCATGCTGTGCGGGGTTTTTGGCTGTTGCGATGATTTCCGATTCACGCATAGTGTTTTTGCTAGCGTTATTTTTGGCGGGTGCGGCTTCCAGCGTCATCCAGATGCTTGTGCCGATGGCAGCTTCGATGGCGCGGGAAAGCCATCGCGGGCGGGCGGTTGGCAATGTGATGAGTGGTTTGATGCTCGGTATCCTGCTGTCGCGCCCGACCGCGAGCTTGATCGCTGGGGCAGTCGGTTGGCGTGCTTTCTATGGCTTTGCCGCGCTGGCAGATGCGTTGCTTGCCGTCACGCTGTATATGAAGCTGCCCGCGCGCTTGCCGAGCGCAGTGACAAGTTACCTGCCACTATTGCGCTCGTTGTGGATTCTGCTGCGTAGTGAACCCGTGTTGCAACGCAATGCCACATCGGCCGCGCTGGTGATGGCTGCCTTCAGTGCATTCTGGACGGCGATCGGCTTGAGACTCGCGCAGCCGCCATTCAACTTCAATATGAATGGCATCGCACTATTTGCGCTAGCTGGCGCGGCAGGCGCCATCATGACGCCATTGGCCGGCCGCGCGGGGGACCTCGGGGCTGGTCGCAAAGCGCTGCTCGCGGGGCACCTGACGATGCTCATGGCACTGGTGTTTATTGGCGTGGCGGGCGCCGGTTGGGGTGGTTTTTCCGCAAGTGCTCATCCGGTGCTGGCGTGTGCAATGCTCGTCGCAGGGGCGGGTGCGCTTGACGCAGGCGTCGTTACCGATCAAACGCTCGGGCGGCGTGCCATCAATCTACTGGGATCTGCCGCCCGCGGCAGGCTGAACGGACTATTTGTCGGAGTATTTTTCATTGGCGGTGCGTTGGGTGCTGTGCTGTCCGGCACCGCGCTGGCGTTGGCCGGTTGGAGCGGTGTCTGTTCAATAGGGCTCATATTCGCCAGCCTTGCATTCGTACTCAGGCTATGGAATGCCACACGCGGTATTGACGTTTGACCAGTCGCATAAAATCAAGCAGTTTGCGAGCGCGAACAAAGTTGGACGGCAAGGCGGCCTCGCCGCGCCACCTTGGATTCAACCGCAATCAGACATGGGGCTGGTTGTCCGTGGCATCCCATAGCGGCACGCTGAGCAGTGGGTTATGGCTACGACCCAAGCTATTTCGATCCTCCTCAATGTGGCAAGCGCACACGCTTGGGATATCGCCAGGCCGTTTGGGAAGTTACGCGCTATTTGATGCGCCTGTCAGTAGCTGGCACCCCTCCATTTGAATCCGGCGGGGGCAGCACCTTGCGTTCGGTCGGGTGTGCGCTGCTACCGGATTTGAGAACGTCTATCAGGCGCGTCGCGAGTGGAGAAATGAAGCCGCCCGATCTGTGAATTGCACATACCCTGCGAGTCAGGTCCAGTTCGTCGTCGGCGAGCGGGAGTTGAATGATGCCGCGATGAGGCGTCTCCGGATCGTGCCCGGCAATGCACAACATCCGCGATCCGCGCACGAGCTCGAGAAGCGCGGGGATGGCGAAGTCGGTCTGAACGCGGATCGACGGCTGCGGCAGTCCTTGGCGTGTGAATGCGTTCCAGACCAACTGCCGGATTGCTGCGTTCGAGTCCGGCAAAAGCCACTCCTGCCCCAGCAGGTCCTTCAGCCTGACCGTCGTTTTGTCCCGCAACGGATGGTTTTTATCTGCCATCAGATGCAGGCGGTCATCGAATAGCCGCGTAGCTTCGAAATAGTCGATCCCCACGGTGGGCGCCGGCGCGATCGCCAGATCGAGTTCGCCCGCGTTGATCTGCCGAAACAGATCGGCGGCGATATTGCGCCGCAGGTGCAACTTCGCCGCCGGACGCTCGTTGAGCAGGCGCCGGCAACTTCGCATGATCAATGTGTCGGGAATAGACGGCGAATAGCCGACCCGCAACACGCCCAGCTCACCCGAGTGAATGGCGGTCAGCTCCTTCAACGCGTCATCGAACTCGAGCGTGATGCGTCGTGCGCGCTCGATAAACGCCTTGCCGTAAGTCGTCAACGCCACGCCGGTGGGATTGCGCATGAAGAGAGGCATACCCACCTCGGCCTCGACGCGCTTGATGGCTTTGGTCAGCGCGGGCTGGCTCATGTTCAGCGCCTCGGCCGCTTTTCCCACGCCGCCGCACCGCTCGACCTCCAACAGATACTCCAGATCCCGTGTCTCCATGCCATTCCTATTGGTTATGACTTTATTCCATTCGCTTGATTGCGATGATGGCCCCCCATGTTACACAATGAATCCAATACATTGGAGACATGCATGAGCTTTGCGTACTTTCTGCGCCGCGCGGCCACCTATTGGGGTGACGCAGCGGCGGTGATGCAAGCGGATCGGGTACTCACCTATGGCCAGCTTGACGAACGATCGAATCGACTCGCCAACGCAATGCTCGGCCTCGGCCTGGTGCCGGGCGACCGCGTGGCCGTGCAGTCGCGCAACTGTGTCGAACTCGTGGAAATCGAGTGCGCGCTGTACAAAGCCGGCCTCGTCAAGGCCGCCTTGAATCCGCGATTCACCGCCGCCGAGGCTACCGACGTTGTGTCGAACTGCCGGCCTCGCGTCATCATCGCCGGCGAGGGATTCACCAACTACTCGCCGCGAACCCAAGGCTTCGATTCCATCGAAAATTTTGTGTCGATCGGGCCCGCCGCCGAGGGCTACAGCGGCTACGAAACGCTGCTTGCGCGCGCCTCCGCGACGATGCCCAACGTACGGGTGTCGAGCGATGACCTCGCTGTCCTTCATTTTTCATCGGGCTCGACGGGCAAGATCAAAGCCGCCATGCACTCGGTGGGAAACCGGCTTGCGTCGCTGCGAAAGTTGCTGGTCGGCATGGATACGTTGCCGCGTCCCGGCGACCGCCTTGCACTCGTCGGACCCGTTACGCACGCATCGGGTATGTTGATGCAGCCGTATCTTTTTTGCGGCGCCACGCTCGTGCTGTTCGACCGCTTCGAGCCAGCGCATTTTCTCTCTGAACTCCAGCGCCTCAGGATCACGCACACGTTCCTCGTACCCACGATGGTCAACATGCTGCTGCAGGAGCCCAGCCTGGCACGCACCGACCTCAGCGCGCTCAAGCAACTGGCCTACGGTGCCGCGCCGATGGCGCCCGCGCGCATCCGCGAAGCCTGGGAGCGTTTCGGTCCCGTTCTCTCGCAGGGTTACGGGGCGAGCGAGTCGACCTCGGGCGTGACGCGGCTCACAAAGGCCGATCACGCGCACGCCATTGCGTGTCAGCCGGAATTGCTGGCATCGTGCGGACGCCCGCTCGGCGAGACCCAGGTGTACGTGGTGGACGAAGCGGGCCAGCCGGTATCGGGCGACGACATCGGCGAGATCGTGATTCGTGGCGACGATGTCTTCAAGGGGTACTGGGGCGCGCCCGAACTCACGGCGGAGGTGCTCGTCGACGGCTGGCTGAAAACCGGCGACCTCGCGCGCGTGGACGAGCGCGGCTACATCTATCTCGTCGACCGGAAGAAGGACATGATCATTTCGGGCGGTTTCAACGTCTATCCCACCGAAGTCGAAGCGGTGCTCTATCAGCATCCTTCCATCGTGGAGGCGTGCGTATTCAGCGTTCCTGATGAACGTTGGGGAGAAGGTGTGAAAGCTGCCATCGTGTTGAAGTCTTCCGCGAACGTCACGGCGGAAGAGATCCTGTCTTATTGCCGCGGTCGGCTTGCCGACTACAAGCTGCCGCGCTCGATTTCCTTCGTCGCCGAACTGCCTCGCAACCCGAGCGGCAAGATCGCGCGCAAGGTCGTGCGCGAGCAGTACTGGACCGGTTCTGATCGTCGCGTGAATTGAGGGCTTTGCCATGTTCGAATATGTATCGACCCCGGAATTCGACGCGACGCGCGAAGGCATTCAGGCGTTCGTGAAGTCGGAACTGATTCCGCTAGAACGCGAGCTTCAGCTCGGTTCCGAAGATGTCTGGCCGCGCGAGGTGTTACGCAAGGTGTGGCGGCGTTCCTCCGAACTCGGCTACTACGCTGCGTGCCTGCCGGAATCGCTGGGCGGCAAAGGCTTCAGCGTGTTGCAGCAATGCGCGCTCAAAGCGGATCTCGCGGCGAGTGGGTCGGCGCTCGCTCCGCACGTGCTGGGCGATCTGGGTGGACCGCCGCGCATCGGCAGCATGCTCAAGTCGGCCACCGAGGAGCAGTTGCAGCGCTACTTTCAACCGATTATTCGCGGTGAGAAGTCGATCTGCTTCGCGCTCACCGAACCGCACTCGGGCTCGGACGCGCAGGGCATACGTACCTCGGCCGTCAGCGACGGCGACGACCTGGTCGTCAACGGGCACAAGCACTACATCAGCGGCGCGCCGTTTGCGGACGTAGCGATCGTGATGTGCGTGACCGGCGCCAAGGACGAAGCGAGCGATGCGCCGTCCATTTCGGCTGTACTCGTCGATCTCGATCTGCCCGGCGTGCGCGTGCAAGAGCAGTACGTGCCGATGTCCGGCCAGCATATCGATGCCGACATCGTGTTCGAGAACGTGCGCGTGCCGCGCGCCAACGTGCTCGGTGGTTTCGGCAACGGCTTCAAGCTGGGCATGTCGCGCATCAACGTCAATCGGCTGCTGCATTGCCCGACCATGCTCGGGCTGGCGACCTCCGCTTATCGTGCCTCGCTCGATTACGCTAAAGCGCGCAAGCAGTTCGGCGTGCCGATCGCCCGCTTTCAGGCAATTCAGCACATGCTCGCCGACATGGCGTCCGCCTTGTGGGCGTGCGAATCGATGATCGCGCAAACGGCGCATCTGGCGGACTCGGGCGGCGACCTGCGCATGCGTGCGGCCGCTTGCAAGCTGTTTGTCTCCGAGCGCTGTTTCGAAGTCGCCGACAAGGCCGTGCAGATCCATGGCAACGTGGGCGTTACGCGTCATCACCCCGTCGAACAAACGTTCCGCAAGTTGCGCATGTTCCGCGTTTTCACCGGCACCAGCGAGATTCAACGCAACACCATCGCCAAAGCGATACTGGCGGATCAAGCAAACTAGAACGCAGTCGATAGCCATAACCGGGTCCATCAGGAAAAACAAATCAAACATGGATCCGGATACAGGAGACACTATGTTGGCGAATCAGAACGAGTATGACCCCAAGCGAGCGTGGGTGATTGCCCTCATGCTCGCGTGCATGATGACCGTGAATTTTCTCGACAAGGTCGTTCTGGGCATGGTCGCTGTGCCGCTCATGCATGAGCTGAAAATCACGCCGACGGAATTTGGTTTGATCGGCGGTAGCCTGAACTGGCTGTTCGCTATTTTCGCGATCGTCGGCGGCCTGGCGAGCGAGCGGTTCAAGACGCGGCATCTCATCCTGATCATGGCGCTCTCATGGTCAGTTCTCCAACTGCCGATGATGCTCGCAGGTTCGGCGCTCACGGTGCTGATCCTGCGCACGATGCTCGGCGCATCGGAAGGGCCTGCTTCTCCACTTTCCCTGCATGAGCTGGCGAAATGGTTTCCCAACGAGAAGCGGGGGTTGCCGTCGGCCGTGCTGTATCAGGGTAGCGCGCTGGGATTGCTGCTGGCCGGCATCGTGATTCCGGCCATCACGCTGAAATGGGGTTGGCGCGCCAACTTCATGGCGCTCGCGATCGTCGGCGTGATGTGGTGCGTGCTGTGGCAGTTCGTGGGCGGGGAGAGCACCCTCAGGCAGGAGAAGGACAGAGGATGCGGCTTTCGCTTGCCCTATCGCGTCCTGCTGGCCGACAAGACGGTGCTCGGCGTGTTTTGCGCGCATTTCGCGGCCTACTGGATGCTCGCCGTGACGCTGACATGGATGCCGCACTATCTTCAGGCCGGCCTGGGTTTTTCTGCCGCGAGGTCCGGTCATCTGTTCGCGCTGCTCGTCGCGGGCGCCACGTTCCTCGCTTTCGTGCTGGTGTGGGTTTCGCAGCGGCTGCTGATTTCGGGTGTGCCCTCGCGGCAATCGCGCGGACTCTTCATTGCCGTCTCGCTCGTGATCGCGGGACTGCTACGTGCCGCCGTCGCGTTGCCGCTGACGCCCATCGAAAAGATTCTGCTGCTGATGGTGAGTAACGGTATGGCTCAGGTGATGTTCTCGGTGGGGGCGACGATGATCGGCGAAGTGACGCCCGAATCGCAGCGCGGCACCATTCTCGCCGTGAGCAATGCAATCGGTTCGGTATCTGGACTAATCGCGCCGGTGATCACCGGCATGATGATTGAGCGCGCTACCGGGCTAGCGTCCAACGGCTTCGAGGCCTCCTGCGTGTTGACGGCGGTGGTGATGGTCGTTGCCGGGCTCGTCTGCACGCGCTGGCTGAATCCCGCAACCTCCCAGTTGACGAAGCACCAGGCCACGTTCACCAGCACGGCGGCATCCTGAAGCCGTCATGATCCGACGCCGGGCGCGCTGGCCTTGCTGATGCGAGCGCCGATCGCCCGCGAATCCCTCCTCGAGAATTTTCCCTCATGCAGATAATCAACGGATCCTCGCAGTCCGCCGCGGACATTCGCCATACCGCCACGGCTTCGACCATTGCGGCGCATCGTGCAGCGCTTCAGTCGCTTCCCATAGAAGACGGCCTCGACGAGGAAGAAGCGCGGCGCGGCTTTGTCGGGACGCTGCCGGACGCCGAAGTGCGTGACGAATACGGTCGAATGATCTGGAGCCTCTCCGAGTATGACTTTCTCGACGCGAAAGACGCGCCCGCGACGGCGCATCCCGCACTATGGCGGCAAGCCCGGCTGAACCGCATTCACGGACTCTTCCAGGTTACCGAACGGATCTATCAGGTGCGCGGCTTCGATCTGGCCAACATGACGATCATCGAAGGCGATACGGGCATCATCGTGATCGATCCGCTCACGGTGAAGGAAACTGCCGGTGCGGCGCTCGAGCTCTATTACGCCCACCGTCCGCGCCGACCGGTGGTCGCTGTCATTTACAGCCATAGCCACACCGACCATTTCGGCGGTGTCAAGGGCGTGACCTGCGTGAAAGACGTTCGCGCCGGCAAGGTGGCCGTGATTGCGCCGGCCGGCTTCATGGAAGAGGCGGTGTCGGAAAACATGCTCGTCGGCCGGGCGATGGATCGTCGCGCGCAGTTCCAGTTCGGGCACACGCTCGCGCGCAATGCATGCTGCCAGATTGATTCAGGACTCGGGAAAAACATGCCGAGCGGCACGGTGACGCTCATCGCACCAACCATGCTCATCGAAAAGGAAAGCGAGACGCACCGTATCGACGGCGTGGAGATCGTCTTTCAACTGACGCCGGAAAGCGAAGCGCCTGCCGAGATGCATTTTTTCTTTCCGCAATTTCGCGCGCTCAATCTCGCCGAGAATGCCACGCGAACGCTACACAACCTGTGTCCGTTGCGCGGCGCCCAGGTTCGCAATGCACGGCTCTGGTCGCACTATCTGAATGTCGCATTGGAGCGCTATGCGCCCCACGCCGACGTAGTGCTCGCGCAGCACCACTGGCCGACATGGGGCAACGAGCGGCTCACGCAATTTCTCGAGCAGCAGCGCGACCTGTACAAATACCTGCACGACCAGACGGTCCGGCTCATGAATCAGGGGCGCACGGCGTCCGAAATTGCCGAGGAGATGACGTTGCCCGAGTCGCTGCGCGCGCAATGGCACACGCATGGCTACTACGGCACGGTGTCGCACAACGTGAAGGCGATCTATCAGCATTATTTAAGCTGGTACGACGGTAATCCATCGCATCTCCATGCGTTGCCCGACGAGCAATCGGCATCGCGATACGTCGAGTACATGGGTGGTATCCCGGCGATTCTGGCGCGCGCGCAGCGTGATTTCGACCATGGCGAGTATCGCTGGGTGGCGGAGGTCATGAACCGCGTCGTGTTTGCCGACCCGCAGTGCCGCGAAGCGCGCGAACTCGGCGCGGCGGCGCTGGAGCAGATGGGCTTTCAGGCCGAGTCCGCGACGTGGCGCAACGCGTTCCTGCTCGGCGCGCGCGAGTTGCGCGAAGGCATGGGCGACGGAAAGGGCCACGCCACACGCGGCGGCGATCTGCTGCTAGCCATGACGCCTTGCCAGTTTTTCGACTTCCTGGCCGTGACCGTCGACGGGACCAAGGCGCAGCGCCTCGATCTGCGCATCGACTGGGTGTTCACGGAACACGGCCAACGTTACGCGTTGCGTGTCTCGAACGGCGCGCTGACGTGGTCGATGGCTCCTCACACTGCGGTCGATTTCACCGTGATCATGGACGCCGCCGCGCAAGGACGCGTGTTGATGGGCGAGGCGGGTTTCCGATCCGCCGTCGAAAAGTCACTCGTGAAAGTAGACGGGGACAAGACGCTGTTCGACGCATTCGTCGCGACGCTGGAACTTGGCGACGGGCAGTTAAACGTGATCGAGCCGTAGCGCTCGTATCGGGTGGCGGCTGAAGCGCTGTTCGGAGAGGCAAACAGAGTTGGCGAAACGGATAAGAGGTGGCTTGGTGTTTCCATAAAAAATGTAATCAACTATAAGGATAACGAGATGGAGAAGACAATCGTTGGTATCGGTGCGTTCGTGTGCGCATCGATTTGTGCATCGGCCTGTCATGCGCAATCGTCGGTCACGCTTTACGGCCTCGTCGATACCGGTCTGGGCTATGTGACTAACGCGGGTGGCGCGCATCAATACGCGATGACGAACGGCGCGCACTCGGGAAGCCGTTGGGGCGTCAGAGGGCGAGAAGACCTGGGCGGCCGCACCTCGGCGATTTTCATACTCGAATCGGGCTTCAACAGCGCGAACGGCGCTCTTGGGCAAAACGGCCTGGCGTTTGGCCGCCAGGCGTTCGTCGGCATCAAGCGTCCGGAAGGTTATGCGGCGCTCGGCCGGCAATACTCGTCGACATTCGAATTGTTCTTCCCGTTTCTACCCATTGCCAACGGCTCGGCGGGGTCAGGATTCGGCGTCCATCCGGGCGATGTCGACAACCTGGACTCCTCCAATCGCATTGCCAACGCGCTGAAGATCGCGACCGCCGATTATCATGGGTTGCGGGTCGACGCGCTTTACAGCTTTGGCGGTCAGCCTGGATCGATCGCCCGCAATCAGATCTGGAACGTCGCGATGCGCTATATGCGAGGTCCGCTTGGGCTCGCGGCTGGGTATCAATCGACCGACAGGCCGAACTATTCGTTCTGGGGTAATAAGGCGAACGATAGCGCGACTGGCAGCAATATCGCCCCTCCGATTCTTCGCGGCTACGCTACGGCGGGCAAGCAGGACACCTTCGCGATGGCAGCTTCGTGGAAATTCCGCAAGGCGCGCCTCAGCCTGATCTACAGCAATACGCGATTTGAACATCTCGGCACGGTCGCCGTCAGCGGACTCGCGCCAGCCTTGGCGGCAAACCGGGGTGTGGCGAGCATCAACGTGTATGAGGCGAATGTCGGCTATTACATCACGCCGCTACTCCTGGTGGGCGCCGAGTATTCATATACACGCAACGGTGGAACCAATGGCCGCGAGGGCGCGGGTTACAACCAGGTCAATCTCGGCGTCGACTATTTCCTTTCCAAGCGTACGGATCTCTACAGCTTCGTCTCGCACCAGCTCGCTTCTGGCGTTGATTCCACCGGTAATCGTGCCGTGGCCAGCATTCTGGGCACAAAAGCTTCGACGAGCAATCAGCAGACGCTCGCCGTGTTAGGCATCCGGCACAAGTTCTAGGACGGCACGAGGCCATGCAGAATGCACCGCGCACCGCGCACGGCGCAGGCCGGTGTCTCGACCGTCGAGCGATAGTTTTTGATTTTTCAAGGAGAAGCATTGATGCTCAGTTACGACGTCGTCGAGCATGGTCAGCCGCTGCAAGTGCGCCTGCGCGAGACACCCACGCCCGGCCCGCGCGAAGTGGTGATTCGAATCAGCCACTCGGGGCTTTGTCATTCGGATATCCATCTCTGGAAAGGATATTTCGAACTCGGCCCGAACCGCAAGCAGATGCTGAGCGACGCGGGCTTGCGGCCGCCGCTTACGCTGGGGCACGAAGTGCTGGGCACTGTGATCGCGGTGGGCGCGGACGTGGACATGGACGAATCGGCCGTGGGCGATACGCGCCTCGTGTTCCCGTGGATCGGCTGCGGAGACTGCTGGGCGTGTGATACCGGGCGCTCCAACTTGTGTGCGAAACCGCGCAATATCGGCATTGCGTTGCCGGGCGGATTCGCCACGCATCTGGTCGTGCCCGACGCGAAGTATCTCGTCGATGTAACCGGACTGGATGCCGGTTTCGCCGCGACTCTGGCCTGCTCGGGCGTCACGTCGTATGCGGCCGTCGGCAAGCTCCCGCCGCTACACGCCGACGACTGGGTGGCCGTGATCGGCTGCGGTGGCGTCGGCATGATGGCAATATCGATCCTGAAGGCGCTGGGCGTGGTGAACGTCATCGCCGTGGACGTGGACGACAGCAAGCTGCAGGCGGCGCAGTCGCTCGGCGCGGCACAGACGCTGCGCGCAGATTCCGAAGGCGCAGCGAAGGCGCTCTTCAAGGCGGCGGCCGGCAGGCTCGCGGGCGCGATCGATTTCGTCGGCACGCCGAAGACCTTCGGCCTCGGCTACAGCGCGCTTAGAAAGGGCGGTACGCTCGTGCTGTGCGGACTGCACGGCGGCGAGTGGACGACGCCGCTGCCGCCGCTCGCGCAGCGTTCCATTGCGATCGTGGGCTCGTATGTAGGCACGCTCGACGATCTCAAGGCGACTGTGCAGCTCGCGAAAGACGGCAAGCTCGCGCCCACGCCCGTGCGCGTGCGCGACGCGGCGGAAATCAACGAGGCGCTCGACGACCTCCATCGAGGGCGCATTCTTGGCCGCACCGTCCTGGACTTCAGGGGAATCGACGCCGCAATCGAAGCAGGAGCCCAGACATCATGAGCACAGCTCAAACCATCGTCGCGGCCTATCCTGCCGTTCGTCTGCTGATCGGCGGCGAGTGGCGCGCGGCGGGCGACACGGGCACTCTCGATGTGCTGAATCCGGCGAGCGGCGCTGTCATCGGTCAAGTCGCGCGTGCCACCAGCAGCGACATCGAGGATGCGGCCCATGCCGCTGCCGAGGGGTTTCGTGCCTGGCGCCTGGTCCCTGCGGTCAAGCGCGCGGCCATCATGCGCGGCGCGGCGAACTTGTTGCGCGAGCGATCCACACAGATCGCTCAACTCATGACGCTGGAGCAAGGCAAGCCGCTTGCCGAATCGCGCGGGGAAATTCTCGCGGCGGCGGATATCGTCGACTGGTTTGCGGAAGAAGGTTGCCGCATCTATGGCCGGATCGTAGCGCCGCGCAGCGCGAAGGCGCAGCAACTCGTCATGAAGGAGCCGGTTGGTCCGGTTGCCGCGTTCACGCCGTGGAATTTTCCGGTGAATCAGGTCGTGCGCAAGCTCGCAGCGGCTCTGGCGGCGGGTTGCTCGATCGTTGTGAAGGCGTCGGAAGAAACGCCGGCTTCGCCGGCGGCGCTGATCGAGGCGTTCGCCGACGCGGGTGTGCCGGCCGGCGCCATCGGGCTGCTTTACGGCGATCCGGCGCAGATTTCGCGTCAGCTCATCGCGCATCCGGCCATCCGCAAGGTGACCTTTACAGGCTCCACGGCGGTCGGCAAGCAACTGGCGGCGCTCGCGGGCAGCCACATGAAGCGCGTCACAATGGAACTCGGGGGCCACGCGCCGGTGATCGTCGCGGAAGACGCCGATGTCGAATGCGCCGTCAAGGCGAGCGCCGTTGCCAAGTTCCTGAATGCCGGGCAGGTCTGCATTTCGCCGACCCGCTTTCTTGTGCACAACAGCGTGCGCGCGCAGTTCGTGGAAGGCCTGGTGCGGTACGCCGGCAAGCTCGTGGTCGGCGAGGGCCTGCGCGATACCACCACGTTGGGGCCTCTCGCGAACGCAAGACGGCTCGATGCGATGGAAGCGCTCATGCAAGACGCCGTGACGAAAGGCGCGCGCGTGGCCGCAGGCGGCGAGCGACTGCACGATCGGGGCTACTTCTTCGCGCCGACCGTGCTCGACCAGGTGCCGCGCCACGCGTCGATTTTCAACGAAGAGCCGTTCGGCCCCGTCGCGGCGGTGAGCGGCTTCGACCGTCTGGACGACGCCATCGAAGAAGCGAACCGCTTGCCGTACGGTCTCGCGGGCTATGCATTCAGCCGTTCGTTCGCAACGATCCACCGACTGATGCATCAGGTCGAAGTTGGCATGCTCTGGATCAATCAGCCCGCGACGCCGTTTCCCGAACTGCCGTTCGGCGGCGTCAAGGATTCGGGCTATGGGTCCGAGGGCGGGCCGGAGGCGCTGGATGCGTATCTCGTGTCGAAGGCGGTGTCGATTACCGCGTATTAGGCTGTTTTGACGACGCGGGCGTGCCCGCACTCTCCGCGCGCATCGGAAGAGTGCGGTGACGTCCGTTTGGCGCTTGCTCAAAGACGCAATGGCTTTCGATCTGAAATCGTTGGCCGGGCGTGAAGGAGCGGCCGTGGCTCGATCATGCCGAACTCGCCCGATGCAGCCCAACGATCGTCACGTGCTTGATCTCGGGGTTTGAATAATCGGTGCCGTCTGTCACGTGCACGGGACGTGACCCTGATTTTCTCTCTCTCCGCGGGCACCGGGGGATCTGATCGGCGATCGACGAGGGCACTTCGCCGCAGCGCCTTTTATCGCTCCACCAACGCCACTCCCGTTCACAGCCCCCCAACCCCCATCTGCCGCACCACCCGCCGCGCAAACATCGCAAAGCTCGACTTCACGACACTCGGCAGCAGCAGGAAATCGTGAGATTCCCTGGCCAGCGCCGGATCCAGTTCCTTGATCTCGCCGGTGGCTTCGGCCAGCAGCTGGTTGCGCGCGGCGCGCTCGATCAGCATCGACAGGTAGGCGGTTTCCTCGATCGACGAGGAGGCGGCGAGAAAGCCGTGATGAGCGAGCAAGATCGTGCGGCGGGTGCCTAGCGCGGTGGAGATGATGTCGCCTTCGTGGTCGGCGATGGGCAGTCCGGGCCATTCGGCGAGAAAGGCGCAGTCGTCGGCGAACGGGGTGGCGTCCATGTGCGCGATGCGCAGCGGGCGGCCGGTCATCGACAGGGCCGACACGCAGGGCGGGTGGGTATGAACGATGCATTGCACGTCGGGCCGGCGGCGATAGACCCACAGATGAAACCGCACCGCCGGGTTGGCCATGCCGTCGCCTTCGACGACGCGCAGCGAGTCGTCCACGCGAATGATGTGCCGCGTGTCGACTTCGTCGAAGCCGACCGCCATCGGGGTGCTCAGGTAGGTGCCGTCGGTGCTGCGCACGGTGATTTGCCCGGCCAGGGTTTCCGAGTGTCCTTCCATGGCCAGCATGCGGCAGGTGAGGGCGATTTTTTCTGCTTCGGTCCACTGGCCGAGATCGAGTTTTGTCGCCATCGCGTCGACTGCGGCGGCGGTGAAGTGTTGCTTGGGGGCATGCTGCATCTATTTCTCCATGAAATTGGCAATGCGAGGGCGATGAACCTGGCGGTCATCGCGATTCGTTCGGTGAGGGCGGCGAGTGCGCTCATGCGCGGGCGCTATCCGGCGTTGCGGGTGGCGGCGGCAGGCCGGGCATCGTCACGTAGCCGTCAAGGGCGACGATGCGCGTTATCCAGTCCAGCACATGCGGAAAGTCGTCCAGCGGCACATGGCCTTCGCGCGCCAGCCCCACATACGGAAAACAGGCCAGGTCGGCGATGGTGGGCCGGCCGGCGGCCAGCCACGGGCGGCGCGCCAGGTGCGCGTCGAGAATTTTCATGACGCGCAGGCTTTTGGCTTGCGCGGCGGCGATGTCGATTTCCTCGCCAAGCAGATAGAACAGGCGAGCGGGCTGCAGGCTGTTGCCGATCTCGTTGGCGGCGAAGGAAAGCCACTGCGCGATATCGGCGATCTCTCGGGCGCCGGCGCCAGCCCAGTTGGGGGCGTGGCGGTGCGCCAGGTAAAGCAGGATCGCCTGGCTGTCCTGAATCGAGTCGTCGCCGTCGGCCAGCACCGGAATTTGCTGCAGCGGATTGATGGCGGTGAACGACGGTTCGCGGTTGGCGCCGTTGGGCACGTCGATGAACACGCTTTGATAGGGCAGCCGCAGCATCGAGAGGAACAGGCGAACTTTATGGCAATTGCCCGACCTCGGATGATCGTATAGCGTCAGCATGGCAAGCGCTCCTCAATCGGATGCCGAGGGTTTCATCAGGAACGCGCTGAGTGCGCCGACGAGGCCCAGCACCGTCAGATAAATGCCGACCGAGCCGATGCCGCCGCCGTGGGCGACCAAGGCGGTGGCAATGATCGGCGCCAGGCCGCCGCCGAGCGCGGCCGCGATCTGAATGCCGATCGACATCCCCGAATAGCGCAACTCGGCTGGGAACTGTGCGCTGTATAGGCTCGACTGCGGCCCGAAGATGATCGCGTAGTTGAGCATCAGCGCGATCACCACCGCCGCCGTGTAGACGACGTGCGAGCCGCTGCCCATGGCGCGGAATAGCGGTACGGCCATCACCGCGAGCAGCAGGGTGCCGGCGATGTAGAGGCGCCGCGCGCCGATCTTGTCGCCCAGCCATCCAAAGAGCGGAATCGTGATGCTTTGGCCGAGCGATCCGATCACCACGGCGTTGAGTGCGGCCGAACGGGAAAACCCCAGATTCGCCATCGCATACGAGATGGAAAAGACGATGATGGTGTAAATCAGCGTCACCTCGGCAAGCTTGCCGCCGATGGTCAGCAGCAGCGGCCGCTTGTGGCGGGCAATGACGTCCCAGGCGGGTATGGCGGCAATCTTGCGTTGCTGCCGGACGGCGGTGAAGTCGGGCGTTTCCTCGACCTTCATGCGAATAAAGACGCCCACCGCGATCAGGACCGCGCTGGCCACGAATGGAATGCGCCAACCCCAGCTCATGAAGCTGGCATTGGGCAACAGGTTCATCAGCGCGAAGGCCCCGGAAGACAGCAGAATGCCCAGCGGCGCCCCGGCTTGCGGCAGGCTGCCGAACAGCGATTTTCTGTGGCTTGGCGCGTGCTCGACGGCCATCAGCATCGCGCCGCCCAATTCGCCGCCGAACGAGATCCCCTGACCGATGCGCAGCAGCACGAGCAGCACCGCAGCCCAGATGCCCAGCGAGTCATAGGTCGGCAGCAGCCCGATCAGCACGGTGCATACGCCCATCAGGATCAAACTCAGGATCAGGATGGCCTTGCGGCCCAGCCGATCGCCGAAGTGGCCGAAGATGATGCCGCCGATGGGGCGCGCGAACAGCCCCGACGCGAACGCGCCGAAAGCCGCCAGGGTGCCGGCGGTCGGGTCCAGCGTCGGGAAGAACAGCTTGTTGAAAACCAGCGCCGCGGCGGTGCCGTAGGCCAGGAAGTCGAAGGCCTCGATGGTGGTGCCGGCCATCGAGGCCAAGGCAACGCGCGTCAAGCGCGAATCCGACGAAATGCTCGCCGGCGCCGATTCAGTGATTCCGCTTTCTGCCGTATTCATGGTCGCCCCTTTTGAAAAGACAACTAAGTTGTCCAATGGGCAAAAGTATAGTGATTTAAAATGCGGGGCGACAGGCAAATTTTCTGGAATTCGCTAGGTGTTTACGCGTATCGGGTGTGGCGGGTTAGTTTGCCTCCGGGGCGACTGCGAGCCCGTTCCCGAATCGATGAATAGACCGCAGGCGAAGACAGCAAGCGAAGACAACGAGCGAGGTAGTCAGTGGGTTATCAAACACGCAATCCCCGGCAGGCGCCGCCGCCCGACGCCGTTATTCCTGCCTCGGGCAGGCTGGTGCGCGCGCTGAGGCTGCGCCGACAGCTGACACTGGAACAACTGGCCGAGGAAACCGCCCTGAGCAAAGGGCATCTGTCGCGCTTCGAGCGCGGGGAAAAGGCGCTGTCGATCGCCGCGCTCGTGCGGGTGGCGCAGGCGCTGCACACCTCGGTCGCATCCTTGCTGGGCGAGCAGGTCGGCGAAGACATTCTTCACGTGGTGCGCGCCTCCGAGCGGCAATTGCGCCGCGTGAACGCCGGCAAATATGCGTTCGCACCGCTTAGCCGAGCCGATGGCAACGAGAGCCCGACCGCGTTTCTGCTGCAGCTATCGGCCGAATCGGTGTTTGGCGAAGAGGCCTTTCACGGCGGCGACGAAATTTTCTTCGTGTTGTCCGGCGCCATCGAAATCGAACTCGCCGCGCACTCGGTGATTCTGCGCCAGGGCGATTATGCGCAGTTTCCGGGTCTGGTCAGGCATCGCCTGCGAGGCGTCGAGCCGAATACCGAGGTGCTGATCATCGTGGCGGACAACAAGGTAGGCGGTTGATCGCGTTGGCGGCGCGTTACACGGCGCGTGATTAATGCGCGCCGCTGGCGCTCTTCCGGGCGGCATTGGAGCGAGTGGTCTGGAGCGTGCGTTGCATCGCCGTCGCGTCGCGCTTGGGCGATTTGCCGAACATGCGGGCGTACTCGCGGCTGAATTGCGAGGCGCTTTCATACCCGACCTCGAACGATGCGCTCTCGACGCTGGCCGCGTGTGAAATCATCAGCCGGCGCGCTTCGAGCAACCTTAGCTGCTTCTGGTACTGCAACGGCGTGAGTGCGGTCAGCGCCTTGAATTGGCGATGGAGCGCCGAGGGGCTCATCTGCGCCAGCTCGGCGAGTTCCTCGATTCGGATGGTTTGCCTGAAGCGGCTGCGCAGCCAGTTGATCGCGCCGATGATCCGCTGCGACGGCCCGTTCTTCAGCGTCAGCGCGGCGACCGCGCCGCCTTGCGCGCCGGTCAGCAGCCAATAGCAGATTTCGCGCAGGATGAGCGGCCGCAACACGGAAATCGCTTGCGGCGTGTCGATCAGGCGCACCAGGCGCAGCGCGCAATCGGCGAGCGGGCCGTCGAAGTCGGTGACGAAGATGCCGGCGCCGGTCTCGTCTTTGCGCGCTGGCAGTTCATCCAGCTCATCGGCGACGCCGCGCATCACGGCGAGGTCGAGTTCAATGGCAAGCACGAGACACGGCTCGTCCGGGCTTGCTTCCACGACGCGCCCGATCGAAGGGGCTTCGACGCCAACCAGAAGTGCCTGGCCGGCCCTGTAGACCAGCTTGCTGCCGCCGAACGTCGCCCACTTGGCACCCTGCGCGACGATGCACAGGGCGGGCTTCGACACCATCGGGGTGGGCGGCTTGGGGTGATCCGACCGCAGAATGGCGACGCCGTCGATCGGCGTCATGAGCGGACTCTCGCCGGGATGCGTGTTCGTATAGCGCAGCAGCGCTTCGGCCAACCGGTCCGACATAACGGGTTCCTCGCATGCGATTGCACCACCCGGCATCGACCGGGCAGGAATAGGCAGAAAGTTGGATGGTTTCGGCATTCTAGCGCCGGCCCGGGGTGGACATAATGGACCCGCACGTCAACATCCATTGACGGAACTCGACAAAGGGTCTGAACCATGGCAAGCAATCACATCGCGATCGTCACCGGCGGCAGCCGGGGCATCGGCCGCAACGCCGTTCTGTGTCTGGCGCGGCGCGGCGTGCATTCGATCATCACGTACAAATCCAACCGGGCGGAAGCGGAAAAAGTCGTCGCGCTCGTTGGCGAGGCGGGCGCGCGGGCCATCGCGCTGCAACTCGACACCGGCGATGCAAGCGCCTTCGACGGATTTGCCGAGCGGGTTCGCACGGCGCTCGGCGAGCTGGGCGCGCGGCGCTTCGACTACCTCGTCAACAACGCCGGCATTTCATCGGCCTCCGGCCTGGAGACCATTACGGAAGCCGAGATGGATCAGCTCTACAACGTCCATTTCAAAGGCGTCCTGTTTCTCACGCAAACGCTCTTGCCGCTGATCAACGACGGCGGCCGCATCGTGAACATTTCCTCGGGGCTCGCCCGCTTTGCGATGCCCAACCGCATCGGCTACGGCTCGATAAAGGCAGCGGTGGAGGCATTGACCCGCTACATGGCCGTGGAACTCGGCCCACGGCGCATCGCCGCCAATGTCGTCGCGCCGGGCGCCATTGCCACCGATTTCAGCGGCGGCATCGTGCGCGACAATCCCCAGGTCAACAAGGCAGTTGCCGATCACACCGCACTCGGCCGCGCCGGCGTGCCCGAAGACGTCGGGCCGGTTATCGCGGCACTCCTGTCGGAGGAGTTCGGCTGGGTCAACGCGCAGCGAATCGAGGTCGCGGGTGGGATTCAGATTTAGCGATCGGCGTTGAAAGACGACTGCGTGGGCCTGATCCGATTCAAACCTGCTCGCCAGGTTTTTCAACGCCTTGTTGAGCGCCGCCTATGCCAGCCTTCTTCTGCCGGCCATATCGGCGCGGAGAACAGTTCATCGCTCGTTTGAACGCCGTGCTGAAGGATTTCTCGGATTCATAGCCCAGGGCGAGACCGATTTCCGACACCGAATCGCGTGAATGGGTCAATCGGTCGGCGGCGAGCATCATTCGCCAGCGCGTCAAATACGCCATGGGTGTGAGCCCGACCGTTTCCTTGAAGCGCAGGGCGAACGTCGTGCGCGACATGGCCGCCTGCTCGGCCAGGGTCTGCAAGGTCCAGCGACGCCCTGGCGAAGCATGCATGGCATCGATCGCGGCTCGCATGCGCCTGTCGGACAATGCGAAAAGCCATCCCGTTTTTTCCCGGGGCTCGTTCGACAAATGCAGTCTTAACGTCTGCACCAGTACCAACGTCGCCAGTTGTTGCGCGACGATGAATTCGCCCGGCTGCGCGTCGCTCAACTCTTGCCGCATGCGCTCGACACACCAGCGCAGCGTTGCGCGATCCGCCTCTGCGCGGACATGGACGAGCGGCGGCAGCATGCTCAACAGCAGATCGGCCTGGCCATCGGCCAGTGTGAAATAGCCGCCGATACTCAGGAATTCGCCACCCCCGTTGTACGTGACGATGCGCTCGTCGTCGACCTGCGGCAGGAGCGTGCTGACGTCGACCGGTGCGGCGCGCATGTCGCTGGCGAGCCGAAAAGGCTTTCCTCCGGCCAGCAGGAAACATTCGCCCTCGCTGACCTTCACGGCAGCGGGCGCTCCCTCGACCGACACCCAGCATGCGCCGCGCAGCACGGCGTGGAATTTGATGCCCTCGTGCGCGCCGAATTGCACGGCCCAGTCCCCGGCCGCATCGAAGCCGCCGGACACATAGCTGCGCAGCTTCAGTAACGACAACACTTGCGATAGCGAATCCACGTGGAAACTCCGAACGATTTGATACCAAATGCGAACTTTATGCCATGGATCGTCCATCGCCAACCCCGTAACCTGCGATCTGTCGCTGAAACGATCAGGAGGTGGGTTATGCGTGTATTTGTCACTGGCGCGTCCGGTTTTATCGGGTTCGCGGTCGTTCGCGAACTCGTCGCGGCCGGCCACGAAGTCACCGGGCTCGCTCGTTCGGCCGCCGCGGCCGCGAAGCTGGCGGCAACTGGCGCGACCGTGCAACGAGGGTCGATCGAGGATCTCGGGACGCTGCGCGAGGCAGCGTCAAAGGCTGATGGCGTGATCCACACCGCGTTTTTCCACGCCTTCTCGCAAGCCGGTTTCGGCACCCGCATGCGCGTGATGCTGGGGGGGATGCCGACGGGTCTGGTCAGGCGGTTCATGGTCGCTGCCGTCGAGGCCGACCGGCTTGCGATCGACACGCTCGGCCATGCGCTGCGCGCACAAGCCCGCCCGCTTGTGATTGCGTTCCCGACCATGGCCATGAGGCAGGGGCGGCCAGCCGTCGAGACCGACTTTGCGGACCCCGATGCGGTGGGCGGCTTGAGGGCGAGATGCGAAAAGGCCGCGCTCGCGCTGGCCGGGTGCGGGGTCGACGCCACCGTAATCCGGCTGCCGCCTTCGGTGCACGACCAGACGCGCCAGGGCCTCGTCACGCAGTTGGTCGCGATCGCGCGCAAGAAGCGCGTCTCGGCCTACGTCGGTGACGGACAGAACCGGTGGGCTGCAGTGCATCGGCTCGACGCGTCGCATCTGTTCCGGCTCGCGCTGGAGGACGGCAAGGCGGGCGCCCGCTATCACGCCGTGGCCGAGGAGGGCATTACGCTCAGTGAACTGGCCGGCGCGATTGGGCAACATCTCGGTGTGCGTACCGTTTCGCTCACGCCTGTCGAAGCCGTTCGTCACTTCGGTTGGCTCGCGCCGTTTGTCGGCGCGGACAATCCGGTGTCGAGTCGTGCCACGCGCGAGCAACTGCACTGGCAGCCCACCCGGCCATCGCTGATGACCGATCTCGCGGCAAGCATCGCATCGCACGGCATGTTGGCTCGACGCTCCGCTGCCTCCAACTGAGTGCGGGGCGCTCGAACGTTTATTCCGTGTCGGCCGCCCGCCGTGATGCGTCGGGCCATCCATGCTGCTGCGCGCGTTGAAGCGAGGCGCGCACGACAGCGCGATGAAACGGTGCGATCAGGGCAATATAGGCCCGCCCCAGCGCTCGACGGTAGAAGACGAGCGTCGTCACTGTCAGGCGGCGGGGTTGGCCACGAGACGACGGCTGCACGAGAACCGATACGCGGAAATCCAGGTGCGAGTCATCCTCTCCGAGAACGATCTCGTCGGCATGTCGTTCGAACACGCGAAACAGGCTGATCCGATCGTCGCCGTCGGCCTCGAGATCAACGGTTCTTTTCAGGCCAAACGGCTGCACGAGCGTGTCCCGGCATCTCAACAGCAGCGCGATCCACGCGGGTTGCTTTGTAAAAACGTGCCGTGCGAGAACCTCGGCATCGCCGCAGGCGGCGTCCGGCAACGCCACCGAGAACGCGTCCGCGAAATCGGCCCGGCCGTATGACGGGCTCAGCCTCGAGGCCGGCGGCAAATCGGATTGTTCGATGCGCTGATAACCATGCATGCCTGCTCACTCATCAATGCGGCGCATCCGGCCCGAGACATCAGATCTGCGAGATGCCGCCGTCGACCACCAACTCCGCGCCCAACATGTATCGGGAATCGTCGCTCGCCAGGAACAGCGCCGCCGCGGCGATATCGCTCGCTTCCCCCATTCGGCCCAGCGGCACCTGCGCCGCCATCTGCGCCTTGAAGGCCGCCAATTGCTCAGGGGTGCGATGACGGCTGATCAGCGGCGTGTCGATGCTGCCCGGACTGATGGCGTTGACGCGGATCCTGCGCTCCAGGAATTCGCGCGACCAGCTGCGCGCCAGCGAACGCACGGCGGCCTTGGAGGCGGCGAGCAGCGAAATCCCGGGCCGGCCGACGTGAATGATGAAGGACGTCGTCAGGATCACCGATGCCCCGTCACGCAAAATCGGCGAGACCGCCTGCATCGAGAAGAAGACCCCCTTCACGTTGACGTTCATGAGCTCATCGTAGCGCGCTTCGTCGGTTGTGGCGAGCGGGGTTCCGTAGGCGACGCCGGCATTGGCGAAGAAGATATCGAGCCCGCCGAAGGTCTCGCCGACGGCCTGGCGCACGGCTGTCATGTCCGCGATCGAACCGGCATCGGCCGCGAGGATCAGCGCACCGTCGCCGAGCTGGGCGCGAACTTCATCGAACCGGCGTGTGTCGCGCCCGGTCACCGCCACGCGCGCGCCTTCATCGACGAACAGCCTGGCGGTTGCAAGACCGATCCCGCTCGTGCCGCCGGTGATCAACGCGGTTTTGCCTGTGAGTTTCATGCATCACTCCTTTGAGATCGGCCCGCCGGCGCTACGCGCGAAGCTGGCGCGCGACGTGGCCGATACGCTGCCTGGCATCGGCCAGGGTGGGTGCCATGCGCGCGAGCACGGCCTCGCGGACGAGCGGCGGCGCTGTTTCCGGCAGGCCGGCGTCGAATGGAGGTTCGGGCGCGTACTCCAGCAGCAGTTGAATGAACTGGGCGGCATCGGCGCCGCGCAATTGCGCGATCAGCGCCAGCGCGAAATCGATGCCGGCCGTGACGCCGCCGCCCGTGATGACGTTGCCGTCGCGCACGACGCGGGCGTCGTCCGGGATCGCGCCGAAGCCCGACAGCAGGTCGCGCCAGGCCCAATGGCAGGCTGCCCGCCGCCCGGCCAGCAGCCCGGCGGCCGCGAGAATCAGCGACCCGGTGCAGACCGAGCTCAGATGCTGGGCGCCGTCGGCAAGGCGGCGGATCGCCGTGAGAAACCGCGTGTTTTCAATTGCGGCAACGCAGCCCGTTCCGCCGGGAATGCACAGCAGGTCGCAACGCTCGATGGTCTCCAGGTCGGCGAGCGCGCTGAAGGTCAATCCATGCGAGGTGATGGGCGCGCCATCGAGCGAGGCGACGATGATGTCGGCGTCCGGCAGAATGCTCAGGAACTGGTGCGGCCCGGTGAAATCGAGGTGGGTGACGCCCTCGTAAAGCGGAATGACAACCGTGATCATCTGTGGTTCTCCGTCTGTGCGTGAATGTTCGTACCGAGGTTGATGATGGCCGCAACGGGGAATGGCGTAAAGGACGTAGATCCCTTAAAATACGCCACCATGCACAAAGTGGGATTTTTCGTTTATCCGGGCCATCAGATCCTCGACCTCGCGGGGCCGTTCGGTGCCTTCGAATCGGTCGCGGCGGTCGTGGGGCGGCCGTGTTACGCGCTCGAGGCGTTCTCGCGCACCGGCGGCCTGGTGCAGGGCAGCGGCGGCCTGCCGGTGGCGACGCTGCCGGTGCACGCCGCGGATGTGCAAACGCTGATCGTGGTCGGCGGTAATACCGCTTCGATGCTGGCGCCCGACCTGGTGCAGGCCGTCGCCGCGCTCAGCCGCCGCACGCCGCGCGTGGCAAGCGTCTGTACCGGGGCGTTCCTGCTGGCCGAAGCCGGGTTGCTCGACGGCCGGCGCGCGACCACCCATTGGCGGGTGGCGCAACGATTGCAGCGGGACTATCCGGCAGTCAACGTGGACGCTGACCGGATTTTCATTGCGGATCGCGGTGTCTGGACATCGGCCGGCATCACCGCCGGCATCGACCTGGCGCTGGCGCTGATCGAGGCCGATCATGGCGGCGAGGTGGCGCACAAAGTGGCCCGCGAGTTGGTCGTCTACCATCGTCGCTCGGGCGGCCAGTCGCAGTTCTCGCCCATGTCGCAAATGGCGCCGGAATCGGACCGGATTCGGTTGGCGCTTGCCTTCGCGCGCGATCACCTGCACGAACCGTTGCCGCTCGAGCGGCTGGCGCAAGCCGCCCACCTCAGCGTGCGGCAGTTCGGGCGGGCCTTTCGGCGCGAGACCGGCGAGACCCCCGCGCGGGCCGTCGAACGGCTGCGCGTCGAAGCGGCCCGCACGCGCTTGCAAGCCGGCGCGGAGCCGATCGAGCAGATTGCCCAAGCCGTGGGTTTCAGCGATCCGGAACGGATGCGGCGGGCCTTCGTGAAGCTCTACGGCATGCCGCCGCAGGCGATTCGCCGCGCCGACCGGTTCGCTGCTACGATGTCGGTCATCAGTCCGAAGCGTAAATGACCCGAAGAGTCCAGAAAAATGCGAAACGGCAAACGCGCAGGCGCAAGCAAGCAACAGCAACCCGGGACTGCGAGCGGCCGTCGCCGGGTTCCGGCATGGCTGGTCGGTATCCTGATGCTGCTCTGGTGGTTCGGGGGTTATGGGGCTGTCATCTATAGCCTCATCGAGGATCGGGGGCCGTTCACTTTCCTGCTGCGCTGGCAGGAAGCGCTATTCGGCGGATCGAATATTTTGCTCGCCGCCGGGATTGCGGCGATCGTGATCTTCCTGGGGCCGCCGTTCGTCATTGGCAGGCTGCAGCGGCTGTGGCCCGATAACCCGGTGATTGCCGATCTCGGATCGCAAATTCGCAGGGCAAGCCGATCCCGCGCCGAACTGACGGCCGAGTCCCGTGCACGATGGGATGCCGCCGATGGCGCCGGGAAACTGAGGATCGCGCGCCGCACGCGCAATGCCGGCCTGTACTTCGCGGCAGCCAGTTTCATCATCGCTCTTGTCGTGGCTGTTTGGACGAATATTGCAACCAACACCGACGCCGGAAAGCCTCTGACGCCGGTGACGATGCGCCCGGATGCACCGATCGTGCTGGGCAACTCGAGCCCCTGGGTGCACGTGGTCAACGGGACGCCTCTTCTCGACGGCGTGTTCGCGCGTGATTATTCGATCCGTGGGCACGCCTATCGCGACTACTACACCCCGATCGTTCCGCCCGGCTGGCATTCTGGCGGGCGCATCTATCTGCTTGAGCGGGACGATACGATTCCGCGCTATCACGACGCGCAGGACATCGCCGATCTGCCCGGCGCATTGGAAGGAGAGCTGTCGCCGGGCGGGCCGCGTGAAGGTGTCGCCGACGCTTTTCGGGAAGCCGGCTACGACGTGGGCCCATGGACTGCGGTGCTCAAGCGGGACATCACCCTCGGCGGCAAGATACCGGGCGAAGACCCAACGACGAATATTTTGATCTGGGGCGAGGGCGGGCTGTTCGCGTTCGTCGGCCTGATTGCGGCATTCATTGGGCAACGCCGGTTGAAGCGAGTCCAGCGCGGGCGCGGCGAGTGACGGCTTGCTGTCGAGCGCCATGGCTCGCGGCACTCACCATACCCAGGTCGTCGGCGGCGCCGTGCCCGCACGGCGCGCAGCGTTCGGCGCATGTACCTGGACAGATCCCGCTATGGGCCGTTCAGCGCGGATCGGGCTCCCCGCGGCCGTCCACATGCCGCAAATGCATTTGCCGCCGGATCGCGTAGACGGCGACCAGCGCGGCGGCGAAACCCGACGCCGCGCCGACCGCGAGCGACCAGCGCGGGCCGGGATGGTCGGCTACCCAGCCGACGATAGGCGCGCCAATTGGCGTGCAGCCCAGTGCGATGCCCACGCGCAGCGCCATGACCCGGCCGCGCACGGCGCTCATTGCCTCCAGACTGGCCACCGTGACTCGCATCGACTGCGGGCGCACGCTCTCGGCCCGCGCCAGCGCGGACGCGGTGGCCGGGCCGTCACGATCCAGGCGCAGCAGCACCGATCGCTGGGAGAAGGCGAAGTCGCCCGCATTGGCCTGCTCGCGCAAGCGCCGAATCAGCTTGCTCACGCAAATGCGCAATTCGCCGGCCGGGGCGGACGCTTGCGGTGCGTTGGGTGTGCATGATTGTTTTGCCATGGATGGAATGTGGCATATATGCAGTTTATCTGTACAGATTGACTGTGTATGTCTATAGGGCGGAATTCCCGCAACGAGGCTTTGTGCCGTAGTCGGGAAATTCCGAGCGGGTCGATAGGTGGTTTCACCAATGGTGGTCCTCAGTCGGACAGCCAAGCCGAATTATCAAATATTGTTAAGATTCCGATTTAATCGGTCAGCCAACCATACAATGCCATCGCGAATTGACTCCTTCAGAGGGTACCGATGGCTTGCGACGCAAAATCACGGCATGCGAAGCCTGCTGCTTATGCAATTCTGCTATTTCCTTTCCTGGTTTTTCAGGCCGCATGCATGAGCACTGCGCACGCGGCGTGCGCGACCACCGGGCAATCGACGATCTGTGATTTGAATGCGCCGAATCCGACTACGTCGACGATCGGCAATGGCAACGTAGCGAGTGAAGACAACCGAACCGTGACAGTCCAGAACGGTTCGAGCGTCGCGGTTGGCGATGAAAACGCGATCAGCTTGCGCGACAACGCGAACGTCACTGTCCAGTCGGGCGGCACGGTCAGCGCCACCGGCGTGAGTTCCAGCGGGCTCTACGGCACCGGCGCGGACACCATCGAGTTCGCGAACAACGGCCAGTTGACGGTCCAGCAAAACGGTCAGGTGCTCTCGCTCGGCACCGAGACATCTGCCGAAGCGGTCAATCTGGAAGGCAGCGGCAATACCATCGTCAATGACGGATTGATTCGCGCGGATCACGCGGCGGCCATCTGGTTTCAGAACCTTAGCGGTACGAATACCATCATTAACGATGCGACCGGTGTCATTCAGGCCCCGGGCGATGTCATCGGCGCCAGCGGCAACGGCGCGGTGGATTTCACCAATCGCGGCCAGGTCATCGGCAACCTCGTCTTCGCCGGGGGCGACGATACGCTGCGCCTCTATACCGGCTCGACGATCACCGGCAATATGGACGGCGGGGGCGGCACCAATACCGTTTATCTCAACGGCACCGGCACGGCGAGCCTGCCCGGCAACTTCACCAACTTTCAGACCCTTTACAAGGCGGATTCTGGAACCTGGTCGCTCACCGGCACGATCACGGGGGTGACGCGGGCCGAAGTGCAAGGCGGCACGCTAGCGTTGACCGGCAATAACAGCAACTACACGGGCAGCGTGATCGTCGATCCGGCCGGCACGCTCCAGGCGCGCGCGCAAAGTTTGCCGCCCTCGGTGCTCGACAACGGGCTGGTGCGGTTCGCGCAGCCAGACGCCGGCACTTACACGGGCGCGCTGTCCGGCACCGGCGCGGTCGAGAAGACCGGGCAGGGCACCTTGACGCTCGCGCCATCTGGGGCCAACGGCAACACCTACTCGGGCGGCACGACGATTTCCCAGGGCACGCTGGCGATCGGCGCCGACGCCGCGATCGGCGCGGCCAGCGGGGCGCTAGTGTTGAATGGCGGGACGCTGCAGGCCAATCAGAATCTGAGTCTTGCACCTACCCGCGCGGTCTCAATCACGAGCGCGAACGGCACGATCGATACGCAAGGATTCACGACACAACTCGGACAGGGTATCAGCGGCGCGGGCGCGTTGACCAAGGCGGGCAGCGGCACGCTTGTGTTGACCGGCGCGAACACCTATACAGGCGGCACGACAATTTCCACCGGCACATTGCAGCTTGGCAGTGGCGGCACGAGCGGTAGCATCGTCGGCAACGTGACCGACAATGGCATGCTTGCGTTTGATCGGTCTGACGCGACGATCTTCAGCGGCACGGTATCGGGCAGCGGCTCGCTGGGACAGACAGGCGGCGGTACGACTGTGTTGGATGCGGCGAACACCTATACGGGCGGCACGACAATTTCCGCCGGCACATTGCAGCTTGGCAGTGGCGGCACGAGCGGTAGCATCGTCGGCAACGTGACCGACAATGGCACGCTGGTGTTCGATCGCTCTGATGCAACGACTTTCAGCGGCACGGTATCGGGCAGCGGCTCGCTGGGACAGACAGGCAGCGGTACGACTGTGTTGGATGCGGCGAACACCTACTTGGGGACGACGACGGTGTCGGCCGGTGCGCTCGCGGTCGGCGATTCGGCGCATGCAAGCGCCTCGCTGGGCACTGGTGCGACTCTGGTGGCCGCCGGCGCGACGCTCGGCGGCTACGGCAGCGCACCTGGCAGCGTGACCAATCTCGGCACGCTGGCTGTCGCGAGTGCGATGCCGGCATTCGCCGGCAACACCAGTGGAACTTTTACGATCGGCGGCGATTTGTCGAACACCGGCTTGCTGCAAGTGGGCGCCGCAGCCGGCCAAACCGGCAACATGTTGAACGTTCGCGGCAATTACGTCGGCGCGTCGGGCACGCTCGCTATCAATACGGTACTCAACCAAGGGGGCGCGGCAACACAAACGGACACACTCGTCATCGGTGGCAATGCCAGCGGCACTACCGGCATCCAAGTGCAAGGCACGGGAAGCGGCGCGCAAACCGTGGGCGACGGAATTCGCGTCGTTCAAGTCGGCGGCACGTCGGCGTCCGGCGCATTTCATCTTGCCAGCCCGGTCCAGGCCGGCGCCTATCAATATCTGCTTTACCAAGGCGGCGCCACCCCGAGCGACTGGTATCTGCGCTCGAAGCTCCTGGCACAGCCCAGCGGCGGTTCGGGATCAACAGGCGGCTCGAGCCCGCCGGCGAACTCCGATCCGGCCACCGCGCCGACGGCATACCGTCCGGCGGTGGTCGGCTACTCGTTGGCGCCGCAGCTCAATGCGGATTATGGGTTCTCGATATTGAGCCGCCTGCACGAACGGGTGGGTGACATCGCGGCGATCGAACGTGCCCAGCCCGCCCATCGCGATGGCGTGTGGGCGCGGGTCGCCGGCCAGAACCTGACCATGAACGGCAACGACCGCTTCTCTGCCCAGGCGCGAACCTATTTCGCACAATTCGGAAAGGACTGGACGCTCGCGCATGCGGCTGCCGGCGGCAGCACGCACGTCGGCGCGATGGTCACGCTCGGCACCGCGTCGTCGACCTTCGATGACAGCCAGCGCGCCATCAATGCGGCGCTCACGTCCCGCGCCGGCTCGCTGACGATGCAGGCGCAGTCGATCGGCGGCTATTGGACACGCTATCTGCCCGACGGCACTTACTTCGACGGCGTCGCGCAATTGACCCACTATCACGACAAATATAGCGACGTCTATGGCGGCGGCGCGACTCAGAATGGCTTAGGCGCAGGCGTGTCGGCCGAAGCCGGCAAACCGGTGCGGCTCGGCGTGTCGTCGCTCGCCATCGAGCCGCAGATGCAATTGCTTTATCAATATGTGCATCTGAACCCCTTCAGCGACCGCGTATCGGCCGTCTCGGGCAATACGTCGAACGAGTTGCGTGGCCGGATCGGCTTTCGCCTGTTCAGACCCAATCTGGCGAACGATGCCAAGACAAGCCATCTAACCCCGTATTTCACCGCCGATCTCTTGCGGGATTTCATCTCGCCGGGGCAGGTCGTCGTCGGCGATACCTCATTCGCAGAGTCTCCGGCGAAAACCTGGTACGAACTCGGAGTCGGCGCGACCGCGAGCATGGGCAAGGCGTCGACGTTGTATGTCAACCTCAAATACACACATAACCTGGGCGGCGAGCGGCGGCGCGGCGTATTTGGCCAAGTGGGCTACCGTTATAGCTGGTAACGCACTGGCTCCGTCTTTGCCCGCCAGCCTGTCCGTGGTGTACGGCGCCGCCCCGAGGGCGCCGTGCGCAAGCGGGCACAGCTTGCATCGGAAGCACATCGAACCACGATAGTGTGACCAAAGCGATGACCGATCAGGTATCGCGGGGGCTTTGGCGCTGGAAGTCGTCGTGCGCGGCAGGTGTTCGATCTTCGGATGCAACCCAAACGGCCCGCGCAACCCCGGCCGGGGTAGTGGAAGCCATCCTCGATCGACGTTTCACGCAGGGCGCCAATTACGATTTTTTCTTGCGCTAGCCACCCGTCGAGGTTGACGCGGCCGATTCGCGCATCGCCAAGCGGAACGAGCGATTGCTGCTTGCCATATGTGGTCGAGATAATCGGGCAGTCGATTTCCGCTCATACCGGCTGCGCCTGCGCGAGCACTTTGGCCCGGAATTTTGTCGGCAGGTCGCCAGGTGTCAACAAGTCGACGTCGACCCCGAGTAGCGATTTTTCTCATCTCAACTCGTTGAGATGATATGTAATCGGGAATAGTGTTTCAAGAAATGTTTTCGAGAACGGGAACATCCTGACCCCTCGCGCCGTTCTGAAGAAACCGCGCGGCTGGGGTGGTAAAGCGCTCTGCCCAGCAACGAGTACTCGCAAGAAGCAGAAATCTTGTGACGACTGCGCGAGATTATTCCCTGTAAGTGGCCGTGCGATGAGCGTGCAAGACGCCGGCCCCGGCTTATCGCCGCCGCTACGCCGATCAGCGTCAATCCGCCTCGCCATGTCCTTCGACATGCCGCAAATGCATTTGCCGCCGGATCGCGTAGACGGCGACCAGCGCGGCGGCGAAACCCGACGCCGCGCCGACCGCGAGCGACCAGCGCGGGCCGGGATGGTCAGCTACCCAGCCGACGATAGGCGCGCCGATTGGCGTGCAGCCCAGTGCGATGCCCACGCGCAGCGCCATGACCCGGCCGCGCATGGCGGGCTCGGTCGAGAGCTGCATTAGGCTGTTGCTCGTGTTGGTGAAGGTCAGGGTGGCCACGCCGGTGATGGCCAGCGCGCCGGCAAACAGCCAGTAGCTGGGCGCGATGGCCGCCAGCGTGCAGCCGAGCCCGAAGACGGCGGCGCCGGTGAGCAGCGAAGTGAAGCGCGCCCGCTCGCGCCGCGCGGCAAGCAGCGCGCCGGTGACGGTGCCGATGGCCATGATCGAGGAGAGCACGCCGTAGCCGCGCGCGTCGGTGTGAAACACGCGCACGGCCATGGTCGAGATGAAGATCGGGAAGTTCAGGCCGAAGGTGCCGATCAGAAACAGCATGACCAGCATCGCCACGAGGTCGGGGCGCGAGGCGACGTAGCGAAACCCTTCCAGCATGCCGCCCGGGGCGCGGTGAGCCCGCACGTTGGGGCGCAGCTCGGCGACCCGGAACAGCGACAAAGAGGCGAGCACCGCGGCGAAACTGGCGCCGTTGAGCAAAAACGCCCAGCCGGTGCCGACCGAGGCGATGACCAGCCCCGCCGCAGCCGGGCCGAGCATGCGCGCGGCGTTGAACGACATCGAATTGAGCGCCACGGCATTGGAAAGGTCGGCGTCGCCCACCAGTTCGCCCACGAAGGTCTGGCGCACCGGCGCGTCGAATGCCGAGGCGCAGCCGAACAGAAACGCGAACACATAGACCTGCCAGAGCTGCACCAGGCCAGTGACGGTAAGCAGGCCCAGCGCGATGGCCAGCGCGCCCATGATTGCCTGGGTCGCCATCAACAGCTTGCGCTGATTGAAGTGATCGGCGGCGAAACCGGTCCAGGGCAACAGCAGCAATTGCGGCCCGAACTGGAGTGCCATGACGATGCCCACCGCCGACGCATTGTTGCGCGTGAGCTGCGTGAGCACCAGCCAGTCCTGGGCCGTGCGCTGCATCCACGTGCCCACGTTGGACACCAGCGCGCCTGCCGCCCAGACGCGATAGTTGTAGTTTCGCAGCGAACGAAAGACGCCAGTCGAAGGCATGCTCAGGCGCGCTCCGACAGGTTGCCGCCGTGAAAGCGGCCGAAGTGCCGCGCCATCGGCAGGCCGAGCACCAGGATGCCGAGCCCGAGCGCGGCGGCATCCATCGTGCTTTTGAGCGTGAAGTCGCCGACACGGCAGACCAGCACATAGCCGACGCATAGATTGAAGAATCCCCAGAGCAGGTTCACCGTCGATGATGAAAGACCCTCTCCGGGCGGCTTGGCGAACGGGCTCTGAAACGGCTTGCCCATGATGCCGCTGACGAAGTGCGGCACGGCGTTGGCGAGCGCGGCGCCGCCGAGGCACCACGACAGCAGATCAAGCCAGGGCATGGTCAGGCGCTCCGTGTGTCGAGCAGACCGATGACCTGTTCGGCCGTGCCGGTCTCGCCCAGCCGGGGAAAGACGTTGGCGATGCTATACGCGTGCGCCTCGGGCCGGGTGTCGGTCATCGCGTCCAGAGCCAGCGTCACGTTGAACCCTTGTTCGTATGCCTGGCGAGCGGTCGCCTCGACGCCGGTGCCGGTGGCCACGCCGGTGACGACCACCTGGGTCACGTCCAGCGCCTTCAGGCGGCGCTCGAGATCGGTGCTGGCGAAGGCGCCCCAGGTTCGCTTGGTCACGACGATATCGCCGGGCTGCCGATCGAGCTCGGGGATGAGATCGGTCCAGCCGGGCGGGAGCGGCTCCGGCAGGCGGGGCCGCTCGGTGCGGCCCGGCGCGCCGCCGGCGACGTTGACCAGCACGACCGGCAGGCCGAGCCGGCGAAATGCGCCGAGCAGCGCACGGGTGCGCGCCACGATGTCGCCGATCGGGTGAATGAGGGGATAACCGACGATGCCTTGCTGCAGATCGACGACGATCAGCGCGGTATTGGTGTCGAGCGAAGTAAGTGCCATGTTGATAGTGAGAGAGGGGTTGCCGGGCGTCAGAAGTCGGCGAGCCGCTCCAGCAGTTTTACCGCTGCGGCGAGCTGGGCCTGCTCCTGGGGTGAGAGCTGCGCTTGCAGTGCGTGCAGCAGCCAGTCGTCCTTCGCGGCGCGGCTGGCCTTGAGGGTCTTGCGAAACTTCGGGCTCAGGTCGATCAGCGTTTGCCGGCCGTCGTGCGGATCGGGCTCGCCGCGCACGGCGCCCATCGCCTCCAGGCTGGCCACCGTGACCCGCATCGACTGCGGGCGCACGCTCTCGGCCCGCGCCAGCGCGGAAACGGTGGCGGGGCCGTCGCGATCGAGGCGCAGCAGCACCGATCGCTGGGAGGAGGTGAAGTCGCCCGCATTGGCCTGCTCGCGCAAGCGCCGAATCAGCTTGCTCACGCAAATGCGCAATTCGCCGGCCAGGGCGGTCGACGCAGAAGCGTCGGATTGGCTGGGTAGTGTGCTCATGGCGGGAATGTAGCATATATACAGTTTATCTGTACAGATAAACTGTATATATATTTCGCCAGCAGATGCAGGCGTGTGGAGCGAGAGCGGGCAGAGGATCGGTCAAGCGGTGGGGCTGAGCCGACGTGAATCGGGTTTCGCGCGCCTGCTTCGGGGTCCCCTTGGTCGCCTCGGGAGGTGACTCGATTGAACGGTCGGCCGATATTGGCGCGACTCGAGATCATTGCTCGTCGGATTCGTGCGCTTGTCGATACAAGTCATTCACTCGCGACAGCGCTTCGATGAGCTTGTGCTTGAGCGCTGGCGGCCCGATGACCTTTACCTCGCTGGCGTAGCCGAGCAGCTTGCGCACGCCATGCTCGATGGATTCGATGGGCATCGAAAGCGCTTGCCAACCTGCCGGCACTTCCGGGCTCCACGCATCCCGCGCGACGGGCAGGGTCTTGATGCGCTCGTTGAGCAACCATTTTTCGCCGCGTGGCGACACGGCGATGTGTGCCGTCAGGCGATAAAGATCGGCCTCGTATCGATGCATCGCTTCACGCCAGTGCCCGGCCAGATCGAACCGCGCAGGACGCTTGAAGCGGCGCCCCGAACTTTTGAGTTCGTGAATATTCGCCAGCCGGAAGGTCAGTGCGCCGGGCCGGCCCGCGACCCTGGCGACCAGGTACCAGGCGCCGCCCTTGAGCACCAGGCCAAGCGGCTCGAGTTCGCGGCGAGACATGCCGCGCCAGCTTTCGTACCTCACTTCGATGCGGTACGCGCCCCAGACGGCATCGGCGACCTCGCGCAGCAGCGGCGGCGTTTCCTGCGCGCGGTACCAGTCCACGGTATCGATATAAAGCCGGCTGGCGACGCGGTCGGCCTGCTCGCGCGATTCGGGCGGCAGACTGGCAATCATTTTGAGCCGCGCCGAGGCCGCGATGGCGTCCAGCCCCAGCGCCGTGGCCGGCTCGGGCAGGCCCGCCAGAAAGAGCGCATGAGCTTCGCGTTCGGTCAGGCCGGTGAGCTCGGTGCGCCAACCCTCGCGTAATTGAAATCCGCCGTTGCGGCCGCGATCGCTCCAGATCGGCACGCCAGCGTTGGAGAGCTGATCGATGTCGCGCAGGATGGTGCGCTCGGAAACCTCCAGCGCCTGCGCCAATGCCGGGGCGGTCATGCGCCCGCGCGCCTGGAGCATCATCATGATCGATAAAAGGCGGCTGGCTTTCATCAAGGATATGGTCGTAAAAATACATGACACAAGATGTCATGTTAACGATCCTATTATTGTCGACATCCCCCATCGAGGCAAACAGCGTGACGGCCGACGGGACGCCCGGGCAGTTCGATTCCTGTCGAGCCGGGATGCGGGTGGAGATTGTCGCGCATGACATCCAGGGAGGAGCGACCCATGAGAATCATTTCCGGCCCGCTGAGCATGTTCGGCGCCAAGGTGGAGATAGCGGCGCATGAGAAAGGCATCGACTTCGAGCTGGTGATGGCGCCGTTCGATCCGCAGCGCGGTTACGAGCCGAAGCATCCCGATGTATTGCGGATCAACCCGAAGCGTCAGGTGCCGGTGTTGATCGACGGAACGCTGGAGATCTTCGATTCCACGCAAATCTTCGAATACCTTGAAGACCTGCAGCCCGATACGCCGTTATGGCCGGCCGATGCCAGGGTGCGCGCGATGGCGCGCCAGCTTGAGCATACTTCCGATGAGATCTACTTCCCGCACATTATCCGGCTGATGGGCCTTGAAGCCATGCCGGATGACCCCGCGGCGCGGGCCGCGCGCGAGGGCGCGTCGCAATGCTATCGGTACATGGAACGGGTGATCGGCAATCGGGAATTTCTGGCCGGGAGCTATTCGTACGCCGACATTGCCTTTTATATGGCGCAACTGTTCGGGGCGCGCAAGGGAGCGCCGATGACGGCGCAGACGCCCAACCTGCTGGCCTGGCGCGAGCGGATGACGGCCCGCCCGGCCGTGCGCAAGGTGGCCGGTGCGATGGCGGCATATCTCGTCTCGATCGGATACCCGGTGCCGGATTTTCTTCAAGGACTTGTGCGCTGATCCCTGCCAGGCTCCTGGCGGCTTATCGGGTAGCTTGCGCCAGCCATCCGTCGAGGGCGATGCGGCCGATTCGCGCATCGCCCAACGGAACGAGCGATTGCTGCTCGACCAGGCCGCCGTAGTAGCGCGCCTCGGAATCGGTCACCACCGGTCGCGCGTCGCCCGTGGCTCTCAAATAACGCGTCATGATCTCGGCAAAGGAGGCGCGGTCCGGGCCGGCAATCTCGACGATGCCGTTTTGCGGCGGGCACAGCGCGATCTGCGCGAGCATCGACGCGACGTCGTCCGCCGCGATCGGCTGAAACAGTCCGTCGCCCAGGCGCACCGTGCCGTCGACCGTGCTGAAATCGGCGATGCCGCCGATGAACTCCATGAACTGGGTCGCACGCACGATGGTGTGCGGCACGCCGGCCGCCGCGATCGCCTCTTCCTGCGCGACCTTGGCGGCGAAGTACGCATTGTCCGGCGTGCGGTCGCAGCCGACGATGGACAGGGCGACGTGATGGCGCACGCCGGCGGCCACTTCGCTCTTGCCCAGATTGCGCGCCGACGCACGGAAAAAATCGAGTACTGCCTGGGGCTCCCATGACGGCGCATTCGTCACGTCCACGACGACTTCGGCGCCGGCCAGCGCCTCGCTCAGGCCTTCGCCCGTCACGCTATTGACACCGTTACGCGGCGACGCGGCGAGCGCCTCGTGGCCAGCCTCGCCAAGCAGCTTGACCAGACGCGATCCGATCAGGCCGGAACCACCGATGACGACGATTTTCATGACAGATTCTCCAGATAAAGGAAGGGAACGCTCGAATGAATCCGGCGGACTCGGCATCTCGTTCAAGCCATCGCCGCCGGTGCATCGCATGAGGCTATTATGGGAACATCATGACCCAGTCGTAAGTGCCAAGTTTTATCGATTCGACTGGTCCATGATGTGCTTGCCGTCCGTTGCCCGAGAAACCGCCATGACCGTGCCTCCTCCCACATTGACCATCGAAATAGATCGAGGGCAACCTCTGCCGATCTATTTGCAGATCTGCGAGCGTTTCAAGACGGCGATCGCCGCCGGGCATTTGCGCCCCGGCGATCGTGTTCCCGCGCTGCGCGCGCTGGCCGCCCAGTTGAACGCGGCGCGCGGCACGGTGGAGCTGGCCTATACGATTCTGGTCGACGAGGGCTACCTGCAGATGCGCGGCGCGGCGGGCACGTTCGTTTCGTCGTCGCTGCCGGCGTCGTTGCCGCGTTCGACGCGCGAGCCGGTGCCGGCGGCGGAGCTGGCCTGGCGCGGCACCGAGGAAGACCAGGCACCCGACGTGTCGAGTGGCGGTCAGGCCGCTGCGCGCCGAACGCCCATTGCCGTGGCCATGAGCGGCGAGCCGAGGCCGTTGCAGCCCGGGCTGCCGGGGCTCGATGTTTTTCCGCGCAAGGTGTGGAACCGGCTTGTGTCGCACCATGCGCGCGGCGGCGCGCAGGCGATGCTCGCTTACCCCGATCCGGCCGGCTATCGGCCGCTGCGCGAGCATATCGCCACTTATCTCGGGCTGTCGCGCGGCGTGACCTGCCTGCCCGAGCAGGTGTTCGTAACCAGCGGGTATCGGGCCACACTCGAACTGGTGTTGCGCAGTCTTGCGCGCTCGAACGATCGCCTGTGGATGGAGGATCCCGGTTATCTGCTGGCGCGCAACTTTCTGATCGAGGCTGGCATGCAGCTGGTGCCGGTGCCGGTCGACGAAGAAGGGATCGACGTCGAGCAAGGTATGCGGCTGGATCCGCAGGCGCGTTTCGCGCTGGTGACACCCTCGCATCAGAGCCCGCTCGGGGTGACCCTCTCGCTGGCCAGGCGCGCGGCGCTGCTGGATTGGGCGCAGAAGGCGTCCGGCTGGATCATCGAAGACGACTACGACAGCGAATTTCGCTACTCGGGCCGGCCGCTGCCGGCCTTGAAGAGCCTCGACCGGCGCGATCGGGTGATTTATTGCGGCACGTTCAGCAAGGTGATGTTTCCCGGCTTGCGGCTGGCATACGCGGTAGTGCCCGAACGGGCCGTGGAACGGGTCGCGCGCGTGGCGCACAGCATGAACGCCGGCTCGCCGACGCTCTTGCAGGCAGCCGTGGCGGACTTCATGGTGAACGGGCATTTTGCGCGGCATCTGAAGCGGATGCGAGCCCTTTACTCGCAGCGGCGCATGCTGATCGTGCGTGCACTGGAAAAGGAGTTCGGGCCGCGGCTGATGGTCGACTTGCCGTGCGGCGGAATTCAGTTCGCGGTGCAGTTCGCCGCCGGCTCGCACGCGCAGGTGGACGACGTCGCGGTCGCAGCACGCGCGCGCGACGCGGGCCTTGGGGTGCTGCCGCTTTCGATCTGGTATGCCAATAGCCGCGCGCGGCGCGCCAGGCGCGGCCTCGTGATAGGCTTCGCGAACGTCGCCGATGCGGCGCAAGCCGGACGTCTGGCGCGCATATTGCGCCAGTGCCTGGACAACTGACCAAGCCATTTGTCGCCGCTCGCCGCAGGCGCGTTGATGGAGCTGAGAAACGCATGGCCAACGACGATCGCACCAGGACAATTCCCCGCGGAACGCCCGAATCGGCGGCCATGCTGGCCAATGTCAAACGAGCGGTGGCGATCACCGCCGCGCTCAACCGCCTGACATTCAACGACGCCGACGAGGTCAGAGCCCTGTTCGGCGACCTGATCGGCAAGCCGGTGGACGAGAGCTTTCTATTGATTCCGCCGTTCTATACGAGCGGCGGCGTCGATATCCGTGTCGGGCGCAATGTCTTCATCAATCAGAATTGCACTTTTTATGATCTTGGCGGGCTCGCTATTGCCGACGATGTCATGATCGGGCCGAACGTGAGCCTCATTACCTCCGGTCATCCCATCGAGCCCGCCCAGCGGCGCAATGGCGTCATTGCAAAACCCATCACGATCGAGCGGAACGTCTGGATTGCCGCCGGCGCGACCATTATCGGCGGCGTCACGGTCGGCGAGAACTCGGTCGTGGCGGCCGGATCGGTCGTCACCCGGGACGTTGCGCCGAACACCCTGGTTGCCGGCAATCCGGCCAGGGTCGTTCGCTCGATCGCCGATCAGGCAGATCGCCGCACGCGCCACCGGACGTGAGGTATGCTACTGACCATTACTAAAAACGGCCATAAGCGATCGCGGGTGTGAAGCGAGCCGCCAGATCGCGGCGATTCCGGTATTTTTTGCGCTTGGATCCAACGGCCGGCATATAAGGTGGTAGATCGAATGAAGCACTCCGGTGCTACTCAACGGGGACAGGCGCCGCGCCTGGATTTGCTGGCCGAGTCGGAGCTGGGCCGAACCGGCTTTCGGCTGGCGTTTCCCGATGCGCTGGAAAAGCGCTATTGGGACGACATCGGCGCGGAGCGTCTGCACGAGATCCGCACCATTGTCTGGTGGGGCGTAACCGGTTATTTCTGTCTCGGCATATTGCTGAACCTGACCGTCATTCCCGACCCCGACTGGAGGAGCGTCGCGATTCAGTTGGGCGGCGCCTGCACGGCGGTCCTGCTTATCCTTCACTTCGGCTTGCGCAGCAAAAACGCCGTCACCACGCGCGAGAACGGGCTGCTGGCGTGCGGACTGATCTGCAGCACGGCGGCGATGCTCGTTATCACCGCCAAGCCGGCGCCGGCGACAATGCGGGATTTTCTGCTGGCGATTCCGCCGGCGAGCTTCGTGCTGGTTTTCGTGCGCTTGCGCTTTGCCCAGACCTTGGGGTTTTTCGTGGTCAATCTGGCCGTCTTTGCGCTGGTCCTGGTAAGCCGGCCCGAGATCCGGCCCGGCGACGCCGTATTCCTGATCGGCTTCATGATGACGCTGCTGCTGCCGTCGCTGGTTGGTGCGCATGCCTACGAGCGCGCTTCGCGCCGGATCTATTTGCACCGGCTGCTGGATCGCCTGCGCAGCGAGGCTCTCGAGGTGCAAAATGCGGCGCTCACCGATCTGTCCTACACGGACGCCCTGACCGGCGTCGCTAACCGGCGGCGACTGGACGAAGCGCTCGCCGAGCTGGCTGCCGCGCCAGGCGCGGCCGGCGCGCTGCTGCTGGTCGATATCGACCGGTTCAAGGCGTTCAATGACCGCTATGGGCACCTTGCCGGCGACGCGTGCCTTTGCCATGTGGCGAAGTGCCTGGCGGCAAATTTGCGCAGCGACGACCTGCTGGCGCGCTTCGGCGGCGAGGAGTTTGCCGTGCTGCTGACGCAGGCGGCGATGGATGACGCTACGCAAACCGCGGACAGGCTGCGCGATGCGGTACAGCACCTGCAGTTCGTCGTGGACGGCCGCCCGGCGAGCGTGACGATCAGCGTCGGCCTGGCCATGCGCGAAGGCGCGGGCACCCCGGAAGCGCTGATCGGCTCGGCCGATATTGCGCTTTATGCGGCCAAGCACGCCGGGCGCAACCGGGTGCGCGTCGCCGCGCCGGGACATGATCGCGAACAGGCGATGTCGGCGTGATTTGGTGCGGTGGGGTGGCAGGTCGCGACGCGGGTGATTGCCATCGCGCGTTCATCTGCGCCCGGTGTCTTTCTTTTGTTTCTGACTCCTGCTACCGAGGCCGGTGGTGCCCGCCTGCACGATGACCTGAACGAGGATATTCAATTGGCCGTCGATCTCTTTTTTTGAGATGGGGAAAAGATTGAATATCCCCATGCCCCGGAGACTGGCGAACACAAATCCTCCGAACTGTTCCGGATTCGGATGATATGCGGCAATTTCCGGGAAGTGCTCGAGGAAACGTCTGAAGAATTCCGGATCGGCTCGAACACGGTTCGCGTTGATGCGCTCGAATAGCTCGGGCGAGGCCTTGCAGCCAAAAAACAGGCTCCAGGCGGCGACATAGCTTGGAATCCCATACATTGTTTGCCATGCCGTCCGGACGAAGGCGCTGGCCCTCTGCGCTAGCGGCAGCGATGCAGATGGCCAGACGGCCCCTTGGTCGGACAGCGGCGACATCACTTCATCGATCAGTCTCTCCATCAAGATCTGACGATTGGGGAAGTGGTGTTGAAGGGCTCCGAGCGTGACCTGCGCGCCTCGCGCAATTTCCTGCAAGTTCGCGCCGCGCACCCCTTTCTCGCGGAGCAGGGTCAGTGCTGACTGAATGATCTGCTGGCGTGTGGTGTCGCTGCGCTGCTCTTGAGTTCGGCGCGCCGGCCGTGGGCGTGAGGCTTCTTTCTTGATGACAGTATTCATGACGTCAATCCGACCTCGGTTCGAGGGAGGCCCTTGGTTTTTCAATGTCCCTCTGTAGGCCACCCAAGCCCGCATTTAGCGTGAATTCGCCCTAGGGTATACCACAAATAATAAACAATAAATTTTTATTGTTTATGCGGAGGCACTTGCCTATACTTCCTGCCATGATCGGGAGCCAAGTGATGCAGCCAGGTGGCGCTTGCCTAAATGTGCCGTCCTGTGACTGGGCCGGGGTGCTTCTTATTTATTCTTAAATTACATTAATTAATTAATGTTTGTTTTTAATAAAGCAAACGTAAAGAGACAAGTTGTTTGCGAATCGATATCAAGGAGGAGTACGACATGAGCGAGCAAGAGCATAGGCCCGATAGCCTAAAGCGGAAGCTGGCCAACCGGCACATTCAACTGATTGCCTTGGGCGGCACGATCGGCACAGGGCTTTTCCTGGGATCGGCGGGCGTGCTCGCGCTGGCCGGTCCGTCGATGTTGCTGGGGTACGCGATTGGCGGCGTAATCGCATTTTTGATCATGCGCTTTTTGGGCGAGATGCTCGTGGAGACGCCGGTGTCGAGTTCGTTCAGCCATTTCGCCGGGAAGTATTGGGGTGAGTTCGCCGGTTTCTTCTCGGGCTGGAACTGTTGTGTGCTCTACATTCTGGTTGGCATGCTCGAGCTTACCGCGGCCGGCAAGTTTGTCCAGTTCTGGTGGCCGTCAATCCCGACCTGGGTTGTCGCCGCCATCTTTTTTCTCATGATCAACGGCATGAACTTCGTGAGTGTGCGTCTGTATGGTGAAACCGAATTCTGGTTCGCCATGATAAAGATTGCCGCGGTTGTCGCCATGATCGTGTTTGGTGGACTGCTGCTGGTTTCAGGCGCTGGAGGGAGTGCGGCGGCGATCGGCAATCTCTGGCGAGCGGGAGGCTTCTTCCCCAACGGTGTGCGCGGCTTGGCCATGGCGATGCCTTTTATCGTATTTTCTTTCGGAGGGCTCGAGATGCTCGGCTTCACGGCAGCGGAAACGGCCGAGCCCGGCAAGACGATTCCAAGGGCCATCAATCAGGTCATTTTCCGGGTTCTGATTTTCTATATAGGCTCGATGTTCGTGATGCTGTGCTTGACGCCATGGACGCAACTGCTCGCGTCGCTTCGAGCAGGCGGTGGTACCTACAGCAACAGCCCGTTCGTGATGATTTTCTCCGTACTGGACTTCAAGTTCACAGCGGATATTCTCAACTTCGTCATTTTGACGGCGACACTGTCGGTCTATAACGGCATGGTCTACTGCAACAGCCGTCTGCTTTACGGCATGGCGCAGCAAGGGAGCGCTCCGCGCCGTCTCATGCGAGTCAACCGGCGAGGGGTTCCGACCGAGGCTATCGCATTGCCAGGCGCGCTAACGGCGCTGTGCGTGCTGCTGAATTACGTGATGCCCAACGGAGTGATCGAATTACTGATTTCGCTCATCACTGCGTCGCTGATCTTTATATGGATCACCATCATCGTGGCACATCTGAAATTTCGCCGAAGCATGCAAGCGCTCGGCCACAAGACGTCCTTTCGCGCGTTGGGTAGCCCGGCCAGCAACTATCTCTGCCTGGTATTTCTGGCCGGCGTCGTATGGGTCATGCTGCTCACACCCGGTATCAGGGTCTCTGCGTATGCGATGCCCGTTTGGCTTGCCGTGGTCTATGCGGCCTTTCGCATGAAGGTTGCCAAAGCCACAAGATGCGTGGCGGAAGAGGCCCAGGTTTGAGAAGTGCTCGCGTCATGAACAAAATTCACACTCTGCCGCAAGAAGACCGGACCAACGGATGGTCGGCGATTCTTCCATCGCGCGTGCCGCAGCCCGAATTGAGGGGCGAAAATCATTTCGACTGGCTGGTTGTTGGGGCCGGCTATGCAGGACTGGCAACCGCGCGCCAACTGGCCGAGCATCATCCTGATGAATCAATCGCCTTGGTGGATGCGGGCGAAGTTGGTGAAAATGCCTCGGGTCGCAACTCGGGCTTCGCGATCGATCTGCCGCATTCGGCCGGCGGCCATGCGCAGACGGTGGCCGGTGCGAAACGGGAGATCCGCATGGGGCGGCAGGCACAGGACAGGTTGCGTCAAATCGTCCGGACATATCACATTGACTGTGACTGGCAAGATTGCGGCCGCTACCACGTCGCGGTTGGCGAGCGGGCGCGTCGCACCGTGCTGGCACCTTACGCTCACGCGCTGCGGCAATGGGAGGAGCCGCACGAGATTCTCGATCGGCAGGCACTCGCCGAGCGCTTGGGAACCGATTACTACGGCTGGGCGATCTACACCCCAGGCACTGCATTGGTCAATCCGGCAGCGCTGTCTCGCGGCCTGGCCGATACGCTGCCGGGCAATGTTCGGCTGTTCGAGCGATCGCCGGTGATTGAGCATGATTTGCACGGCGCAAAGCCCAGCGTGAAAACGCCGGCGGGCCGAATTGTCGCGGCTCGCGCAGTCTTGACTGTCAATGCGTTTTCCGCACAGTTCGGTGTGTATCGAAACCGCCAATTGCCGATCGTCCTGTTTGCCAGTTTGACGGAGCCGCTTGATGCGCGAAAGCGCGCTCTGCTGGGCGCCGAGTTTGTTTGGGGGGCAACGCCGGCCAACGGCGTGGTCGGTCCAACGATACGTCTTACGCCCGATGGCCGTTTGTTGTTGCGCCACGGGTTCGAGTACTCGCCCGATCTGCGCTGCGACGACGCAACTCGAGATCGCGCACGAAAGCGTCATCTCGATATGCTGATGCGCCGATTTCCGCAATTGGGCAAATTGAACATCGGGCATTTCTGGATGGGCTGGCTCAGCATTTCGCGTAACCACGCTCCTCTGTTTGGTCGCGTCAGCGAGCATTTGTGGGCGCTCGCGTGCTGCAATGGCGTCGGCATCGTGCGCCACACCGCGGCGGGACTGGCGATTGCCGATCTGGCGAGCGGCGTGGATAGCGAAATTCTGCGCGCTTACCATGCGCAGGAGCGTGCCGCTTGGCTGCCGCCTCGGCCAGTGCTGGATGCTGGCGTGCGCTTGAACATGGCGTGGCAGAAAGTCGCGGGGCGCGAGGAAGCTTGATGGCCGCGTCGCGTTTCACTCATCAATCATAGGAAATTTATGCAGACGATCGTCAAAGCTCGTGTAGTCAGCGGTGATAGCCTCAGCTTCGTGGCACGTGAGGGTAGCCAAAGCGGCAAGGCCGAAATCGCCTGGGCAATTCCGGCTGGCGACGGCGCTCCGCTATTGGCAGGTATCGGACGATGTCATGAGTTGCGGGCGCCCGCGAAGAGGTTGGACTATGACGAAATCATCCTGGTTCGCTCCGGTGAGTTGCGTCTGACGCTCGACGATGGGTCGTGCCTGACGGCGTTTGCTGGCGACGTCGTCGAGCTGCGACGCGGCAGCACGGTCAGCTATGACGGCACAGATGCGGAATTCTGGTTTGTTGTGACGGCATGACAGACTTGTCCGGGGCGGTTGTGTCGCCACTTATTCACCGCCGGAGTGATCGGCGCGATGCATTGCGCGGGCGGCCGGCAGGATTGGCAATCGGTTGTCATCGCCGTGCTCTCAGAGAGAGCGAGCTCGGTTTCGAGCCTTCCCGCTCGCACCTGAATCTCGCCGATGCAATGCTTCGGTGAAGCTTGTGTGGGGCAAACGCAGCGCCACACGGAAATGAACAAAGGGTTACAGACATGAATCTGTAACCCTTTGATTTTCTTGGTCGGGGCGAGAGGATTTGAACCTCCGACCACCTGCACCCCATGCAGGTACGCTACCAGGCTGCGCTACGCCCCGAGAACGCAAGATTATAGCAGAGCTTCTGCGCAAGAGACACGGGTCTTGCCAATAATTTATTCGAGCATGCCGGCCGACGCCCGGCGGTGCTGGTTATCCCGGATGACGGCCGGACGGGGGGCTCCGCATAATGTAGCGACCAAGTCGGAATAAGCGAACGGGAGACGAACGTGGCATTGACGCAGACCTTTTTGCAGGCCAGGGATTTTCTGCAGGCGCATCGCGAGCAGTATGAGGTGGCGTATCGGGATTTTCGCTGGCCGGTGTTGAAGGAATTCAACTGGGCGTTGGACTTTTTCGATGTGCAGGCGCGCGGCAACGATACGCTGGCGCTATGGGTGGTGGAGGAGGACGGTAGCGAGCGCAAGCTTACCTATGCCGAGATGTCGGCGCGCTCGAATCGCGTGGCGAATTTCCTGCGCCAGCAGGGCGTGGCGCGCGGCGACCGGGTGTTGATCATGATTCCTAACCAGGTCGAGCTGTGGGATTTGATGCTCGCCTGCATCAAGCTGGGCGCGGTGATGATTCCGGCCACGACGCTGCTCACACCCGAGGATCTGGCCGACCGCCTCACGCGCGGGCAGGTCAAGCATATCGTGACGACCGTCGCGGAGACGGCCAAGTTCGCGCAATTGCCGTCGGGCCTGACGCGGCTGTGCGTGGGCGGCGAGGCGCCCGGCTGGCTGCGCTTTGCCGATGCGTATGAGGCGGGCGAGGCGTTCGAGCCGAGCGGCAAGACGATGGCAGACGATCCGCTGCTGCTGTATTTCACCTCGGGCACGACGTCCAAGCCGAAGCTGGTATTGCATAGCCACCAGAGCTATCCGGTCGGGCATTTGACGACGATGTACTTTATCGGCCTGCAGCCGGGCGACGTGCATTGGAATATCAGCTCGCCAGGCTGGGCCAAGCACGCCTGGAGCTGTTTCTTCGCGCCATGGATCGCCGGGGCGACGATCTTTATTTACAACTTTGCGCGCTTCAATGCGAAGGCGGTGCTCGACACGATTTGCCGCTGCGAGGTGACCACGCTGTGCGCGCCGCCCACCGTGTGGCGCATGCTGATTCAGGAGGATCTGGCGAGCTATCCGGTCAAGCTGCGCGAGCTGGTCGGCGCCGGCGAGCCGCTCAACCCGGAGGTGATCGATCAGGTGCGGCGGGCCTGGAACATTACGATTCGCGACGGCTATGGGCAGACCGAAACGTGCTGCCAGATCGGCAATTCGCCGGGGCAGCCGATCAAGCCGGGGTCGATGGGGCGGCCGATGCCGGGTTACCGTGTGGCGCTGCTCGATCACGACGGCCACCCGGTGCAGGAGGGGGAGATCGCGCTGTCGCTGGCGCAGCGTCCGACCGGACTGATGCTTGGCTACGAGGGCGACGAGGGCAAGAATCGCGAGGTGATGCGCGACGGACACTATCACACGGGCGACGTGGCGATGTGCGACGACAGCGGTTACTTCACCTACGTGGGCCGCGCGGACGATGTGTTCAAGGCGTCGGATTACCGCATCAGCCCGTTCGAGTTGGAGAGCGAACTGATCAAGCATCCTGCGGTTGCCGAGACCGGCGTGGTGCCCAGCCCCGATCCGCTGCGCCTGTCGGTGCCGAAGGCGTATGTCGCGCTGCGCGCGGGCTTTACGCCGAGCCGCGAACTGGCGCTCGATATCCTCAAATTCGCGCGCGCTCAACTGGCTCCCTACAAGCGCGTTCGCCGGCTGGAATTCTGCGAACTGCCCAAGACCATCTCCGGCAAGATCCGCCGCGTGGAGCTGCGCCGCGCCGAGGAAAACCGGGGCGATGCCGGTCGCCGGCCGCAAGAGTTCTGGGAAGAGGATTTCCCCGAGCTGAAGTAATTCGTGGGCCGCACGGGCGGCACACTCGGCGTTGTGTTGCCCGCTTGCGCCGGCGGCGTGTATCAGGCGTGAAACAGTTTGCGCCGCCCGCGCCGCCCGCACGCCGCCAGGTTTTTTCGAACGCTCGATAAATCAATGAGTTGCCCTGCCGGGCACGTGACTTGCTCTGGATAGGATGGGAGACAGGAGAAGAAGGTGAGCGCTCGAAAATTCGATTCGGCGGTTTATCCGGCCTGCATCATTCGGTCCGGCGCATTGGTATGCCGAATGGGTACCCCCGCACCGCGCTCAGCGGTTATCGTGGCCGGACGTCGGCGCTGCCAGGAGATCGACGCCCGCCGCTATTTCGTGCGCTACTGCCAACACCGGATTCTCGGTCTCCCGTCCCGCGCCGGCACCGGGGCAAGTCGCCCCGCCGCCTAGCGGCGCTGCAGCGTCGCGCTCAGGCGCTCGGCCGCCTGCTTCAGGCACGGCAGGAATTCATTGAGCATTTGCTCGCGGCTGTTGCGGCTGGCGTGCCCGCTGACGTTCATGGCGGCGATGATGCGCCGGTTGCGATCGAAAATCGGCACGGCGATCGATTGCAGCCCGGCTTCCAGTTCTTCGGCCACGAACGCATAGCCCTGGGCCTGCGCGGTCGCGATCGCCTGGCGGATTTCGGCCGGATCGGTCAGCGTGTGAGGCGTATGCGCGACGATCGTGCTGCGCGCAAGGATGTCGTCGCGCGCGGCGGGCGCGAGGCCGCCCAGCATCACTCGTCCCATCGACGTGACCCATGCCGGCAGGCGGCTGCCGACCGACAGGTTGACGGTCATGATCTTGTGCGTGGCGATGCGCAGGATGTAGACGATTTCCAGCCCGTCGAGTACCGAGATCGAGCACGACTCGTGCGTCGTGTTGGCCACTTCTTCCATGAAAGGTGTTGCCAGATCCCACAGCGGGGTACCGGAAAGATACGCGTAGCCAAGATCGAGGATTTTCGGCGTGAGAAAGAACCTGCGCTCCTCGCTGCGCACATAGCCGAGCTGCTCGAGCGTGAGCAGGATGCGGCGCGCGCCGGCGCGCGTCAGGCCAGTGTGCGCGGCGACTTCGGAGAGCGTCATTTGCGGGCGCTCGGCGCCGAACGCCTGAATCACGGAAAGCCCGCGCGCAAACGACTGGACGTAACTGTCGCTCGGTGCAGGGCGGTTGCCTTCGGTCATGGGTGTGGGTTTCCGGCAAGAAGCAAATAAGCGCGAATCGTCGCATATCGCCCCATGCCATTCAACTTGACAAGTTGGCGCTGCTTTGCGAATATTCGCTAATAGAACTTATGTTCGCAATTAGAACATATTGCTCGGGCGAATACCATCCCTTTGTAAAAATCCTTTCGAGTCAGGAGACGCAATGATCGACGCTTTCATTTGTGATGCCATTCGGACCCCTATCGGCCGTTACGGCGGCAGCCTGTCTTCGGTGCGCGCCGACGACCTGGGCGCGGTGCCCCTCAAGGCTTTGATGGAGCGTCACCCGGGGCTCGACTGGAGCGCGATCGACGATGTGATTTACGGCTGCGCCAACCAGGCCGGGGAAGATAACCGTAATGTTGCGCGCATGTCTGCGCTACTGGCCGGCTTGCCCGAGAGTGTGCCGGGCGCCACCATCAACCGGCTGTGCGGCTCGGGCATGGATGCGCTGGGCGTCGCCGCGCGGGCGATCAAATCCGGCGAGGCGGGGCTGATGCTCGCCGGCGGCGTCGAGAGCATGAGCCGGGCGCCTTTCGTGCTGGGCAAGTCGGCCACGCCGTTTGCCCGTCAGGCGGAAATTTTCGATACCACCATTGGCTGGCGTTTCGTCAATCCGCGGATGAAGGCGCAGTATGGGGTGGACTCGATGCCCGAGACCGCCGAGAACGTGGCCACCGAATTCAATATCAGCCGTGCCGATCAGGACCTGTTCGCGCTGCGCAGCCAGGAAAAGGCTGCCAAGGCGCAGGCCAACGGCGTGCTGGACGAGGAAATCACGCCGGTGAGCATTGCCCAGAAAAAGGGCGAGCCGCTGCTGGTCTCGCGCGACGAGCACCCGCGCGCGACCACTCTCGAGGCGCTGGCCAAGCTGCGCGGCGTGGTCTCGCCCGCCGGCACGGTGACCGCCGGCAACGCCTCGGGCGTGAACGACGGTGCCGCAGCGCTGCTGCTGGCCAACGAGGCCACCGCCGCGCGCCTGGGCCTGAGCCCGAAGGCGCGCGTGCTGGGCGTGGCCACCGCCGGCGTGGCGCCGCGCATCATGGGCATGGGCCCGGCCCCCGCGTCGCAAAAGCTGCTGCAGCGGCTGGGGCTGAGCCTCGAGCAGATCGATGTGATCGAATTGAATGAGGCGTTTGCGGCCCAGGGACTGGCGGTGCTGCGCGCGCTCGGGCTGCCCGACGACGACCCTCGCGTGAACCCGAACGGTGGGGCGATCGCGCTGGGCCACCCGCTGGGCATGAGCGGCGCGCGGCTGGTGACCACCGCTCTGTACCAATTGCACCGCACCGGCGGCCGCCTGGCGCTGTGCACGATGTGCATCGGTGTGGGGCAGGGCATTGCGATGGTGATCGAACGCGTTTGAGTTGCACGACCCGCCGCGCGATGAGCGCGGCGGCTCTCTCTTCGTGAGGCGGATGACGGCATGATTTCCAAGATAGTTGAAGACCTCGCCGAGGCGCTGGCGGGGGTGCACGATGGCGCGACGGTCATGATCGGCGGCTTCGGCACGGCCGGGCAACCGGTCGAGCTGATCGACGCGCTGCTGGCGCAAGGCGCCAGGGATCTCACCATCGTCAATAACAACGCCGGCAACGGTACCACCGGGTTGGCCGCGCTGCTGCAGGCGCGCCGCGTGCGCAAGATTATTTGCTCGTTTCCTCGCCAGACCGATTCGCAAGTGTTCGACGCGCTGTTCCGCGCCGGCGACATCGAGCTGGAGCTGGTGCCGCAAGGCAATTTGGCCGAGCGCATTCGTGCGGCCGGCGCCGGCATCGGCGCCTTCTTCACGCCGACCGGTTTTGGCACCGAGCTGGCCGAAGGCAAGGAAACCCGTCATATCGACGGACGCGATTACATACTGGAGTATCCGATCCACGCCGATTTCGCGCTGATCAAAGCCGAGCGCGCCGACCGCTGGGGCAACCTGGTGTATCGCAAGACCGCGCGCAACTTCGGTCCGATCATGGCCACCGCCGCCAGGACCACCATCGCGTCGGTGCGCGAGGTGGTCGCGCTGGGCGAGCTCGATCCGGAGGCGATCGTCACGCCGGGCATTTTCGTGCAGCGCGTGGTGCGGGTCGCTGCCCCCGTCGCGCTGGCGGCCTAGCATCGGCCAGACCGAACAAGGAATTCCGATGAACAAGCTCAGTCGTGATCAGATTGCCGCCCGTGTCGCCCAGGACATTCCGGAGGGGGCTTACGTCAATCTCGGTATCGGTTTGCCGACACTGGTGGCAAACCATTTGCCCAAAGACCGCGAAATCCTGTTGCACAGCGAGAACGGCGTGCTCGGCATGGGGCCGGCGCCCGCCCCGGGCGAGGAGGATGGCGATCTCATCAATGCCGGCAAGCAGCCGGTGACGCTGCTGCCGGGCGGCGCCTATTTCCACCACGCCGATTCGTTTGCGATGATGCGCGGCGGGCACCTCGATATCTGTGTGTTGGGCGCGTTCCAGGTGTCGCGTCGCGGCGACCTGGCCAATTGGCACACCGGGGCGCCGGACGCGATTCCGGCGGTGGGCGGGGCGATGGATCTGGCCATCGGCGCCAAGCACGTCTTCGTGATGATGGATCTGTTGACCAGGGAGGGTCGCAGCAAGCTGGTCGAACAGTGTACCTATCCGCTGACCGGCATTGGCTGCGTCTCGCGCGTGTACACCGATCTGGCGGTATTCGATCTGAAACCCGACGGGGTGCACGTGATCGACAATTTCAGCGGCCTTGCCGCGGCCGAACTGGAGGCGCGGGTCGGCTTGCCGCTGCGGTTTGGCTGACGGCGCCCGGCACCCTGCGCGCCGAGGGCGCCGGTGGTAAAATCGCGACCTTCAGCCGGGAGGCGGGGCTTGCGCCGGCGCAGCCGCCGCACGGCCGGTGAGCAAAACGAGGCACGCATTGAAATACCCGGGTCGCAGAATTTCCGTGGCGCCGATGATGGACTGGACTGACCGTCATTGCCGCTACTTCCATCGCCTGTTGTCGCAGCACACCTGGTTGTACACCGAAATGGTGACGACCGGCGCGCTGCTGCACGGCGATGTGCCGCGCCACCTGGATTTCGACGCCGCCGAGCATCCGGTCGCCCTGCAGCTGGGCGGCAGCGAGCCGGCCGATCTTGCGCAGGCCGCGCGGCTCGGTGCCCAGTGGGGCTATGACGAGATCAACCTGAATTGCGGCTGTCCGTCCGAGCGGGTGCAGCGCGGCGCGTTCGGCGCCTGCCTGATGGCCGAGCCGGCGCTGGTGGCCGATTGCGTCAAAGCCATGCGCGATGCGGTAAGCGTGCCGGTGACGGTCAAGCATCGTATCGGCATCGATAGCGTCGAGGCCTACGATTTCGTGCGCGATTTTGTCGGGCAGGTGGCCGAGGCGGGCTGCGAAACGTTTATCGTGCATGCGCGCAATGCGATCCTCAAGGGGTTGAGCCCGAAGGAAAATCGCGAAATCCCGCCGCTCAAATATGATTACGTATATCGCCTGAAGCGGGATTTTCCTGATCTGGAAATCATCATCAACGGCGGCATCGACACGCTCGATGCGGCTGCCGTGCATCTCGAGCACGTCGACGGCGTGATGATCGGGCGCGAGGCTTATCATCAGCCCTATCTGCTGGCCGGCGTCGATACGCGCTTCTATGGCGCGACCGCCCCGGTCGTCAGCCGCGAGGCGGTGGAAGCGGGGCTGATCGAATATGCGGCGCGGCAGGTGGCGCGGGGTACCTATCTGGGTGCCATTACACGCCATGCGCTGGGGCTGTATCGCGGCGTGTCCGGCGCCCGCGGCTGGCGCCGCACGCTGTCCGAATCCAAGCGCCTGGCCAGCGACGGCGTGCACGCATTCGCACATGCACGCACGTTCCTGCAGGCCGCCGAGGCCTGAGTACGACCATTGCCAACAATTGTGATCCCGGCACGTTGATAGGGCTTGGCAAAACGGCGGAGACCTTTGTATAATCTCACCTCTTGACGGCAGGGGCTCCCTTGCCAAGGTCAACGGTGGCCGTAGCTCAGTTGGTAGAGTCCCGGATTGTGATTCCGGTTGTCGTGGGTTCGAATCCCATCGGTCACCCCACTGTTTTCCTGGCCTGCCTGGCCAAAATTCCATTTTCGAAAAATTCGACGCCTGACCGGCTGACTTAAGGCCGCTTCGCCTGCGCGCGCTGGCTTCAAGCCGTGATGTATGACCCGTTAGCGCCGGCGTCCGGCGCGAGCATGGTGAGCACGATGCGTCGGATGCGCGTCGAGCAGGTTGCGGGTGACGCCATTGGTCCAACCGAATCCGTCCTGCAGCGGGTATTCGCCGCCGCTGCCGCCGGCTTCGGCGTGCCCGGCGCTGCGTAGCGCGTACTTCTCCACCAGTTTGCTCTCGCGTTCGTAGAGCCGGCTGACGGTTTCCAGCCAGCGGTGCGCGATGTCCTCGCTGAGCGTTCGCAGACCATAGCGGCGCAACCCGGCGATGGCAATCCATTGCAGCGGCGCCCAGCCATTGGCGCGGTCCCATTGCTGGTTGCTGGGCTGCTCGGTGGTCATCAGACCACCCGGCACCAAAAGGCGCGACGCGATCGTGTGACGCACGCGCTGCGCCTGCTCCTGACTGGCCATGCCCACGTAAAGCGGGGTAGCGGTTGCCGCCGAGAGCTCGCGCCGCTGGTGCTCGAGTTGCCAGTCGTAATCGACATAGGCGCCGTCGGCCTCGGACCATAGATACCGGTTGGCCGCCGCGCGCCGGGCATTGGCGTGCGCGTGGAAGGCGGCGGCGCCCGCGCTGTCGCCGCTGGCCTGGCTCAGGCGCTCGATCTGGCGCTCGAGTTTGTAGAGGAAGCTGTTGAGATCGATCGGCAGAATCGCGGTGGTGCGAATGGTCGACAGGTCGTTTGGATCGCTCAGCCAACGCGAGCTGAAGTCCCAACCCGACGCGGCGCCCGCGCGCAGGTCGCGGTAGACCTCGCCGGGTGGACGGCGCGAGCGGGCGGCGGTGTCGACATCCTCCCGGTAGCCTTCCTCGCGCGGCGTATCGCGCTCGTCCCAGTAGCGGTTGAGCATGGCGCCGTCGGGCAGGCACACGAGGTGACGGCAGGCCTGCCCGGGTTTGAGCGCTTCGGCGCCTGCCATCCAGAATGCATGCTCGCGCTTGAGTTGAGGCAGGTAATGCACCGCGCGTCGCACGCCGTGGGTCTCGAACAGTTCGACCATCAGCGCGAATACCGGCGGCTGCGAGCGGCTCAGATAGTAGCTGCGATTGCCGTTGGGAATGTGTCCGTAGGTATCGATCAGGAACGCGAAGTTGTCGGCCATGGTGCGCAGCAAATGCGGCCGGCCGCTCTGCGCCAAACCCTGCATCGTGAAGTATGAATCCCAGTAATACATTTCACTGAAGCGGCCGCCCGGCACCACGTAGTCGAACGGCAACGGCAGCAGCGAACTGCGCGCCGGATGGGTCTTGGGATGTCGCGTGAGCACGTTCCACAGGCCATCGATATGCGCGCGTAGCGACTGATCGGGATTGGAATCGTAGTGATTATCGGGAATGGGTTCGTGCTGAAAGTGCGCGTGAACGAATTGCGCCAGATCGAAACCCGGTTCGTGGCACAGTTCCCGGTAGCGGCGCAGGATGTCGGCCGGGTCGCGGCGCGGCACGGTATCGACGAAGGTCTTGCTATCGTCGAATATGCGCGCGCTTTGCACGGCGCGAAACAACTCCTGGTAGCGGTCCGCCGGGCTCAGCACGTCGGCAGCCGCCACGTGTTCGACGCCGGCTGCCTGCCCGCCGCGCGCCAATACTTGATCGCTGGTTTGCGTCATGATCATTGCTCGCTGTAGTTCCACAGCAGGCCGCCGTCGACATAGACGGTGGTGCCGGTGACATAGCTGGCTTCGTCCGAGGCGAGAAACAGCACCGCGTTGGCGACGTCCTCGACCTTGCCGAGCCGCTTGAGCGGAATGTTGGCCAGCAGCGCGCTGAGTTCGGCCGGATCGTGCAGCAGCTTGTTGTTGATGGCCGTGCCCACGGCGCCCGGCGCGACGTTGTTGACCGTGATGCCCAGCGGCGCGAGTTCGATCGCCAGATTGCGCACCATCATTTTCATGCCGCCCTTGCTCGCGCAATAGCTGGTGAAGTGCGGAAACGGCAGTTCTTCGTGAACCGAGCTGATATTGACGATACGCCCGCCGCGGTGGCTGTCGCGCAAGTGACGCACGACCGCTTGGGTCATGAAGAAGGCTCCCTTGAGATTGACGTCGAGCACCAGGTCGTAATCCGCTTCGCTGACCTCGAGAAACGGCGCATTGCGCTCGACCCCGGCATTGTTGACCAACACGTCGATGCGGCCCAGTTTGGCCACGGCAGCATCGACCACGCCGCGCGCGTCATGCACGCTGCCGACGTTGCCGGCGATGACGCAGCCATCGCTGCCGGCGGCGCGTACCTGGGCCAGGGTTTGTTCGGCCGCATCGGCATCCTGACGATCCTCGACGACGATTTTTGCACCTTCCTGGGCGAGCCGTACCGCAATGGCGCGTCCGATGCCCTGGGCGCTGCCGGTGACGAGAGCTACTGTGTCGTTCATGCGCATGCCAATCTCCTTGTGACAGAGTGGTTGCAGAAGAGGCCGTCGCGCTGGGCGCGAGGCATTGCCGTGTCGGCAAACGGGAGCGAAAACAGGTCGATACGCCAGCCCGGGCAGTGATTCACTCATTGCCGCGAGCGTCGATCAGAAGAGGTATTCAACGGTACGAAGGATGAAGCCTGGCAGGCTTCGCGCTCCCGAGCGCGGCATCGATGCTGTCTGGATCGATGCGCCGGGTGACACGGTCATACGCTTTTTAGTATACGTCGAGTGGGCGAGTTTGTCAGATGGGGTCCCGACCTGCCCGCTCGAGACCGGGATCGCGGCGCTATCTGCACTGCTCTTGCGGCCTTGCATTCCCGGCGCCGACGGCGCATTGTGAGCATCGGGCGGCGCATTTGCGACTGCCGCTCGGCCAGGTGGCGCAGGAGGTGCGAATCATGGAATTGACGATGGTTGCAATCGACAAGCCCGAGACGATCAACTTCATTCTCGGCCAGACGCATTTCATCAAGTCGGTGGAAGATATTCACGAGACGCTGGTTGCCGCGGTGCCCGGCATCAAGTTCGGGCTCGCGTTCTGCGAGGCTTCGGGGAAATGTCTGGTCAGATGGTCGGGCACCGACACCGACATGCTCGAACTGGCGCGGCGCAATGCGGTTGCACTTGGCGCGGGCCATAGTTTCTTTGTTTTTCTGGCGCAGGGGTTTTATCCGCTCAATGTGCTCAACGCGCTGAAAATGGTGCCCGAAGTCTGCCGGATCTTTTGCGCCACCGCCAATCCGACCCAGGTGATCGTGGCGCAGACCGAGCAGGGCCGCGCCGTGCTGGGCGTGGTCGACGGCCAATCGCCCAAAGGCGTCGAGGACGACGCGGAGATCGAGTGGCGCAAGAATCTGCTGCGCCAGATCGGCTATAAGCTCTGAGTGCGGCAGGCGTCTACGCGATTCCATCGAGGATGCGCTGGCGAATCGCGGCAGTGATCGCGTGCCGATCGTGCTCGCGCCGCTCGAGCATGCCGACCACGCGACGCGGGGTCGACGGCGGCAATGGCAGCACTCGCAGCGTGGGGTCGCCCCGCCAGGAGTTGTTTCGCAACAGGGGTACGACGGCCACGCCGACGTTCTGCCGGGCCAGCTCGACGATCGCCTCGAGGGCGCTGAGCTCGAGGAAATCGTTGACCGCCCAGCGGTGTTTGCGCAGGGTGCGCTCGATTAACGCGCCGGTGCGTTGCGAGCGGTCGAAGCGCAGGAACGGCTGGGTGCGCAGCAATTGGGCGGCCGGCGCGCGGCCGGTTTTCTTGCTGGCCACCAGCACCAGGGGCTCCGAGTAGAGCGGTGTCCAGGCCAGGCCGGCGGGCAGCTTGCCCGATCCCTCCACTACCAGCGCGGCGTCGATTTCCCCGGCCTCGAGCTGAGCCGCCAGATCGAGCGAGCGCGCGGTGATCAGCCGCACTTCCAGGCGCGGATGCGTGACCTTGAGCTGCGCCACCATCGAGGCCAGCGCTCCCATGACCGAGACCACCGCGCCGATGGCGACCGACCCGATCACATCGTTGGCGTCCGCGCCGATGGCGCGCATGTCGTCGTACAGCGCGACCAACTGCTCGGCGCGCGGCAGGATCGCGCGGCCGGTGCTGTTCAGGCTGGCCATGCGCCCGCTGCGATCGAATAAAGGATGCTTGAGCTCGGCCTCCAGCGCCTGCATTTGCATGCTCACAGCAGCTTGCGTGAGCGCCACGCGCTCGGCCGCCGCGGCAAACGAGCCATAGCGCGCGACGGCGATGAAGGTGCGCAAAAAGCGAATGCTGCTCATGGTAGGCCTGAACGGATCTAATCCAAGATTTTCTTATATAAGAAGCAAGAAATTTTAGCTTTATTTGTGAATGGCGGGTGCAGATAATAGGAATCACCCTGGGTCCGGGGCTTCGCCGGCGCGCTCGACTGGTGCGCACTGGCGGGGCGCCGCGGATTTTTCACCGGTTTCGTCTGCCGAGCTCACATCATGTCATTCAATTGGAATAACCCTTACCCGACGGTCCGCATCCCTCTGTTCGCCCGCAATGCGGTCTCGACTTCCCAGCCGCTGGCCTCGCAGGCCGGCGTGCGCATGCTGCTGCGCGGGGGCAACGCGGTCGACGCGGCGATTGCCGCAGCCGCCGCGCTGACGGTGGTCGAGCCGGTATCGTGCGGATTGGGCAGCGACGCGTTCGCGATTCTGTGGGACGGAGGCGAGCTGCACGGCCTTAACGCATCGGGCGTGGCGCCGGCGGCATGGAGTCCCGATTACTATCGCCGCAAGTACGGCGAAGAGGGTAACGGCCAGGCCAAGCGGCCGGTGCGCGGCTGGGACGCAGTGACCGTGCCTGGTGCAGTTTCCGCCTGGGCGGCGCTGCACGAGCGGTTCGGCAAGCTGCCATTTGCCGAGGTGCTGGAGCCCGCTGCCGAAATCGCCGAACGCGGCTACGCGGTCTCGCCGATCGTCGCGCACAAATGGGCGGCGGCGATCCCGGATCTGCGCGACCAGCCGGGCTTCGCGCAGGCATTCATGCCGCACGGACGTGCGCCGGAGATAGGCGAGAAATTCGTGCTGGCCGATGCCGCGCGCTCGCTGCGGCAAATCGGCGCGACTGGCGGGCGGGCCTTCTACGAGGGCGAGCTGGCCGAGCGGATTGCCGCCTACAGCGCCGCGACGGGCGGCGCGATGACGCTGGCCGATTTGCGCGACTATCGGCCGGAGTGGGTCAAGCCGATCGCCAAGCGCTATCGCGGTTATGACGTCCACGAAATTCCACCCAACGGACAGGGCATTGCCGCGCTGATTGCGCTGGGCATTCTCGATCGCTTCGATCTGGCGGGCTTGCCGGTCGATTCGGTCGATTCGCAGCATTTGCAGATCGAGGCGATGAAACTGGCCTTTGCCGACATCTATCGCTACGTTTCCGATCCGCGTTCGATGGAGGTCACGCCGCAGGAGATGCTGAGCGACGCCTATCTGGCCGAACGCGCCAAGCTCATCGACATGGGGCGCGCGAAACATTTCGATTTCGGCATGCCGCGCGCGGGCGGCACGGTTTATCTGAGCGCGGCCGACGAGAGCGGCATGATGATTTCGTTCATTCAGTCGAACTACATGGGGTTCGGCTCGGGCGTGGTGGTGCCGGGCACCGGCATCAGCCTGCAGAACCGCGGTTACGGCTTTTCGATGGACCCGGCCTCGCCCAACGTGGTGGCGCCCGGCAAGCGGCCGTTCCATACCATCATCCCGGCCTTCCTCACGCGCGACGGCGCGCCGGTGATGAGCTTCGGCGTGATGGGCGGCGACATGCAGCCGCAGGGGCATCTGCAAACGCTGGTGCGCATGCTCGATTATCAGCAGCAGCCGCAGGCTGCGTGCGACGCGCCGCGCTGGAAGGTCAACCGCGATTTCACGCTCGATGTCGAAGCCACGCTCGACGCCGGCACGGCCGCCGCGCTGCAGGCGCGCGGGCACCAGATCAAATCGATCGACGACCCGTATATGGATTTCGGCTCCGGCCAGTTCATCTGGCGTTTGTCGGATGACCCGGACCAGGGTTACGTGGCCGCCAGCGACAGCCGGCGCGACGGGCACGCGGCGGGTTTCTAGGCCGGCTTGCATGGCCACGCTGAACGGCAAGAAACCGATAAATCAATAACGGAGGAGACTTCAATATGAGCAGTGGTATCACGGGGCCGGGATTCGCGCCGCCGAGCAAATCGGCGGTGCGTCGCATTGTTTTCTCCTCGTCGATCGGCAATGCGCTCGAGTGGTATGACTTTCTGGTCTACGGCTTTTTCGCGCCGGTGATTGCCAAGCTATTCTTCCCCGTGCACGATCAATGGATTTCGCTGCTGCTGGCTGTCGGCTCGTTCGGCGTGTCGTTTCTGACCCGTCCGTTCGGCGCCATCGTGCTGGGCTTGTACGCCGATCGCCGGGGGCGCAGGGCCTCACTGACGGTATCGATTCTTTTGATGGTGCTGGCAACGCTCATGATCGCGGTGATGCCCACCTACAGCAGCATCGGTCTGGCGGCACCGATTCTGGTGCTGCTCGCACGTCTCGTGCAGGGCTTCGCGGTTGGCGGCGAATTCGGCAGCGCGACCGCTTTCATGGTCGAGCATAGTCCGAATAGACGCGGCTATTTCGCCAGTTGGCAATTTGCCAGCCAGGGTCTGGCGGCGATCAGTGCCTCGGCCATTGGTGCGCTGCTCAACGCATGGCTGAGCCACGATCAGATCGCCGCGTGGGGATGGCGCTTGCCGTTCGCACTGGGATTGCTGGTGGGGCCGGTTGGTTACTACATTCGCCGTCACCTTGATGAAACACCGGAGTTCCTGCTGCAAAAGAAGCAGTTGGCGCCTGCTCGCGCGCCGGTATTCGACAGCCAGTTGGCGAATTTGCTGGTGGCGGTGGGCATCGTCGCTCAATCGACCGTGATGGTCTACGTGCTGCAGCTCTATATGCCTACCTACGCCGTCAAGGAACTGGGGCTGTCGACTGCCAAGTCGTTCGGCGTGGTGGTGCTCAATGGCGGGCTGCAATTCCTGCTCTCGCCGCTGATGGGAGCGCTATCCGATCGCATCGGCCGGATTCGCATCATGCTCACCACGTCGATTTTGATGGCGGTGACCATTTATCCGATGTTCCACTGGCTGCGCGATCATCCAACCATTGGCTGGCTGATGGCGCTGATGGCGTTGTCGGGAATTTTCAAAGCCAGTTATTCGGGGCCGATGCCCGCGCTGATGTCGGAGATTTTCCCTACGCGTGCCCGTTCGACTGGACTATCGCTGGCCTACAGCCTGGGCGTGACGGTGTTCGGCGGTTTTGCGCCGTTCATCGTCACGTGGTTCATCGGCGTGACCGGCGACAAGCTCGCTCCCAGCTATTACGTGCTGGCCGCAGCCGTGATCAGCAGCATCTCACTGGCGGTTGTCGGGCTGGCCATGCGCCGGCGCGCGCCGGCCAGCGCGTTAGCGGTATAGGGGCGCGCGCGGCGGGCCTGCTGGCTGAACCGGATCCATTTCACTTGCCGAGTACGCCGATCCGGTATTTGGCCAGCAACTGGTCGGCGTAGGGCGAGTGGGGGCGGCCCCGGGTCTTGGTGTCGTAGGCGTGCGTGGCATCCTTGCCGCACCACGACGCGATCACAGTTGGATCGGCCGGGTGCTGCGGCAAATACGCGCTGAGGTCATAAACCTGCCCGCGGATCGCCATCCAACAATCTTCGCGCGTCGCGTGGGCGGCGACCTGAGCCAGTGTGTAGACATGCGACTGCGGGCCTTGCGGTTGCGCGTCCAGGGCTTCGGGCAGCCACGTGGCGGCGGCCCAGAAGGCGCCGATGGCAAGCCAGAAGAGCGTCGTGGAAACAATGAATAGTCTGCGCATCATCGGAAGTCGAAACTCTCATAATGAATCGAACGCTCGAGAACGCCGAGTTCGCGCAAGCCGCTCCTGAGCGCCTTCACCAAGCCGGCGGGGCCGCAGATTTGCACCTGCCGTTGCCGCAAGCGGGTGACCCGGGAAAGTAATCGGGGCACATCGGGAAGCCGCTTGCCGACGGCCTCGGCGATCAGTTCGAAATTGGCGTCGACGCCAGCTCGGGCCTTCAACTCGTCCAGAAATGCCGCGTCGCGCTCTTCCCGGTACAGGTAGATCAGGGTCGTCTGTTGCGATATGCCGCCGGCCCGGATCGCCGCGATGAATGGGGTAATGCCGATGCCTCCGGCGATCCACAACTGGGGCGCGTTTGGGGCGCTCGCCAGAAAATGCCCAAACGGACCTTGCACGCGTACCAGCACACCGGGGCGCAGGGACTGAATCCGGCGGGTGCACGGACCCATTGCCTTGATGGCTACCGAGAGGTCCCCTTGCGCGCCAATCGCGCTAACCGTGAAAGGGTGAAACTCCTCGCAGCCGCGATAGCCGGGGCCATCGCCAAAGGCCACCAGCAGGAACTGTCCAGGGGACGCCGGGACGGCGCCGGCGCATGGCGCCAGCGAGGCCTCGATCATGTTGGCGGCCTTCCGTGCGACCTGAGTGACCCGGAACGGATGAGCGGTGAGGCCGCGGTCCACTGCCAGCAGGCGCCAGGCGAGGGCGACGGCGGCAACGGCGATGAAGCCGAGAAAGTTTCTAGCGTCGCCGAGCAATACGAAGACATGCGCCAGTCCGCTCGCCACACCCAGCGCGGTGAGATAGTGAAATGCTTGCCAGCGCCGGTAGCTGGTGCGTTGGCTGAAAGTGCTCGTCAGGCCGGCCATGAGGCAAAGGACGCCAAGCCAGCCGAGCCACTCGGGCCAGCTCAGGTGCCACGGCGAGATGGCCAGCCAAGCCGTGCGAGGAGACTCCCGCACTCCCGCCATGCCCAAGGCCAGGGGATGGCACAGCAGCAGCACGTACCCGATGACGCCGCCGCGGTGATGCCAGCGGTACATGGCATCCAAGCCGCCCATCAGGGCAGCCCAGTGCGGTTCTCGTACCATCAGGGTAAGGCTGCCCACTAGTGCGCCGGTGCCGGCCCAGGCGAGGACGATCGCCGAGGCGCGCCAGAACCGCAAGCCGCCGGGAAAGTTCAGCCACACTGCGCCCAGACTCAGCGCGAGCAACAATGCCGGGGCCGCCAAGCCGCTGGTTCCGAGGTAGCGGCGCCCGGCGTTCATCGCAGGCTCCCCCGGGCTCGCAGGCGATCGCAGACCGATACCGCCTTGGGTGTGAGCACCACGCCTGCCTGGCGCGCGCGTTCGGCAATCAGCGCGTGATGTGCCCGCTGGTAGGCCTTGCATTCGTCATAGGTGCGAAGGCCGCGCAGGTGGCGTTGATGTTCGATACGCTCATCCGGCGTCATCAGTTGCCAGCCGTAGCTGTTGCGCGATGTCGCCCGCCATGGGCCGGCGACGCCGGGGGCGCATTCGGCCAGCAGAGCGAAGCACAGCAAAAGCGCCGCGAATCTCGGCATCAAGGTATTCATGAGCATGCAGCGGAGGCGACCGGATTTTCTCAAAGCCAGTCTACTTGTGCGCTGCGCCAGCCGGGCTGATGCAGATCAAGGCTGCGTTGACGTGGTGCAATCGAGCGTTGCCTGCGGCGATGAGCGACGTGGTTGTCCGGCACGTCGGCGGTGCTGCCAATGGCTCGGGTCAAGCCGGCAACTCGGTGCCACTTATGACTTGACAACCCCCGGGGGCCAGGTTCACGCTAGCGCAGTCAAACCGGGCCGTATGGCGCAAAAGAAAAATCGATAGCAGTCACAAAGGAGACATTCCATTTGGCGGGTGGGTACTGCGCTGGCCGGGGCCTTGCTCCGGTCCGGTGGCTTCCGTTTTTTCGCAAAGCGAAGAATGGGGGATGCCGCGAGAAGGTGGCGGCCCGTTGAGTCACATTGGGGCGTGTTTGTCGCAATAGCCATAACTTCGCGATGCGTAAAATCAGTCCAAAGCGCGATATTTCGCTCAGGTGGCCCGTGCTGCCGGCATGCGCGCGACATTCCCGATCCTCCATGCGACCCAAGCGGAATCGGCGACTGCGGTCGCCGGCCGATTCCTGTCCGGCGCTCACGCAGTAGCCCTAAGCACAGCGCGCCTGCCTGGCGGCTTGACGGAAGACAGTATTGGCAGGAAGGAAATTAGGGGCAACACGGGTATGCAATGACGCACGGGCATGGCAAAGTTTTGTAATAACCTCAAAAGGGTAATAAGGAGAGACACAATGCTGACTAAAATGGTTACGGGTTTTGTCGCAGCAGCAGTCCTAACGGTCAGTGCGCATGCCGCGCCGGCTGCACCGTCTGAAATAAAAATCGGGACGCTCTATGCTTCGTCGGGGGCTTTTGCGGCGATCTCGATGCCGGTTTACTCCGGTCTCAAATTCTGGGTCGAACAAAAGAACGCCGAGGGCGGCGTGTTCGTCAAGCCCTACAACAAAAAGATTCCCATCAAGCTGGTCGCGTATGACGATCAGAGCAACACGGCCACTGCCGCCACGCTCTACAATCAGCTGATCACGCAGGACAAGGTCGACCTGCTGGTGGCCGATTCCGGCTCGGTGTTGACTTCCGTGGCGGTGCCGATCGCACGCGAACACAAGATGCTGCTGATCGACCAGACCGGCACCGGCGCCTCGTTTTTCACCAAGGACAATCCCTACATCGTGCTGACGGCCGATCCGGTGTCGAGCATCTGGCCGAAGTATGTCGCCGACTTCCTGACCAAGGATGGCGCGAAGATGGGCGTCAAGCGCGTGGCGCTGCTGTATGCGACCAACGATTTCACCGGCACCCAGGCGACCGCCGTGCGCAATTTCATCAAGGCGGCCGGCTCCCAGGTCAAGATCGTCTATGACCAGGGCGTGCCGACCAGTACCACCAATTACACGGTGCTGATCAACAATATCAAGGCGACCAATCCGGACGCCGTGGTCGAGTTGGGCTATCCGAACAACGACATCGCCTTCCTGCGCAATCTGCAGGATTCAGGGGTGAAGTTCAACTTCGTCTTCAATATCTACTCCGGCCTGGAAACGTCGCACCTGCTCGAGACGGCTGGCGCCAAGGCGATGCAGTACACCTATACCTACGTGACGTCGTCGGTACTGCACTACAAGCCGGAATTCGGCATGGGGCTGGACGACTACCGTGCCGCGTGGGAAAAGAAGAACGCCGGCGGCAAGATCACCTTCGGCTTTAACGCGGTGGCCGGCTATACCACCGGCCTGGTGCTCGAGAACGCCTTGGCGAAAACGCCTAGCATGGACCAGCTGGCGCTGCGCAAGACCATTGGCGATTTCTCCGGCAAGCTCAAGACGCTGGACGGTACCTTCCAGATCGATGAGGCCGGCGCGCAGATCGGTGAAATCACGCCGCTGGGCCAGGTCATTCCCGACGGCAAGGGCGGTGTGAAATTCACGGTGGTGTATCCGCCTGAAGTGGCCACCGGCAAACCGATCTACCCGGCACCGCAGCAATAAACTGGAGCAGTACCCTTGATGACCGTGCCGCGAATGTCTTTCACGGGTAGGCCGGAGGTAGCCGGATGCTGACTTATTCGATTACCGCCGGCCTGGTTTTTGGCCTGTATTTCTGTCTGGTGGGGCTGGGGCTGAACCTCGTTTTCGGGGTGATGCGCATCGTCAACCTGGCCCACGGCGACTTCCTGATGCTGGGGGCATTCTCCGCGTTCTGGCTGTACAGCCTGCTTCACATTCATCCGATTGCGACGGTGCTGATCGTGACGGTTGGCTTCATCGCGCTGGGCATCCCGCTGTATTACCTGCTGGTGCCGCGGCTGCTCAAGGCCAAGGATCCGGAGATGCTGTCGATCATCCTGTTCTTTGGCTTCAGCCAGGTCATCGAGGCGATCACCACGATCAGTTTCGGGCCGAGCGATCGCTCGATCCCCGGACGGGTGCTGGGCACCGCACCGATGCATGTGCTCGGCCAGAGCCTGCCGTCGGCGTGGATCGTCAGCGGCGCGGTCAGCGCGGTGGCGGTGGGGTGCCTGTATCTGTATCTCTATCGCACGCGTCTGGGACGTTTGACGCGCGCGGTGATGGTGCATCGCGACGAAGCGCTGGCCACCGGTATCGACGTGAACCGCGTTTCGGCCATTGCGTTCGGCGTGGGGCTGGCCCTGGCGGCCGTCGGCGGGGTGTTCGCACCGTTCATGCTGGGCAGCTTCGGCCCGGCCATGGGCGTCGACATCAATATCCAGTCGTTCGCGGTGATCGTGATCGGCTCGCTGGGCAGCCCGATGGGTACGGTGCTGGGCGGCCTGATTTATGGCGTCTCCGAGATGCTGATGCAGACCTACTTCAGCTCATGGGCCGGCCTGCTGCCTTATGTGCTGCTGATCCTGATCCTGCTGATCCGGCCCAGCGGTCTGTTGGGCAAAAAGGTGCGCAGTGCCTAGCGCTCATTTCCTTCTTATCGACGGTCACACTCATGAGTGCTAAGTTCCTGCGCCATATCATGCTGGTGCTGGTGCCCGTAGTGGGCGCCGCACTGGTGCTGCCGCACGTTTATTCCAATCAGTTGCTGCTGTTCAACTTTCTGGTCTACCTGGTGTTGGCGCAAGGCGTCAACGTGATTTACGGGTTCACCGGATACCTGCCGTTCGGCTTCGTCGGGTTTTTCGGCGCGGGCGCGTATGGTTTTGCGCTGGCGGTCATGCACCTGCACGCACCGCCGCTGGTGGGCATGCTGTTCGGCGCGGCGGCCGCGGTGCTGCTGGGAGTGGTGCTCACGCCGCTGCTGCGGCTGTCCGGCGCTTATTTCGCGATTGCCAATCTGGCCGCGGCGCTGGCCGCCTATCAGGTGATTTCCAATCCGAGCCTGGAGTCGCTGACCAAGGGGCCTTACGGCGTGAGCCTGTCCGGTGTATTCGATCCGCAATTGAGCTATCACGTTGGTGTGCTGATCCTGGCCGCGACCCTGCTGCTGGTGATTTATTTGCGCAACTCGCGCTTCGGCCTGTCGTTGCAGGCGATCAAGGATGATCCGATCAGCGCATCGATGGCCGGCGTGGCGGTGGTGCGCGGACGCACTGTCGCGTGGCTGCTCTCGGCGTTGATCGCCGGGCTGATCGGCAGCGATTTTGCCTGGTTTGTGTCGGTGTTTTATCCGGAGACGGTGTTCAGCGCCGAGTTCAGTGTGTTCGCGCTGGTGTTCGCCCTGTTCGGCGGCGTCGCGACGGTGACCGGCCCGGTGCTTGGCGTGTTGCTGCTCTATGGGCTGTACAACGCAATCGGCATTTCCACTCCTCAATATTTTCAATTGATCTACGGGGCGCTGATCATGCTGTTGGTGCTGTTCCTGCCCAACGGTCTGACATCCCTTTTACAGCGGCGAGGTGTCGATGTCCCCTGAAGTACTCGACAGGCCGGCCTCGGCCGGCTCGGCCAAGGGCGCGCCGCTTTTGGCGGTCAAGCAACTGGTCAAGCGCTTCGGCGGATTCGTCGCGCTCGATCAGGTGAGTTTGAACGTGCATGCGGGCGAAGTGGTTGGACTGGTCGGCCCGAACGGCTCGGGCAAGACCACCTGCATCAATGTGATTACCGGTATCTACGCCCCGAGCGGCGGCGCCATCGAGTTCGAAGGGCGTGAGATCGGCGGCTTGCCGTCGCACAAGCTGGTGCATGCGGGCATCAATCGAACCTTCCAGATTCCCAAGCCGTTCCTGAGCCTGACGGTGGCGCAGAACGTCGAGATCGCCGCGACCTATGGCGCGCGCGGCGCCAGCGATGCCGATGTGGCGGGCATTCTCGAGATGCTCGATCTGACGGATCAGGCCAGGCGCCGTGCCGACGAACTCAACAGCATTCAGCAGAAGATGCTCGATCTGGCGCGCGCGCTGGCGACCAAACCCAAGCTGCTGTGCGTCGATGAACTGGCCGCCGGGTTGAACCCGGGCGAGATGGGGCACGTGGCAGAGCATTTGCGCACGATCGCCCGTTCCGGCGTGGCGGTGGTGGTGGTCGAGCACTTGATGGGGTTTCTCGAAGCGGTTACCGACCGCGTGATCGTGCTCAATGCAGGCAAGGAGATCTTCGAGGGCAAGCTGGCCGCTGCAGTGCAGGATCCTCAGGTAGTCGAAGTATTTCTGGGTACCTCTCATGGCGAGTGAAATTTTCAGTGCGAAGAACCTGCAGACCGGCTACGGCCGCGTGCAGGTGCTGTGGGGCGCGGACCTGCAGGTCCAGCGAGCCCAGACAGTGGTGCTGTTGGGCGCCAACGGTGCGGGCAAGACTACCCTGATCAAGACCATCATGGGCCTGATCAAGCCGTGGCAGGGAGAGATCGTTTTCGAGGGAGCCGACCTCACGCATGCGCGCACCGACAAGCGGGTGCGTGCCGGCATTTCCTATATGTCGGAGATCGGCTGCTTTCCGGGACTTTCGATCGACGAAAACATTCGCATCGGCGGGCAGTTCACGCCGGCCGAGCGGCTGCGCGAACGCATGGACGAGCTGTATGAGGTTTTTCCTGCCATCGCCACGCGCCGCAAGGCGCTGGCCAGCAGTCTGTCGGGCGGGCAGCGCAAGATGGTCGGCATCGCCAAGGCGCTTGCCGGGGACCCCAAGCTGCTGGTGATGGATGAGCCGTCGGCCGGACTCTCGCCGTTGTTCGTGCAGGAGGTGATTCAGGTGCTCGGCCGATTCCGCAATACCGGCCTGTCATTGCTGATCGCCGAACAGAACATCAAGTTTCTCGAGCTGGCCGATCACGTCGTGACGCTCTCCGGCGGGCGGGTCGGTTTCAGCGGTACGGTCGAGGCGCTGCACGCCGATGACGCGCTGCGGCGCGCCTACTTCGGCGTCACCGGGTAAGCCGCCGGGGCTTACCCGAACCAGGCCAGCGGTGCTTCGTCCATCAGCGCGATCTGCTCGCGCAGCTCCAGAATGCGATCCTGCCAATAGCGTTGCGTATTGAACCACGGGAAGGCCGCGGGAAACGCGGGGTCGTCCCAGCGGCGCGCGATCCACGCGCTGTAGTGGATCAGGCGCAGCGTACGCAGGGCTTCGATCAGGTGCAGCTCACGCGCATCGAACTCGGCGAAGTCCTGGTAGCCGTCGAGCACGTCGGCCAATTGGCGCGTCATGTCGGCGCGCTCGCCCGAGAGCAGCATCCATAGATCCTGTATCGCCGGGCCCATCCGGCTATCGTCGAAATCCACGAAATGCGGGCCGGCGTCGGTCCATAGCACGTTGCCCGCGTGGCAGTCGCCGTGCAGGCGCAGCGTCGATACGCTGCCGGCGCGCGCGAAGCAGTGCTCGACGCGCTCCAGGGCCAGGTCGACCACACTGCGCCAGGCTTCGCGCAGATCTGCCGGAATGAAATCGTGTTGCCACAGGTAGTCGCGCGGCTCGCTGCCAAAGCTGCGTTGATCGAGCGCGCCGCGGTGGACATACGCCGCAGTGCGGCCGACCGCGTGAATGCGCCCGATGAAGCGGCCTAGCCAGGCCAGCGTGTCGGCATCCTGCAGTTCCGGGGCTCGCCCGCCGCGGCGGGGAAAGACCGCAAACTCGAAGGCACCGTGGCGGTGCAGCGTGCGGCCGTCGAGCACGAGCGGCGCGACGACCGGAATTTCGCGCTCGGCCAGTTCCTGCGTGAACGCATGCTCTTCGAGGATCGCCTCGGTACTCCAGCGGTGCGGCCGGTAGAACTTGACGACCAATGGCGCCGCGTCTTCGATGCCGGCCTGATAGACGCGATTTTCATAGCTGTTCAACGCCAGCAGGCGGCCGTCGCTGCGCAGCCCGAGGCTGTCGAGTGCGTCGAGCACGAGCTCGGGCATCAAGGTGGAGAAGGGGTGTGGGGTGGAGTCCATGTGCATGCCGCTATTGTGCCCTGCACATGGACGGATTGCTTGACTTACTGCAGTCGCGGACGGGTGCGGCTTTATTTTTTCAGCAGGACGGCCCAGTCGTGGAGCGAGACAAGCAGCTGTCGCACGAAGTCGCGGGTAGGTTCGTGGGTAAGCTTGCCGGCTTCGTCGAAGCGATCCTTGGCGCCCCCGATCATGACTTCCGGCTTGTTGACCAATTTCAGGTCGAGGAATACGGCCACCTGCCGCAAATGGTATTGCGCCCGGGCGGTGCCGATCGCGCCGGGGCTCACGCCCATGATGGCCGCGGGCTTGCCGGCAAACGGCTGCGCCGGCGGGCGCGAGGCCCAGTCGATCGCGTTCTTCAACACGCCGGGTATCGAATAGTTGTATTCGGGCGTCACGAACAGCAGCGCATCGGCCGCGTGGATCTGTTGGCGAAAGCGCTCGACCACGTCCGGAAAGACGTCGGTGTGCAGGTCCTGGTTGTAGAGCGGCAGATCGGAGATATCGGCCTTGACCAGTGTCATGCCGGGCGGAGCGAGTTCCATGGCGGCTTCGAGTGCCGCAGTGTTGTATGACTGCTTGCGCAGGCTGCCGGAAATGCCCAGCACGGTGATGGGTTGGTTGCTCATGGGGGACCTCATGTCGACGGGGAAAGCCATGTGCGATAACGCATATCGCGAGTCGCTCGACTCTACCATAGGCCAATGTCAACAGCACATGATGCGCGCGTGATATGCGCACGCTCGGTCATGCGGCGGCACGAATGAGCGGCGGGCGCAGCCCGATTTTTCAGCACACCCGATTCCGGCCATATGGAAAAAGGTGATCAGCAAGTTATCAACAAAGTTGTTCAGTGTTTTTGTGGATAAGTGACGGTTTGATCGAGTTATACCCATGCCGGACAAGCATCAATTTTGTGCGTGCGCAGCACACGCGGTGCGATGCAGGTGCAAAAACGGCGCAGGAATTGCGCCGTCGAAGAGATGCGTGAAGCGCAACGGTTATTTGGGGATAACCCGTAGCTGCTTGACATCCAGCTCTGCTTTGCCGAGTAATTCCTTGTCGAGTTTGCCGGTGATCTCGACCGTTGTCTTGTCGTCGATCGGCTGGTGCAGCGGAAAATGTTTGGGGTCGATTTCCACCCGCATTTGGCCGCTCTGGTCCGCGAACAGGTAGTGCTTGTCACCCAGGTAGCGCACGATGCGTCCGCGCAGCGTGGCGTACTGATCGTCCTTGCCATGTTCGAGCAGTTGCTTGACGGGGGCGGCGGGCATGCCGGATGGCCCGGTATAGCCGGGCTTCGGCCCGGGGCCCGTATATTGCGCGATGGCGGCGGCGCTGAGCAGCGCCAATGAAACTGCCGTGATGATTTTTTTCATATGACTCCCAAATATTGCAAGTTCGACACACGGTCGCGGCGGCGGCTGCCGGGCGCGACCGCGAGCATTCTGGCATAGGCGATGCCTCGATTTATGCAGCGCGGTCGGTGTCTGGGCCGTGTGACGCGAGGAAACAGGCGATTCGGGATGCGACGATCGCAGGGGAAGCCGCATGGGGCGGCGCTGTGCGGCGAGTGATTAGATGGTTCTGAAACGCAATTAGGAATGCGCTTATTGTGGTGTGCGACGTCGATGTCCGCCGGCGTGAGCGGGGTCCGGGCTTCAGTCGGGCGATGTCAGCCGTTCCGCACGCTTCGGGTGTTTGGGTGTTTGCAACAGCGCGTGGAGCATCGTGCGCGATCGCTTGAGTTGATTGGCCAGCGCCCATGCCTGTGCTTCGCTGGCAAACAGTCCCATCACCAGGCGCGCTTCGCCGGCAAAACCATCGGTGAACAGGCCGATGTTCTTGAGCAGCATCTCGCCGGTGCGCTCGACGCTGACTTCATAGTCACGCGGCGAGCGGTAATGATGAACCACCACGGCAAACGATTTGCTGAGCGCATCCGGCATGTCGGCTCCCTTGTGAGTCGTCGGGATTGAGATACAGTTTTCGATTGTAGGCGAAAAAATCGGCGGCGCGGCACACGCTTGCGAGGCGGCGTAAAAAAAGCCCGCGAGGGAGCCGGCGGGCCTGAGGAGAGGGACAGCCGCAATGCTGCATCTTCGCAGCATGCACGACAGAATTTAGGACGGAGCTATGACGTTGTCGTGACAAGCCTCAGATCAGCGTCGGCAAGGCCTCGACCACCAGCAGCGCGATCAGGGCGCCGGCAATGGCGCCGGCCGCCCTCAGACTGAAGCGGGTCAAACGCGTGGCGACCGGGATAGCGCCGATCAGAATCGCGCCGGCCATGGCCATAGGCAGAAACAGGGTAAGGTCGTACCAATTGAGATGGACCATCGCTGCCTCCCATTATCAAACCCTGATTCGAGTATAGGCCGCGGTCGGCAAAACAGGAAAAATTCCTGCGCTGGCCAGCGCCGGGGATGCGGCAATGCATCAAGCGGGCAGCGGCGATTCGAACAAAAAAGCCCATGCGCGCAGGTGCCGCGCATGGGCCTGGACCGGCTGAACCGGCGGGGTCAAGCTCGCCGGCTACTTGGTCTTGGCGCTGATAATTGCATCGGCGACATTCTTCGGCGCTTCAGCGTAATGCTTGAATTCCATGGTGTAGGTGGCGCGCCCCTGGGTGAGCGAGCGCAGCGAGGTCGAATAGCCGAACATCTCGGCCAGCGGCACCTCGGCGCGCACGATCTTGCCGCCGCCGACCATGTCGTCCATGCCCTGCACGATACCCCGGCGCGAGCTCAGATCGCCCATCACGTTGCCCATGAACTCTTCGGGCATTTCCACTTCCACGGCCATCATCGGCTCGAGCAGCACCGGGCTGGCCCGGCGCATGCCTTCCTTGAAGGCCATCGAGCCGGCCATCTTGAACGCGTTTTCGTTCGAATCGACGTCGTGGTACGAACCGAAGAACAGCGTGGCCTTGACGTCCACCACCGGATAGCCCGCCAGCACGCCCGCGTTGAGCGTCTCGCGAATGCCCTTGTCGACCGCCGGGATGTACTCGCGCGGCACCACGCCGCCCTTGATCGCGTCGACGAACTCGTAGCCCTTGCCCGGCTCCTGCGGCTCGAGCTTGAGCACCACGTGGCCGTACTGGCCGCGCCCGCCCGACTGCTTGACGAACTTGCCCTCGACCTCGTCGCAGCTCTTGCGAATGGTCTCGCGGTAAGCCACCTGCGGCTTGCCCACGGTGGCCTCGACGCCGAACTCGCGGCGCATGCGATCGACCAGGATTTCCAGGTGCAGCTCGCCCATGCCCGAGATGATGGTTTGGCCCGATTCTTCGTCGGTCTTGACGCGGAACGACGGGTCTTCCTGTGCCAGGCGATTGAGCGCGATGCCCATTTTTTCCTGGTCGGCCTTGGTTTTGGGCTCGACGGCCTGGGAGATCACCGGCTCGGGGAAGATCATGCGCTCGAGCACGATGATGTGCTCGGGATCGCACAGCGTGTCGCCCGTGGTGGCTTCCTTGAGGCCGACCGCGGCGGCGATGTCGCCGGCGTGAACGTCCTTGATTTCGACACGCTGATTGGCGTGCATCTGCAGAATCCGCCCCAGGCGTTCTTTCTTCGCCTTGATCGGGTTGTACACCGTGTCGCCCGAATAAACCGAGCCGGAGTATACGCGGAAGAAAATCAGCTGACCGACGAACGGGTCGGTCATGATCTTGAAGGCCAGCGCGGAGAATTTTTCGTCGTCGGTCGCTTGGCGCTGCACTTCCTTGTCGTCCTCGTCGTGTCCGGTGACCGGCGGGACATCGGATGGCGACGGCAGGAAATCGATCACGGCGTCGAGCATGGCCTGCACGCCCTTGTTCTTGAAAGCGCTACCGCACAGCATCGGCACGATTTCGCAGGCGATCGTGCGTGCGCGCAGTCCCGCCTTGATCTCCGCCTCGGTGAGTGTTTCTCCGTGCAGGTATTTCTCAAGCAGCGTCTCGTTGGCTTCGGCCGCGACTTCGATCATTTTTTCGCGCCATTCCTGCGCCGTGTCGAGCAATTCGGCGGGAATGTCGACATACTCGAATTTGACGCCCTGCGAGGCTTCGTCCCAGACGATGCCCTTCATCTTGATCAGGTCGACTACGCCTCGAAAATGATCTTCGGCGCCGATCGGAATCTGAACCGGCACGGAATTGCCGCGCAGGCGTTCGTGAATCTGCCGGTTGACGCGAAAGAAGTCGGCGCCCACGCGATCCATCTTGTTGACGAAGGCAATGCGCGGCACCTTGTACTTGTTGGCCTGGCGCCAGACGGTTTCCGATTGCGGCTGTACGCCGCCGACCGAGTCGTAGACCATGCACGCGCCGTCGAGCACGCGCATCGAACGCTCCACTTCGATGGTGAAATCGACGTGCCCCGGCGTGTCGATGATGTTGATGCGGTGCTCGGGATAGGTGTTGGCCATGCCGCGCCAAAAGCAGGTGGTCGCCGCCGAGGTGATCGTGATGCCGCGTTCCTGCTCCTGTTCCATCCAGTCCATCGTCGCGGCGCCTTCGTGCACCTCACCCAACTTGTGGTTCACGCCTGTGTAGAACAGGATGCGCTCGGTGGTGGTTGTCTTGCCTGCATCGATGTGAGCGCTGATGCCGATGTTGCGGTAGCGCTCGATGGGGGTTTTTCGAGTCACGATGGGCCTCTCTTGAAGCTGTTGGCAAAAGTGGGAGGAGCGATAAATCATACTCCTTTGTCGCGCGCCTGGCGGCGAGTTGGTACGCCCCGCCAGAGCGGGGGCGCACGCCGGATCAACTCTCTTCGTGCCACTCGACCTGGGCCCCGACCGAGCGCAGGTTTTCAACGAAACGCGGGTGGGCGCGGCGGATTGGCGCGGCGTTTTTGATCACCGAGCGGCCGTCGATGCTGGCGGCCACCATCAGCAGGGCGATCGCCACGCGAATGATATAGGGACTCTCGACCACCGCCGGGCTCAGCGGCAGGCCCCCGAACGTGACAAGGCGGTGCGGGTCGGCCAGGAACACGTGAGCGCCGAATTTGGAGAGCTCGACCGACCAGCCCATCGCGCCGTCGTAGACCTTGTTCCAGAACATCGCGCTGCCTTCGGCCTTGACCCCCAGCGAGATGAAAATCGGCAGCAGGTCGACCGGAAAATAGGGCCATGGTGCCGCTTCGACCTTGGTGAGAATATTAGGCGTGAACGGCTTGCGCACGCGCAAGGGGCCGTCCTGTACCGCGCATGACCAGCCGTCGCGGTGGACCACTTCGACGCCGAATTTGCCGAAGGTCCGGTCGATCAGCGGGAATTGCTCGGGAATCGAATTCTTGACGCTGATTTCGCCGCCGGTGATCGCGCCCAGCGCGAGGAACGTCGTGATCTCATGGTAATCCTCGCTGAAAGTGAATTCACCGCCGCCGAAACGCTCGGCGCCGGCGACGACCAGTTGCGAGGTGCCGAGTCCCTCGATGCTGACGCCGAGCATCGCCATGAAGCGGCACAATTCCTGCACATGCGGCTCGCATGCCGCGTTGGTCAGCCTGGAGGTACCCGCCGCGGTAGCCGCGCACAGAACGAAGTTTTCGGTGGTGGTGACCGAGGCGTAATCGAGCCAATGCTGGGTCGCCTGAAGGGGGCCGTCGGCGAGGATCAGCAGCGAGCCGTCGGTGCGCTCGATGCGCGCGCCAAAATGCTGCAGGACTTCGACGTGCGGGTCGATTTCGCGCATGCCCAGCGTGCAGCCCTTGACGTTGTCCTCGATGCGGGCGGCGCCAAAGCGTGCCAGCAATGGCGGCACCAGCATGATCGACGAGCGCATCTCCTCGGGCAGGCGATGCACCTTGGGGTCGAACCGCGTATCGCGATGGTGCAACTCGACAATGCCGCTGCCGAAATCGGCCAGCACTTCGCTGCCCAGCGCGCGAAAGATATCGAGGATTTTCTTGACGTCGGTGATCTCCGGCACGCCGAGCAGGCGTATCGGCTGCGACGTGAGCAGGGTGGCGCACAGCACCGGCAGCACCGCGTTCTTGTTGGCCGATGGCGTGATGCGGCCGCGCAGGGGCTGGCCGCCGTGTACTACAAGATTTGTCATGGAAAGACCTTTTCCCGCAAGGCACGGGCGGGCGCGCCCGCCGCCAGCCTGTTGTCATAGCGGCCATATGATACGCCTGCAAAAAAAAGCCGGCAGAGGAAGTTGGCAGAGGCTACGGAAATAGACGTGGTGAATTCGTCGTTGTTTGGTACTACAATGTATCCGACTATTATCAAAGAACAGTCCATATGGTACGGGGCATGTGGCGAATCAGGAGTTTGCTATGCCTTCGAAACCGACACATCACGCCGCGCCGGCGTCCGCCGCGCACGCCGATCATCCCTTTTTCGATCCGCTCGCCTATGGCAACGGGCCCGACGATTCCGTCACCGATGCGACCGAAAACGCGGCGATCACGCACCACTCGCTGGCACTGGGCGGGCGCACGATACGCTATACGGCAACGGCGGGCCATTTGGTGACCGTCGACCCAAGCAGTTCCAAGCCCGACGCGAAGATGTTTTACGTGGCCTTCACGGCCGACGGCGAGTCGCACACGACGCGTCCAGTCACGTTTTTCTACAACGGCGGGCCGGGATCGTCGGCGGTTTTCGTGCTGCTCGGTTCCTACGCGCCGATGCGTATCAAGACGTCGATGCCGGGGTTCACGCCGCCGGCGCCCTATGCGATGGAGCCGAATCCCGACAGCCTGCTCGACAAGAGCGATCTGGTATTCATCAATCCGGTTGGCACCGGCTATTCGGCGGCTATCGCGCCCAAGAAGAATCGCGATTTTTGGGGTGTCGACCAGGACGCCGGATCGATCAAGCAATTCATCAAGCGTTACCTGACCGCCAACGATCGCTGGAACTCGCCCAAATTCATTTATGGCGAATCCTATGGCACTGCCCGTAGCGCGGTGCTTGCCTACGCATTGCACGAGGATGGGGTGGATCTGAACGGCGTCGTGCTGCAATCGTCGATTCTCGATTACACGCAGGCGGGCAATCCGATCGGCCTGTTGCCGACGTGCGCGGCCGATGCCTGGTATCACAAGAAGATTTCCGTCAAACCGGCGCCCAAGGATTTGCCGCATTTCATGGCGACCGTCGCGCAATTCGCGGCCACCGATTATTTGATGGCCCTGAAGAATTTCTCCAAGGCCGATCCGGCCACGGTGCAGAAGCTCAGCGATTATCTGGGCATCAGCCCCCAGACACTGACCAGCTGGCAGCTCAACGTCGGCACCTACAATCACCTGGGCACCCTGTTGTTCCTGGTGACGCTGCTGCAGTCGCAGGGGCTTGCCTGCGGGGCTTACGATGGGCGGGTCACCGGCATCGATACCGGCATTGCCGGCAAGGTCGATCCGAATTCCGGCGGGAACGACCCGACCATGACGGCGGTGAGCGGCGTCTACACGGCCATGTGGAACAGCTACCTGAACGACCAGCTCAAGTTCACTTCCAACTCGGCCTTTACCGATCTGAATGACCAGGCGTTCCGTTACTGGGATTTCAGCCACATCGATCCGACCGGCGCGCAAAAGGGGGTGGATGCCAAGGGCAACGTGGTGCTCTACACCGCTGGCGATCTTGCCGCGGCAATGAGCCTGAACGTCGATCTGAAGGTATTGTCGGCCAACGGGTACTATGACGCGGTAACGCCGTTCTATCAAACCACGCTCGACTTGCAGGCGATGCCGCTCAAGGATCACGCGGTCAGGGACAATCTCACGGTCAAGTACTATCCGTCGGGACATATGGTCTATCTCGACGGCGGATCCCGTACCTCGCTCAAGGCCGACCTGGTGACGTTCTACGATAGTGCCGCGAACGACCACGCCGCCATGCAGCGCATCCTGAGCCTGCAGGCGCGCCGCCGCGCACGTTAGTCGGAGCTGCCGCGTTGGCGGCAGCGTTCAGGCTACGCCGGCGATTTTCTGGCCGTTGGGGCTGCCCAGGCCGGTACAGGCGTCCCAGCCCGGTGCGGCGGAGAATTCGCCGTTGTCGCCCTGGGTGATATCGTTGAGAACCCCCGGATGCTGGTACAGGATCGGGTTCAGATACCCGAGCGGTTTGCCCAGCGACGCATTCAGGCGCGCGATCAGGCCGGCCCACAGCGGCGCGACGGCGCTGGTGCCGCCGACGATCGTCGCTTGCGCGTCGACCACGACGTCGTAGCCGCTTGCCGGACTGGCGTCGCCCGCCACGTCGGGCACGCCGCGCTGGGTCAGCGCCTGGCTCGTGCCGTCGGCGGCAGTGACCTGCAGGCCCTCCTGCCACGAGGGCAGGGCGAAGGCGGCGCTCACGCCGCCGCCCGACGCGCCGCCGCCGGCGCCGTCGTTCCACACCGACTCCGCATCGCGCCGATTGGCGCTGGCGTGCAGCCGCGTGCCGCCGCATGCGAGCACATGCGGGCTGGACGCGGGGAAGTCGACTTGCGGGCTGCCGTTGCCGGGGCTGCCGCTCGATCCGCTGTCGCCGGAGGCCGCACATACCGTGACGCCCATCGCCGCAGCCGCTTGCAGTGCTCGATCGAAGGCATCCAGCGATTGACGGGTCCAGGCCGCTTCCGGGCCGCCCCAACTGATCGAGATGACCGTCGGTCGATGCGTGGTGTCGTGAACTGCGGCGCTTACCGCATTGAAAAAGCCTGCTTCGGTGTTCGGCGCGAAATACAGGACGATATGCGCCTCGGGTGCGATGGCACCGGTGATTTCGACGTCGAGCGTGACCTCGCCATCGGGACCGTTGGGGTCGCCCGTCGGGCTGTTGGTGGCCTGGTCTACCGACACCGCCGTGACCTGCGGCGGCGTGACGCCCAATTGTGAGAAGTACGTGGTGAGATCACTGGTTTTGACGCCGCCACCCAGTTCGATCAGCGCGATCGCCTGACCCTTGCCGGCGCCGGCCGGAAACTGATAAATCGACGCCAGTTCGAGCGGCGTGAACCCGGCGGCGCTGCGGGCCGCCGGTTGCAGCCTGAAGTGCGTTCTGGCCAGCGGGAGATCTTCCAGGCCGAGCACCGCGTCGACCACGGTTTTGAGGTGTTGGGGCAAATGCACCGGACCAACTCTGCCACGATACGATTTTCCCTCGTGTTCGATCTTCTGCAGATCGATCTCGAAGGCGTGGTTGAACTGAGCGACTGTACCGGACAGTACTATCGTGCGTTGAGCCGCGTCTCTGCGCACGACCTGCAGGCCTTCGCTGGCGGCAAACTGCTCGACCGCGGCAAAGTCGTCCGCAGCCGCGCTGTATTGCGCTGCGTAAGCCTCGCGCGTGAGCGCGGGCGGCCGTCGAGTGACGTCGTGCAGGGCCTCCAGGTGACGTGCGAATGCGTCCTGCGCGGGCTGTCGCACGACCAGCGTGACTTCAAAGCGCGCGCTCGGATCGGCCTTGCCGACGCAGCGCGCGCCGGGTGGGCAGGTTTGCTCGCTGCCGGGCAGGAGGAAGGTTGGCATATTAAGCATCCCTATCGAAGATGGTGGTGATCAGTTCAGCTTAGATCAAACCCACCGCGCCCGCCAAGCCTGAAAGATTTGCTTACATTCGTCGAGTGCGCCAGATGCACGCATCCTGACGATAAATCAAAGGATTATTGGGGAGGTGCCGTCGGCACCGTTGAATTTTCAGAACCCGGTTCGCTAGCATGCGCCATTCGACAACGACACTGCGGACCTGACCCATGGAACAATACAACTACAGCCGCCCCGGGCAGCGGGCGCGCAAAATCGGGGAGCACGGCGAAACACGTTATCTGCCGGGCCTGTGGCTGGGGCAGCACGACCATCGCTCGCCGATCGATTTCACCTTGCAGGTTGCCGCGGGCTCGGGGGCCGAGATGGTTCTGTTCCCGGCCAATGCGACCGCTGAGACACGAAAACGTCAGTGGCGTTATGCGGTGCGCGACCTGACCGGCTCCTGCCGGGTCGAGGCCGATGCACAGGCCGTGTTGCTCACGCAAGAAACGTTTTATCCGTTCGGCGGCACGGCGGTGTGGGTGAGCGCCAGCCCCGGCGAGGCGAGCCGCAAGCGCCGGCACTACTGCGGCAAGGAGCGCGATGCGAGCGGGCTGCACGATTACGGCCATCGAGCCTACGGCGCCTGGCTGGGACGCTGGATCAGCGCCGATCCAACCGGCGCGCAGGACGGCTTGAACCTGTTTGCCTTCGTGCGCAACAACCCGATCTCGAACACGGATCGGGATGGGCGAATGACGGAGCCGGCAAACGACGAAGCCGTGCCGGGTCGTGAGGATGAGGCGGCGTTGTGGCATGCAGTCAAGGACCGGTTGACGCCCAGCGCGGCAGCCAGGTACCGCGAAAAATTCTCTCGCTCGCCGTCCGCTTCCATCGAGTTCCCGAAACTCACCCGGCGTCTGGCGAAATGGGCGAACCTGAGCCCGCCGCTGATGTTGGTGCATTCGGTACGCCACAACGACGGCGCATTGTTCGAGCAGCCGGCCGAGCAGGTGCTGGCGCAATGGGATGTGGTCAGCACTTCGCTGATGGATATCTCCCGCATCGGCGAATTTTCCGATGCTCCCATCGCGGCATGGGATATGCATACCCGGGACACCGGCGCTATTGCCGACATCAATTTCGTGCTCGAGGTCCCGCCGCAAAATATCCTCGGAACGCATGACCGCGACGTGTATTTCCCCAATCATGCCGGTGTCGATCCGAGGACACATGCCGTTACTGAACCTCACGCGCTGGCGGATGCGATTCTTGGTGGAATCGACAAAGACGATGAGCGGAGTGTGCAACGCTACAACGTCATCAAGAGTCCGAACGCGATACTGAGAACGTCACCGCGCCATCAGTACAGTGAAATCCTGGTGGTCGGCCGACCGGGCGTCAGCCTGCACGCCGACTTCAGACCGACCGAGCGCATTCGCGTGAGCCGGCTGGTTGTCGCAGCCCGGCACCGGGCCGGCGATTCGCGGCGCGAGCGAGACGCACGGCAGCATTTGATGGCGACGGTCGACCGCTTGCGTGCTGTCAACCCGGACTTGCCGGTCAGGCTGATCCCTTAGCGTCTGGCGGAGTGGCAGGGCGGCGGGGTGGCACGAAGCGCCAGGTGAGTGCCACCAGCACGGCAAATGCGGCATAGGCGGCAGTAAACACCCACGGCGGGAAACGGTAATACAGCAGGCGACTGACCCAATATTGGATGAAGCCCGCCTGCCCCATGGCGCCCTGCCGGAGGTGATCTTCCAGCACCGTCAGCGGGCAGGGCAGGCCAGCCAATGCCAGCAGCGCCACCGTGCCGATCGCCAGCAGATGAACGAGCCGGAACAGCGGCTGCCGCACCCACGCCCAGCGCAACATGGCACCCAGCCATATCATGCCAAGCGCGCCGACGATGAAAAGCGCGATCAGCGCATGGACCACCAGCACGACATTGGCCAGCCAGGTCATCGCGCCTGCCGCCTTGGGGGGGGGCGAGTGGTGGGTTGCGGCCTACTTTTTCGGCTTGTTCAATTGCACGCTCAATTCGCGTGCCGTTTCCAACAGACCTTCATAGCCGGATTTCACATGCGCCGGCAGGTCCGGGTCACCCACCAGCACGCCAAGTGTCTCGGTCAGGCTGAACAGGATTCCCTTGGCTGCGCTCACAGCGATGTTGCCTGAATTGAGCGCCTGGCTGATATGGTTGAGCGCCGCGCCGAAGTGCTCCTGTTGGAGATCGTCGTCTTGCGGTTTTTGGGGAGCGTCGTTGGTCATGATGCGTGCCTGGTCTGGATGCGGCTGCGGAATGCAGCGCGTTACATTCGATTCTAACAGGGCCATGTGGGCCGGGGCAGTGATCCGCGTCACGCCGCCTAATGATCGGCGGCGGCTGCCGCATGCGTCACCCGGCGGGTGGTGCGCATCAGAATGAGCAGCGGCATCGACGCGAGAGTGAGCACGAACAGCAGCTTGAAGTCGTCGACGTAACCGATCATCGACGCTTGCCGCGTGACTTCCGCATTCAGCGCCGCCAGACCGGACGCGGTGTGAATATTCCATGCGCCGGGCAGCGCGTTGGGCTGGGCGACCGGGTTGTATGCCGTGATGTGCTCGGCAATGGATGCGTGAGCAATTTGCGTGTTGCGGGTCAGCTCCGTTTGCACGAACGAGATGCCGATACTGCTGCCGATATTTCTGCTCAAACTGTAGATCGACGTGCCTTCGCCCCGCAGTTGGGGATCGAGCGTCGAGAAACTGGCGGTGGTCAACGGTACGGAAATCAGACCGATGCCCAGACCCTGCAGGAAACCCGACCAGATGACCGTGCCTTCGCCCATCGCCAGGTCATAGCCCGACATCTGCCATAGCGAGAACGCAGCGACCACAAAGCCGACGCCGACCAGATCGCGCGCCTTGATGGGGCCTACCAGCCGTCCGGCGAGCACCATCGCCAGCATCGAGCCAGCCCCGCTGGGCGCCGTTGCCAGGCCTGCATCCAATACCGAGTAGTGCATCAAATTCTGCAGCAGCGGCGGCAGCAGTGCGCGCGTGGCATAGAGTACCGCGCCCATCACGAAGTAAATGCAGCAGCCGGTAATGAAATTGCGATCGCGTGCCAGCGCGCGGTTGAAGAATGACGTCGTCTCGACAGTCAACGTATGGCCGAGGAAAAAGGCGAATGCGATCAGCGCGCACAGCGCCTCGATCCAGATTTCCACCGATCCGAACCAATCCTGCACCTCGCCCCGGTCGAGGAACAACTGCAGCGCGCCGATGGCGATGCTCAGCGTCGCGAAGCCGAACAGGTCGAGCTTGCGCGGCGAGAGCCGGGTCTCCGTCATGAAGGCCAGAATCCCGAAGAACGCCAGCAGCCCGATCGGCACGTTGACGTAGAACACCCAGCGCCAGTTGTAATTGTCCGTCAGCCAGCCGCCCAGCGCGGGCCCGAGAATCGGCCCCAACGTGACGCCGGTGCCCCATAGACCCATCGCCTGGCCGTGTTTTTCCGGCGGGTTGATGTCGAGCATCACCGCTTGCGACAGGGGCACCAGTGCGGCGCCGCACAGGCCCTGCAGCAAGCGCGCGACGACGATCTGAAACAGCGAGATCGACATGCCGCAGGCGATCGAGGTGATCGTAAAGCCCGCCACCGACATCAGGAATATGCGCTTGCGGCCATAACGTCCAGCCAGCCAGCCGGTCAGTGGCGTGCCGATGGCAGCTGCAACGATGTAGGAGGTCAGGACCCAGGTGATCTGGTCCTGCGTGGCAGACAGGCTGCCCTGCATATGCGGCAAGGCGACGTTGGCGATCGTGCTGTCGAGTACCTGCATGATCGTCGCAAGCATCACCGAGGCCGTCACAAAAGCGCGGGCTCTGGGGGCCAGGCGAACTTGCGCGGCGTGGGAGGGCAGCACGGCGCCAGGGCTTGCCTCAGGCATCGCGCGGCATAGCGTCGGCGGGGCGCACGAGCACAGGTGCAAACATCAATGCAGCGTCGACGCGGGGTCGTCGGCGCACACGGACTCGGGGACTTCGCGCTGCAGGATCATGGCGTCCGCATTCAGCGGGGGCGGGCGGCGATTGGGCTTGAAGACCGGGTCACCCTTGCGGATCGGCGCGCCGCTCAGCGCGCACAGGCCGTTGGTGCCGGCTTTGCCGAGCCGCCAGATTTGCTCGCCGTAGTGGCAGCGACGCGCGTCGCTCCAGTTGACCACCAGCACCCCCGGACGAGGGCGTTCCAGCAACCGGACGCGGCGCCCGGTCACGGGCGCGAACCGGTCATTGGCCTTATGCATCATCGTTCACCTCTCTCATGTCATGCGCACTCACTCGCCGCACCGGCCCGGGCATCGCCGCGACTCAGGGCGGAACTCGGGGCATGCCCCGGCACCGGATTACGGTGCCGTGGGCTTGCAGCGTCGAGCCATTTGGGTAAAATGCGAGGGAGACTCATATTTTGAGAGCCATAATATGACTAGCCCTCATATATTGTCAAGGCACCCCAAAGTGCCGCGACAGGAGCGCGGCGAGCGGCGTGTTGCCGATCTGCTGGGTGCGGCTGAGCAGCTTTTCGCCACGGCAGGTTACGATGCCACGACAATGAGCGCGATCGCCAAGCAAGCCGGCGCTTCGATCGGTTCGCTGTATCAATTTTTTCCGAGCAAGGAGAGTATCGGCAGCGCGTTGTTGCGCCGCTATATGGACGAATTGGGCGAGCGGCTTGCCCAATGGCAGAAGACGCTGCCCACTTCGCTCGATGTATTCGGGCAAGAACTCATTACGGTGGCATACGACTACCTGTCGCAGCGGCCCGCGTGCCGTGTGCTGGCGGAGACGCCGTCGCTGGTGCCGAAATCGTATCGCATGGAAAAGTTGTCGGTCAGCGTACAGGCGTTGCTGGCGACCTTCGTGCCGCAGATGACCGAAGCCGAACTTGCGCCGATTGCGCTGGCGGCATCGATGATGGTGCGCGCGGCGATGCAGGGAAGCCGCTTGCTCGACGAGGCCCGAGGCAAGTCGCTGCGGCACGAAATGCAGCAGGCGCTCGGCGGCTATCTGGTCGCGCGCCTGGGGCCGCAGGTCGCCCCACGGGGCAAGCGCTGAGGCGTCCTCACTCAAAAGAACGGATTTGTACGCATGCTCAGCCATAGGCCCATGCTGCCCCTTCACGAGTGAAGACGACACACTGCCTATTTCATGATCCGCCCCGAGTGGGGATCCAGGGAAGCCGTGAGCATAAAGCCATTGGTGAGGCGGCCTACGGTGAACTTAGTGGTCTTATGCACAACGAAGTCTTGCATACGGAGGCCGTTGGCTAAATGACCTCCAAATCGTGACATAGCGGGAAAAATGCTCGGCACCTTGTTGAGCCGCTGTCGTTAGTGTGAATTAACCCCGTAGCGTACCGGTCCACGCATTGTTCACGATCGAGGCATAAGCCGACGCAGCATCCAGCACTGGAAACGCCTTGGCTAGCCGGGTCACGGCTAGGCCGTCGACGGTTAATCGGAGCAGTTGTGAGCGGGATACGCCAAAACCTTGCAGCGTTATCGGAATACCCAGGCGGCTGATCAACTCGCGAATCGTGGCGGGTAAGCGGACTGCCGCCTCAACTGGCGATGGTGCGTTAACGCCAAACAAACGGGCAATTTCCGCCAATTCGCGTTGCCTGACGCCGTGTAGCTCATCAAGCACGTATGGGAGCATCACTGCGTTGGTACTGCCGTGTGACTGATGTGTCAGGCCGGCGACGGCGTAGGCGATGCCGTGTACGGCGTTCAAGCCAGCACTGCCATAGGACAGTGCTGCGTAGATACTGGCATATGCCATGCCGTGGCGCGCCTCGATATCGCTGCCGTCTCGATAGGCGCGTTCGAGAAAGCGGGCGCACAGACTGATCGCTTCGCGCGCGAAGAGCATGGTCAGCGATGAGCGGCCACTGTAACCGGGATCGGCATGGCCCGCGCGATCGAACTGCGAAGAATCAAGCGTCAGAAAGGACTCTACCGCGTGGGTCAGGGCATCGACGCCAGCATCTGCTGTGACGCGCGGCGGACAGGTATAGGTTAGTTCGGGGTCGATCAGCGCGATGATTGGTCGCAAGCGGTTATCCATTACCGCCACTTTCGTGGCATTGTCCGGATCGACCAGAATGGCACCTGGTGTCGCTTCCGAGCCGGTGCCGGCGGTGGTGGGCATGGCGACGAGCGGCAAGGGGTGCAGTCCAGCAGGAATGCCGTCCACGAATTCGCGAACCGGTTGGCCGCTCACCAGGGTCAAACATAATGCTTTGGCCAGATCAATGTTGCTACCTCCTCCTAGTGCAATCACATGGTCGAGGACGCGATTGTCCAGTTGCGCACGGAGGCGCCGGGTGGCTTCGTCGCACAATGCTGTGGTCGGATCCGGCAAGCCCCCCGCATAAACCAGCGTATCGATGCCATAGGCGGCGGCCGCTTCGACATACTCAGTAACCCATGACGTTTGTCGCGCAAAGAATTCGTCAGTCACCAACACCCCGCAACGATAACCCAGATGGTGGAGCAGGGTGGGCAAGCGAGCTCTGGCGCCGGCCTCGATGAGCAAGCGGCTGGGCGGGCAGAAATGAATCAGGTCGGAAGGGTTCATGGCGATTTGCGAGCGCGTTCAATATGCGCGATGAAGTCAAGTATTTCGGCCGCAACGTCGGCCGTGGCGTCGGATAGCAAAGTGTGTCCGACGCCATCGAACTGTTTCAGGGATGCTCTCGGCATGCCTTGTACGATCCACTTGGCATGCAGGCTGGGGCAATCCTCGTCGTCGGCGCCGTGGATGACTTGAGTCGGCACGCTAAGGTGCGGCAACAAATCGAGTTGGCATGTGTCGGCGACTGCTTGCCAGGTCCAAGCTGCGGCGTCATCGTCGGCGGCTTCGACAAGGCCGAGGCGGTATCTGCGCTCGGCCACCTCGTCACGCAGAGCCTGGCTTTGGTGCGCGGCGAACCAACGCGTTTTGCATAGCGCCGGGCTGCCGGACAGCAAGATCAGGCCGCTCGGCTGCTGCGCATTTGCATGCCTCCCGAGGTATTCGAGCGCGACGGAGACACCCAGGCTCCATCCGGCGAGGTAGTATGGTTCACGGTCGACCGCATGGGTAATGGTGTCGTGCAAATCTGCGGCTAAATTGGTCAAGCGATAGTCGCTTGGCCCGCTCCCGCGCCCGGCATTGCCCCGTCCACGCAAGTTCGGCAGCACGAATGTCGCCTCGTTCGCCAGCATACGAGCCACCGGGAGCCAAGAGGCGCGGGTGCCCTGAATACCGTGCACAGCGACAACGGTCGCCGGTCCGTGGCCTTCACAGAAGATGTCCATTTGTATTGCATTTCAGTAATATATTAGTTGGATAATAGCAGATTGTTACTGAAAAACAAATGACACACACCGCTCCGGCATTCGGGCGATACAATTGGCATATCGCTTGCATATCAACCCGCGGTATTCCTTATATGTCTGTTATTGCACCTAAAAGAAAACGCACTGCCGAGTCGGTCAAGGTGGCGGCGGAATTACATGCGCCTGTAGAGAGAAAACCCGGCCACAAGGCGTCAGGCTTGACGTTGACCGAACAAGCCTATGCGCAAATCGAGGAGGCGATCGTTACCCTGAAAATTCCGCCAGGGACTGCAATCTCGGAATTGACCCTCAGCGAAATGACGGGTATTGGGCGTACGCCGATTCGTGAGGCGATTCAACGTTTGGCTCGTGAACACTTAATTCTCGTATTGCCGCAACGCGGGCTGTTGGTGCCCGAAATCAACATCAAGAAACAACTAAAGCTACTGACGACCCGGCGTGAAGTCGAGCGACTGATTTGCCGCAGCGCAGCCCGCAGTGCCAGCGCCGAGGAGCGAGTTGAATTTTCTCGCTTAGCGAAGGCGTTTTCCGCAGTAGCCAAAGACAACGATGATGTGAGTTTTATGCATGCGGACCGTGAATTCAATGAGCTTTGCCTGTTGGCGGCTCGCAACGAATTCGCCGAGGGGGCGATGCGGTTGATGCACGGCCTATCGCGCCGTTTTTGGTACTTTCACTACAAGCAAGCCGCCGACCTGCCCGAAATGGCCCGCTTGCATGCCGCAGTGGCCAAGGCCATCGCCGACGGTAACGAGGATGCGGCGGGCAAGGCGCTCGACCGTCTCATTGATAACATCGAAACTTTTACCAAAGCCTCACTGCTCACTTGAGTTCCTCGGACATGCCCTCCCGCTGTTGGGCATGTCGCTTTCTCCTCGCTGTTCTTCCTGCCTCCGCTGCTTTCCATATCTGTCGCCTGTAACGGCCCCTTAGGGTAAATCCCAGCCTGAGATTGGTGCTGGAAGGCGTCGTTGCGCTTGACTTTGTGATGCATGCAACTAATATATTAGTCATCTATCACGCGAAGAGGAAAGGGACGCACCATGATGACTGAGCGGCAACGCAAATTCCGGGAGCAATACAAGGCTGATATAGGCCCGCTATATAACGGTCTGCTTCACATCGCCGTGATGTATGTGTCGGGAATTGCCGCAGTAACTTACTGCTTGAAAAATTTACAGGATGCTGGTTGGGAGTGGCTACTCGTGATACCAGTGTTCCTGGCGGGAAATTTTATTGAATGGGCAATGCATCGTTATGTGATGCATCGGCGTATCGATGTGTTCGCTTTGCGGGCAATCTACGAGCGCCATACACGTCAACATCATCAGTACTTCACAGACAACGAACCGACCATCGATTCGACGCGGGAATTCCGCATTGTTTTCTTTCCGTGGCGCGTGCTGATCACGCTGGGTGTTGGTGGCCTTTCACTTGGGTTCGTTGCCGCCAAGCTGATCGATCTCAATGCCGGCTACATCGTGTTTTTGACGATGGTGGCGCAATACCTTGTTTATGAAACGTTTCACTACTGCTGCCACGTTCATGACAACTGGTTCGTCCGCAACATGCCCTTCATCAACACGATTCGCCGCCATCATACGGCTCACCACAACATGGGAATTATGATGAAATACAACATGAATCTCACCTTTCCCATTACGGACTGGCTGATGGGCAGCAGCGATCTGCGGCGCGGCCTGCTCGGCCATCTGTTCAACGGCTACAGCGAGAAATATGTCAAGGAAGAGCTGAAGCCGGTGATTGCCAAATTCCGCGTCGACCATTCACGCGTCACGCTGGACGGCCCCGAACTGACACCCGAAGAGGCGCGCGTCATGACCGCCCCCTAATGCACCTCTCGTTCGATGCGCTGGCACGGGCGTGGTCGGATATAAAACCCCAACATCGATAGCGCGTGATTCGAGTCGCGCTCGATGGCACGCGACAACAGATCGGCGTGCATCAACATAACGACAGGAGACAACTATGGATATGCACACCCACAGCGCACTGGATGTGCGTCACGGGGTAGCGGCTCGCCTCGAGCGATTGCCGCTGACTCGGTATCAACGATTCATATTTTTCATTATCGCTACAGCGTGGTTTTTCGATTCGATGGACCTGGGCATCATGACCTTCGTGCTCGGCTCGATCAAGACCGAGTTCGGCTTGAGCGCCGCGCAGGCAGGCATGGTCGCGAGCGCGAGCTTCGTCGGTATGTTCCTAGGGGCCGCCACGGCGGGTATGTTGGCCGACAAGTTCGGTCGCAAGCCAGTATTCCAAATCAGCATGATCTTCTGGGGCGTGGGCAGTCTGATGTGCGGTCTGTCTCATGGCGTAACGATGCTGGTGGTATTCCGGGTGCTGCTGGGGTTCGGCATGGGGATGGAGTTTCCGATCGGGCAGTCGATGATCTCGGAGATCGTGCCAGCGAAAAATCGTGGACGCTATATCGCCATGCTCGAGGGCTTCTGGCCGATCGGATTTATCGTTGCAGGCATCGCGGCTTATTTCTTGCTGCCGCTCGTTGGATGGCGAGGCATTTTTGTGGCGCTGGCGGTTCCAGCAGTGTTTGTCTTCATCGTGCGGCGTTACGTGCCGGAGTCGCCGCGGTGGTTGGAGGATACGGGCAAGCTCGTTGAGGCGGATGCTATCGTGGCGCATATCGAGGCGCGTGTGAAGTCCGCCATGGGAGGCGGCGCCTTGCCGGACGTCGAAGCAAATCCGTATGGCAGGACGATATCCAGTGCGCGCCCCGATGGGCGGCGGGCGGCGTTCTCGCAATTGTGGACCAATGGTTATCGCATGCGCACGGTGATGCTGTGGGCACTGTGGTTTTTCGCGCTGCTCGGCTACTATGGCTTGACCACTTGGTTGGGTGCCTTGCTGCAACAGGCAGGTTACGCCGTCACAAAATCGGTGTTCTATACCATAGTGATTTCACTTGCGGGCATTCCTGGCTTTCTCTTCTCTGCGTGGCTGCTGGAAGCCTGGGGGCGCAAAGCCACCTGTGTGTTGGCGCTAACGGGAAGCGCGGTATTCGCCTACCTTTATGGGCAGGCGGCTGCAACGCATGCTCCTGTCGAGCAACTCGTCGTGACCGGTCTTTGCATGCAATTCTTTTTCTTCGGCATGTGGTCCGTACTTTACGCCTATACCCCGGAGTTGTATCCGACCAGAGCACGGGCCACGGGGGCTGGATTTGCTTCGTCAGTGGGCCGCTTGGGATCATTGATTGGGCCGTATGTTGTCGGCGTCTTGTTGCCGGTCACCGGGCAAGGAGGCGTGTTCACACTGGGCGCTGCGTCCTTTGCGGTTGCCGCGATTGCCGTATTGGCGATGGGGGTAGAGACGAAGGGTATGGCGCTGGAGGAAATCTCGAATTGAGAGATATTGTCGAGTCGATTGTGACGTGCATCTGGTCGCCGACGCAGTGTCAATGCTGAGAGAGCGGCATCGTCAGTCGGTATACGTCCTGTGGCGTCACCAGCGTGCGCCGAAAGTCGCACGCAACTCGTCAAGCTGTTCGTCGCTCAGCGGGGTGGGGCGCGGTGTCGTCATCAGCCACAGCCGTGCAGTCTCCTCGAGCTCTTCGAGCGCCCACGCCGCGGCCGAAACACTCTGGCCCCACACAACCGGTCCGAGCCGCTCGAGCAGCACCCCGCGCACTTGGCCCGCCAGCGAGCGCACGCGTTCGGCCACGCGCGGATCGCCCGGTCGACAGTACGGAATCAATGGGATATGCCCGACTTTCATGACCTGGTATGGCGTGATTGGCGGCAGCACGTCGTCGGTCTGCCATACGCCAGCCAGTGTGAGCGCAACCAGGTGTGTCGAGTGCGTATGGACGACACCATGGACTGCTGGGCTGCTGTCGTAGACGGCGCGATGCAGCGCGAGCGTTTTCGATGGTGCATCGCCGCTCACCCGGCGCCCGTCGCGATCCACTTTGGCGATTTTCGCCGGATCGAGATGGCCCAGGCATGCGTCGGTCGGCGTGATCAGCCAACCGTCGTCGAGCCGGGCACTGATATTGCCCGCCGAGCCGACCGTATAGCGGCGCCCATACAGGTCTGCGCCGATCCGCGCGATTTCCTCGCGTACACGGTTTTCTTCGGTGCGCGCCGAGACGGAGGTGCTCATTGGGCGGTCTCCGGGTGTGTATCGAACGATGCCAGGGCTTTGCTGAAAAAATCTTCGGTGCCGAAATTGCCGGACTTCAAGGCAAGCGCGAGCGGCTCGGCGCCGAGCGATACCGTCCACGGCACGCCAGGGTCGATCTGTGGCCCGATCTGCAATGCGTGCACGCCGAGCGCATTGACGACTGCGCCGGAGGTCTCGCCGCCGGCAACGACGAAGCGCCGCACGCCGATCTCGAAGAGCCGCCTGGCAATGCCGGCCAGTGCCTGTTCGACGAGCTCGCCTGACGCCGCCGCGCCGAGCTGGCGTTGCACCGCGTCGACCTCTTGCGGCGAACCCGTGGTGTAGATGAGGACCGGCCCGCTGTCGAGATGGCGCTGCGCAAATGCCACTGCGTCGTCGGCGACCGGCTGGCCATGCGCCAGCGCGAACGGATCGATCCGACATGCTGGCCTGCCGAGGCCGATCCAATGGGCCACCTGGGCTTGCGTCGCGCGCGAGCAACTGCCGCACAGCACGGCCGATGGCAGCCCGACGGTGGGCAGGCGCCGCGCTTGGTCGGCCATTGGCAACAGCCCGGCGCGCGAGAAATTGCCCGGCAAGCCGAGTGCGAGGCCGGAGCCGCCGGTGAGCAATATATCGTCCGCGCATGCGGCGCCCAGCGTATATAAATCGCTGTCGGAGATCGCATCGGCGATGGCCAGGCGCACGCCGTCGGCCATGAGCGACGCGCGCCTGGCGTGCACCGCTTCGACGCCACGCTGGATCGCGTCGTAGCGCAGCAGCCCGACTTTGGCGGCGGTTTGCCGTTGCAGCACGCGCACCAGATTGGCATCGGTCATGGGCGTGAGCGGGTGGTTCTGCATGCCCGATTCGTTGAGCTGCACATCACCGACGAACAGATGTCCCCGATAGACCGTGCGTCCATTCTCCGGAAATGCCGGGCAGGCGATCGCGAATGGCGCGTCGAGCGCGGCCATCAACGCTTCGGCGACCGGGCCGATGTTGCCCTCGTCGGTCGAATCGAAGGTCGAGCAGTATTTGAAATAGAACTGCCGGCAGCCGAGCGAGCGCAGCCACGCCAGCGCGGCCAATGATTCGGCCACTGCCTGGGCACGCGGCGCGGTGCGGGTCTTGAGCGCGACCACCACGGCTTCGGCTTCGGCCGCCAGCGGCCCGGCCGGCACGCCGATGGTCTGAACGGTCCGCATGCCGCCGCGCACCAGCATATTGGCCAGATCGGTTGCCCCGGTGAAATCGTCGGCGATGCAGCCCAGCAGTGCGGAGGAGGTCGTCATGGTCGCATTACACGAGGCAAGAGGAGTCACAGGGCGGCGCCGGCGTTGTCCCGAATGAACGCGCGCACCACGTCGTCGAAGCTCGTATCGGCCACGAAGCCGAGCGCACGCGCGTAGTCGGCCGAGAAGTTGCCCGGCCACGAGTTGACGATACGCTCGATGGCCGGGTCGGGCTCGAAGCGCACCCGATTGGCCGCTTCGCTGCCGGCGATGCGACGCAGCGAGTCGAGCATTTCGCCAACCGTCACCGACAGGCCGGGCAGGTTGATCACCCGGCCGCCGCTCAGTTGTGCGGCGAGCAGTTCATGGCCATGCAGCAGATTGTCGATGGCGCACCCGGGCGAGATCAGCCACATCGGTGTTTGCGGTGCGACCGGGCAAACCGCCTCAACCCCGTTGATCGGCTCGCGGATGATGCCGCTGGCGAAACTCGAGGCGGCGCGATTCGGCTTGCCGGGGCGCACCACCACGGTCGGCATGCGCAGGCTGCGGCCGTCGACGAATCCGCGTCGACTGTAATCGGCCAGCAGCAGATCGCCCAGCGCCTTCTCGGTACCGTAGGAGCTTTGCGGTGCCCACACGTGCGAATCTTCGACCGTGTGCGGCAAGGTGCCGCCGAATACCGCGACCGAGCTCGTCATCACGAATCGCGCCCCGCTGCCGAGTGCGCGAATGCGTTCGAGCAGCGCGCGCGTGGCATCGAAGTTGATGCGCATGCCGAGATCGAAGTCCTGCTCGGCCTGGCCCGAGACGATCGCGGCGAGATGAAAGACGCTTGCGATGTCTGGCCCGATCAGGCGCTCGAGTTCGGCCTTATCGGCGATGTCGCCGGAGATGGCCTGCACCCGGGGGTCGTCGATACCGGCCAGCGGGACCACGTCGAACGCGCTGATTTTTTCGATGCGTTGCCGCTGCCCGTGCTGGCCGCGCAGCTCTCCTCGTTCCAGTAGCGCTTTGATCAGACGCTTGCCGAGAAAGCCTGCCGCACCCGTGACCACGATGTTCATCTTTGTCTCCATGCAAGGCGCGATGAGGCACCTCGCCAAGTTGTATGATGATCTTATCTTATGTCCGAATCGCTGGCAAACCTGCGACGCGGCGGCCGCCGTCGTTTCAGCGCGCTGCGGACTTGCGCGCCGCGCGGCGCGCCGGCGCGATCAGCGGCTGGGTGGCCCCGCCAAGCTCTGCCCAGAAGGCCGGGTCGGCTTCGCGGATGCGCCGGCCGGCATTGTCGATGTGCTCGATCACGGCGCGGCGCGCCGCTGCCGGATCCTGCGCGGCTATCGCTTCATAGATTGCGTTATGTTCCGCGCGTACCGCATTGGCGAAATCTTCGCGCCGCGCTTCGTTGGAGCGCGTGATGCCGATCGCCGCGTGAATGAAATGGCTCAGGTATGCCAGCAACGGCGGATACAGCGGATTGCCAGTGGCGTGCGAGATGGCAATATGAAACGCCAGATCTTCATCGACGCCGTCGCGTTGTCGCTTGACGGCGCTATCGATCGCACCCAGTGCGCGACGGATCGCGGCAAGCTGCGCGCGGCTGCGGCGCAGCGCGGCGAGCGCCGCAGCCTCGGCTTCAATGCCGCGGCGCAGCTCGGTCACGCGCAGCACCGCTTCGATCGAGTGCTGCGTGTCGATGTCGAGCCGAAATGCCGTAGTGCGGTTCGGTTCCCGCACCACGGTTCCGCTGCCTTGCCGCACTTCGACGAGCCCGTCGGACTTGAGCCGCGAGATCGCTTCACGCACGACCGTGCGGCTCACGCCAAAATGCTCGCAGATCACCTGTTCGGGCGGCAGCCTCATACCCGCAGGAAATTCGCCGGTCTTGATTTTTTCCAGCAGTACGGCGGTGACCCGGTCGGCGAGCGTGCCGGCTGGCGCTATCCTGGGCGCATCGAATTCGATCGCCGGCTGGGGCGAGGTGTTCGGGTGGGGCGTGCTGGCGCTGTTGGGAGAAGATTTTTTCATTGGCCGACGATACCATGCGTGATACGTATGGTCATCATACAAATGAATGCGATTGGCCTGAAGCGCTGCTGATGCCGGGCCGGATCGACTGGGCGAGGAGCGGGTGCGACGACCGGCAGGATCGAGCGCCGCGTTGCGCGACCAGCGTGGTCGGCTTGCCGTCGTATCGATAGTGCCTGCGGGAGCGTCGGCGGGTTTTCAGCGCCGAAAATGAAAAAGGGTTTGCGATTGCTCGCAAACCCTTTTGTATTCTGGTGGGGCGTGAGTGGCTCGAACACTCGACCTACGGATTAAGAGTCCTGCTTCCCGTAAATAGGCAGAAATTAAAGTGCAGTCGAATCAATGACTTGCATCGGTAGCCGCCCATCAACCAGCTGCGCTTTTTGATCTTTTTCGGTCGACTTCTGCCTACTTTGGACACGTTTCGGACAAGGTGGCGCTATGTCAGCTCGTACATTCGCGGAAGGCACGAGTTGGCTAGCACGTTCGGATTCTGTAAGTAGGCCGGACCGGGAGGGGCGGCTTGGCTCCGTGACATCGGGTGGATGGCGGTACGGCCGCATCGTGACTGCTGACATTCCAGTGGCCCGGGCAGTAGCGGCGTCGGCGGCGTTTCCGCTCCTTCTACCGCCCCTAGCCGAAAAGTACCTTTTCGAAAGGAATGGCGAGCGATCGATAGAGAAGGTAGTGCTAACCGATGGTGGCGGCTTTGACAACCTCGGGATTGCCGTGCTCGAGCCGGGAAGGAATGCGGACGTTACCTGTCCTGTCTCTGACCATCCTCCGGGGCGTCGAGGCCGATCGCCCAATTTCGGAATGAGACGGCAACTCATATGGAGCTGTTGGTGACTACACACGACTTCAGTCCTTGACGATTACAGAAGGAAAATTTGCGACGCACAAGCGGCGTTGTTTCACCGAAGATATGCTGAACGGTTGAATGCCTCCGTTTCGCACGAAGACGGAGTGGCGATGTGGACGAGTCTGGTGATCTCAAGCGCTGAAAGGGATAGGGTAACCAATCAAATTGCTGATATCGGGAACAGGACATCCGCGCGATTTGGGAAGTACAGGTTCCCAATGATCCTCCTGCTTTTGCCGATATAGCCACAGGCCCGCGCTGGCGGACGATATTTTCATTTATGAAAACCGAGATGGCGCGATTGTCGAGCGTGGCGCTCCCTTAGCTGAAGGTGCACAATGCTTGCACCAGTCCATAATTGGACGATTAAAAGAAGGCAGATTCGATCGGGGAAATCAAATGACGGCAGTACGACAGGGAAACCATATGCCAGGCAAGGTCGATATCGGGCTGGCACTGGCCGGAGGGGGATTTCGGGCCATGCTCTTCGATCTGGGCAGTCTGTGGCGGCTAAATGATTTGGGATGGCTGCCAAGAATTGACATGATCACGAGCGTTTCGGGTGGGTCCATCACCAACGCAGTCCTAGCCACACGTTGGAAACAGCTGGCATGGACGAACAGTGTGGCGACCAATTTCGAGACAGTCATCGCGCGACCGCTCATCGAGTTTGCGGACAGGACGATTGATTCCCCGGCCATTTGCCAAGGTCTTCTCTCGCCCTGTCACACGGTGTCCGACGTAGTTGCCCGCGCCTACGACAGACACCTGTTTTCGGGCGCTACCCTGCAGAGGGACATACCTGAACCCGTACCGGGTATGATCCCGCGGTTTCTGTTTTACGCCACCAGCTTGCAGACTGGCGTGAGTGTACGAATCGAACGCAAGCGTCTGGGGGACTACCGGATCGGCGAGATTCCGAATCCCGATCTATCTGTCGCAAAAGTTGTCGCCGTATCCAGCGCGTTTCCGCCCTTCTTATCTCCGTCGACACTCGATCTCGATCCGACGAAATGGGTAAGGACCAAGGGTGCCGACCTGTACGAACGCGAAGATTTTCGTCGGCGCATGGTGCTGACCGACGGTGGGGTCTACGACAATATTGGACTTCAGGCCCTGGAGCGATGCTCCACCGTATTGGCATGCGACGCTGGAGCGCCGCTGTCTCCGGTCTCGAATCCCCCACGCAACTGGTTTAGTCAGACGCTGCGCGCGATGGACATCGTAACCGAGCAGACGCGAGCCCTGCGTCGACGGAGGTTGATGGACGACCTGAGCGTCAACCCCGATTCCAGCGGGCCGAATGCAGTCTCTCGCAAGAAAGGGGCGTACTGGCGAATGAAGACTAGAATCGGTGACTTTGAGTTGCCGGATGCTATTGCCGCCGACAATAAGATAACCGCTTCACTGCAAAACGTTCGCACACGACTGAATCGCTTCACGCCCCGGGAGCGGGGCCACCTCATAAACTGGGGTTACGCGCTAACTGACGCAGCCATGCGTCGTTATGTGCTGGGCCCCGGCGCGTTGCCCGGTGTACTCCCGATGAGAGAGTGGCCGCTGGATTGACGTCCTTTAACAGCCCCCACTAGTCACGCGGCCTTATCAACTAGCGACGGCGGGGGCCAGTGTTCTGGTGATCGAGTCGGTCCCGGATCGTGTCGCCGTTTTTCGACAGAAGATCGAACTTGCGCGCCGTAAAGCAGAGATCTTCCTGAGAACTCTTTCCATCGGAAAGCAGGTCGGTTGCCCTATATTTGCTGATGTGGCTGCCGGTCGACTCGATGATCACGTCTCCGCGCTTCGTGGTCATCAACGGGATCCGCTGATCGCTCAGCAGGTCCCTGATCGACTGATCTGGGTGATCATGCTGGTTTGCCGTATTGGACGTGCATACCGCCAGGCTCGGTTTCAGTTCCTCGAGAAATTTCGCAGTCATCAAGTCCACCGGACCACCGTGATGGGGAAGTAAAAGCACGTCAATCTCACGGCGCAACTTGTTGCAACGTCGGAGATAGGCTCCGATGTCATGATGCTCGATGTCACCGGTACTCAGGACGTTAAATGAACCAGTTCTAAAAAACTTCACGCTTGAATTATTGTTCGATTTTTCGTAGATGGTTTTTGGATGGTAAAAAATATTGCGATACCCAAGAACCACAGATGGTTCGAGACTCGATATGTAGTCTGGCGTTACGGAAACAACCTTTGCCGCTTTTCCCGAATTAGCCCGCGCAGTCCTGTACTTGCCTATCAAGTCCAGGCAATCCCTGGCACATTGCGTGTCGTGTACGTATCCGGGCGTCTCAATTCGCTCGGGCTGGAGCGTCTTCAGGATCCACTCCAGGGCATTCGTCTCGCAATGGTCATTGTCCCAGCTGGTGATATGCAGCGTATCAATGTGGCTTTTTCCGCAAATCCTCAACTCCTCCTGCAAACTACTCCGACTCACCGAGCTATCCATCGCCTCAATGAGCGTAAAGTGGCCACCGGCGAAGTAGGAGCACAGGGATCCTGCCGTCCCTAGTTTATATGCGCGGAATCGCGTTCGAACGGATTTTGCTGTCGGCCGGTTGTTGGCCAGTATTTCTGAGAGCTTCATTGAACCCCGCTTAAGAAATTGCTCATGGTCTTTGTTTAATGTCTCGCGTTCGCATAATTGAGACATGGATAGTAAAATTTCACTACTTGGTGGAAACCACTAGACTTTGCGTTAATTTTGTGCCAATGAGACAGCTGGCGATCACCGCCCAACTCTTCGTGGTCACATCTCTGCATCGCACAGGCGTAACTTGTATCTATGAAACGGATCGCTGGCTGGATCGATGCGACCTGCAATCCGGCTCATCTCACATCGAGCGGGATCAGACGAACCAATAATGAAAACCTCGGACACAGACCGAATCCTCCAGCAGCGAGCCCGGGCGATCGTCCACAATGCGAAGCACACCATGATCTAGGCATCGCGCGACCACAGCACTGTGCGGATGACCATACCGCTGATGGTCAGGCTGCGCGGCAGCGACGAAGAGAGGCCGCTTAGGCATTTCGGCGGCCAGCGCATCGAACTCTGTCAGATTCGGGCCGTAGCTCCTCCGCGACCCGTGATGAGGCAATACAAGCACCGAAGTCAACGGCAACTCAATCCGGTAGTGCTCAGCGAACTGCCCTAGTCGGGGTGCGTCGAGATGAGCATCACCCGTATGCATCCAGCCGACTGCCCGCAGGGATACAGCAGCGCGGTCCGGATGTAGATTCACGCGTTGCCCCTTGGTTTCTATACGTCGCACGAACCCCGTGTGGGGGACGTTGACTCCGCGAGGCGAAGGCCCCGCATAAACGCATAGCGAAGCGTCGTTATAGTTCTCCAGGGTCGGCGAGGCCTCATACAGTTTGCCCAACAGGGTCTTGATGGTCATTGCCTTTTGCTTTGATACGCGGCCCGTGCGAACGTGCTTGATCGCGCTGGTCGCGTCGTCAGCCGAGACTTTGGCCTTGAGCGCGTCGACCACGTCAGCAATCAGCGCCGTCGTGTCGTCCTGGAAGCCATTGCGCACCAGCGCTCGTAATGAGTCGGCAAGCTGTTGCAGGACTGGCAATTTCCAGATCTGCGTAATCTCATCCGGACAGGTCCACTCCCATGAGTAAAACCGCAAAACCCAGTCGAGAAAACTGAAGGTCAACGAACGCTTTGCCGGAAATCCTTGCCGGGCCGTTATACGCTCGAGTTGTTCCTGGATATCTTCGGCCAGCAGACCCGAGACGGGCGGATGCTCTCGGCTGGTCTCGTGCCGGTCCGGCGGCTCGTCTCCGGGCGGCAGGTCCCCACCATCGCCCGGGACTACCCGGACAGGCCGCCCATACCGTCCTCCATACAGCCCACCCAGATAATCGACAGCCTCTCCGATTTCACCCACATCGATATCCGACATGGCATATGCTAGACGCGTCGTCATCCACCGTGCGTACACGTGCTCGTCCACGTGCGGCAAGAATACGTTCGCGAATTGAACCCCCGAGCGCGCCAGGGAGCCAATCCCGCCAATGTGATCCCAGTCTAGATGGCTAATCGCGAGCACATCGTGCTTCTTGTTACCAGTAGCGAACGCGTCGACGTAGACTTTGCGATGTTCCTCTTTGCCTCCGCCGCAATCCACTACCACGCTGAACCGCTGGCTTCCGATGTGAATTGTCATCGAATGAAAGCCGCCTTGACCGACGGGGTACTGAACCCTATCAACGTGAAAAGTTCCCATTCTCATTCCCCGAAACCGCCCAGTTGCAGCATACGAACCACTGATTTATCATTTCTGTTTTTGCTGTTCGAGACGAATATTACACTGCGGAATATTGCCGTGCAGTCAGGCTGCTGACTGCGGGCGTCGATTTCTGTGTTGGTATTAAAACTGCAGATCGTCCATATCACCCGATCGTGGTAGCGCGATTGGTGCATAGCTTGGCACAGAACCGATCGACGTAGTTGTGAGTTCACCCGTTTCAATACAGCGCCACGCCCAACTCGGGGCCGTATCCAAACCCGACACCCTGCGCCAGGTTTGGAACCGGTAGGGCCGGAACTGACAGCGTTCGCCAAATGGTGTGTGGGACGCCGCGAGGCGCCCTACGGTGCCCGCCAATGCTTCATTGCTGTCGAGCTGGACAAGTTGCAATTCGTCATTGAAGTCGAACACTGTCTGGTTTCGTCTGGTATAGCAGAGTTCAGCATCAAGACAAAATCGCAGGTTACATGCCTTGGCGATTGCGGAATGTTTTCCATTGATAGATCTACGTTACGGCTTGGGTAATCCTCGCGTCCAGTGGGTGGGATTACCGCGCCAGATGCCTACTGGGGCAAGGGAAAATCAAAACAGGAGGGCGATTTGCCCTCCTGTGTCCTTCGTTAAAACGGGAACCCGTTGTTGTCATCTTCAGGTGGAAGATGAGCGGCTGGGGTATGACTCGGCAGGACACCGATTGCTGTGGCAGTGAAGTCGCCGGTTTTTATACAGCGCCAAGTCCAGCTTGACGGCGTGTCCAGCTCGGGCGCTCTGCGCCAAGTGCCGGATCGATAGGGGCGAAACTGCCATCGTTCGCCGTGCTCGGTGTGGAATAGCGCCAGGCGCCCGACTTCGCCAACTTGCGCTGCACTGTTGTCCAGTCGGACAACCCGAACTTGATCACCGAAGTCGAACACTGCCTCGTCACGCACGACATAAAGCAGTTCGACCGCGCTGGCACGCGTCGTTTATCAGTGGGCGTCGGTCGATTGAGAGGTAAGCGCCTCACGACGACCGTCATAGACGACGGCGAGAACCGACATCAAAGTGGTGCCCATCAATTTCGATTTGATGGACATCACTGTGACAGAGCCAGAAGCCAGGCCGGGTAGGCAAGGGGTGCCCAAACTATGATCGCGAGTTTCGACGCCGTCTTGCGGCCGCGGCATGCGAGCCGGGTGCTTCGGTCGCAAAGCTGGCGCGCGAGAATGGCATCAATGCAAACATGCTGTTCACGTGGCGGCGTCGCTATCGCGAGCAATTGCAGGCCCAGACGACGTCGCTGATTCCGGTGGCTGTGGTTCATGAAACCCGCAGCTAAGGGGGGAATGGATTACATACGCTAGCGGCGCTGGCCGTCAGTTTGTAGAGCGGTGCGCTCGGGTTCAAGTCCTGGTTGATCGCTCGGTGACTGGGGATGCTACTGCGGGCGGACGCGCTGCTCGGCGGGCGTTCCTTCGAAGCATAGAGGAACGACAGAAGTTGACAGGCGAATTCGCTACCCGTGCAAGGCGGGTGAGCAGATGTGGCGACTCCACTCCAAGTTTACCATCCGACCCTTGCAATTTTGGTGGCCGACGCCACGTCCCGATATCGCCGGGAAATGCGCCCTGACGCGTCAATTTGCATCGGGCGGATGAGCTACCCGCGCAGCTATTCATCAGCGAGGAGATGCAATGAAGGACATTCGGGACATCCAGGACTTCTTGAAGAAACTTGCCGGCGCCGAGCCGTACCGGCCCGCAAACAGCGCACATATGCAACGGTACCGGAAACTGTCGGTGCTCGTGCTCGGCCTAGGCGCGGCAGCCCTCGTATTGCTAATGATTACGGCCTACTCGTACCACTTGGCATCCTGGCCACCTCTGCGGCTGATAGGCGCGGTGCTTGCCCTCTTCACGATGTTTCTGGCCTTGGCGTCAATGCTGATTGAGCCTTATGCGATGCTCCGGCTCTTGTGGCGCTGGAAGACGCACACCCTTGAGACGTTTCAACGCGAAATCGAAAATGACGAGCGGCACGTGGCGCAGTTTGCGCGATACGATAAGGCGACGCTCGGGCGAGCCCAAGCCTGGCTTCAACTCAAAGTTAAGCGCCTAGACGCCCCCGTCGGGCTTGTGTTTGGCAGTAGCGCGGCGCTGTGGTCGATCGCGGCAGTGACGATCACGAATGTCAAGGACGCGGGAGGGCGGGCGTGGCTGCACGACACGTTTCTTCGAGGATTCACGCCCGACAACTGGGCAAACACCATGCTGCTTTGGGGGATCGCACTGGTGTTTGGATTGTCGATCGGCGCGGCCCTCAGAAAGGTCGTGCTCGGTCGTTACAACTACCAGCTCGAACTGGTCGACATGGCACTGGCGCGCAAGGCGGACGATGCAGCAAAGCAGGCTGCGGCGCACCAGGCGTAACGGCGCGTGATGCGGAGACACAATGGAAACCGAACACGACGGCGACCACCGCCCAAAGCTGGTAAAAGTGGCCCAATTTTGAATGGAAAATGAACGATGACCTGTTCGAGCGGGACGGTGTCATCTTCCGCCATATAGGAGCCACCGGGCTTCCGGCATAAAGGAGCCACTTCGTTTCCGGCATAAAGGAGCCAGCCGATTTTCGGCATATAGGAGCCAGGGGCGGTACCGAGCATCTCGATGGTGACGTTCATCGTCGGCTTACCCTTTGGGGCGTGATCCCCCAAGGGAGGCTGCGATGAGCCGACGGAGAATCGAGATGCACCACTATCGACAGGTTCTCGTGCGCATTCGCCACGGGGATTCCGACCGCGAGCTGGCGCGCTGTCGCTACATGGGCCGACGCAAGCTCGCTGCACTGCGCGAGTTGGCCGAGCAACGCGGCTGGCTCAAGCCCGATGCGCCGTTACCGGATGACTCGGAGATCGCCGCGGCGCTGGGCTCGCCGCGCAAGGGGCTCGTTCCTACCCGCTTCTACTGGCGCCTATATGCCGGAAATACCCGGCTCCTTTATGCCGGAAGGTGACACCGGCCAAGATTACCGGAACATACGGTCCCGGTCGACCGGGAGCGCTAGCCGTCGACGCTTAGGTTCTCGGTACCCCCAGTATGTGAGACTGGGCCCTGCTTCGGGGCCGCTGTCGGCGTGCAGGCGCGACCAATCGCGAGCTGTGTTGAAATACGCAGTCCCCGTCCCCGCCTGAGTGGGGTGTTGACTGCGCGGTTTTGATGCATTGAGTCGTCACACTGTACGATGCTCGCACGGCGGACTTCTCCGCAATTCCAGCGATGCGGAAATCGTGCAATTTGATGCGCCTGGACCCAGCATGCGACAGATCAAACTTCTGTCGACTTTGCTGCCGGCGCTGTCGCCTTGCTGCGGGCGCGCCGCGACTGAAGTCCTGCAATTGATTCAAAGAGCCGTTCTGCATACACGTATCCGATGCGTTTCAGGTGCGCCTCGGTGAAGTACATCCAAGATATCAAAACCGCCGTCGCGACGAAGAGCGTGATTCCACCGACCGCCCCCGGGGACAGCAATTTTCCCGGGTGTATGCGAAATGGGGAGAATTGAAGGGTCTCGCTAAGGAATAGCCCGACTGCTATACCCACAAGACTCGTGGACACTCCAAGAGGTTTCATTGCGAGCATGTTTCTATGAAAGCCGTACGCGATGTTCTCTTTCAAAAGCAGAGAGTGTTCTTTGCCGCGGGTGAGCTCTCTCAAGTGCCGCGTAACCCCACTGTATAAGCGGTCTGCGGCAGCCGGATCTTGCGCCTCATCTTGTGCCGTCGGAAGATCAACGCCAAGCTTAGCCTTTATCGCGGCACGGTAACGATTTTTAGTGTAGTCGTCGAGGAATGTGTCGCGATGCCTCAAAAGTATTGTTGTTGGCATTCCCCCCCATCGAAGCAGTAACTTCTCTTCGAGCCTTTTTCCGCGACCACGAGCTACGCTAGCTAAACCGTATATTGCCCCGCAACTCGTAAGCAAGGTTAGTAGTGCTGTAAGCAGAGGGTTGTGCGGCCCCAGCAGCCATAGCAATGGGACACATAGCGGGAGCACAGTCAATAATCCGGGAAAAACACGAGCCTTTTGCTGATAAGGGTCGCGAATCTGCTCGATTAGGGCACCTAGCGCCATGAATAGTTATTCCTCAAATTCCGGGGGGTAATCGATTTGAGGAATGGAGGTCCATCCCTCGCGAGTGATGCCGCTGGACAGGAGAATTGAGCGACCCTCTGTAGCTCCAAACCATGCGCCTCTATGGACCATAGCCCGTATCACGACCTTACGCGGATGATGCTCGTCAGCCTTGGCCGAACTGCAGACCGCTCGCCATGTTGTCTTCTCCGGCTGGTCCTCAAGTCGCGGACCGAGCCAGCGGTCGAGGACCTCCGTGCTTACATTGTGTCTCCCGCCATGGTGAGGAACCTGAAATTCGTAGACACCGGGGAGCGTTAGTCCGATGGTAGGTGCGTAATCTGCTGCTTCATTAAGTGCGTCTCGCCCCGCGTCGCCGGTGAGTAGTATGCGCTTTCCATTAATTTCAGCGAACTGAACGACGCTCATTTCATTTTCATTGCTCGTGCCATCCTCGGGAAAATTCTCATCGCCCCATGCGCCCTTAATGAAATTTGCTATGGACTTTGCCGCCTTGAAAAAGCCGTCGAAGATTGTCGCAAGTGTGCTTTCCTGCGCCGCTTCCGGCGTCTTTTCGGAATGCACAACAAGATCTAAGTATCTGTTAAGAGACGGGGCCAATACATGGAATGGTCCTATTGTTGCGCCTTGCAATGGATCGCGAATTGGAATGTTTTTTTCTATTGCGATATCCTCCAGTGCTGCCGTGGCGGAATATGTGGAGCGTAATTTGCGGCGGAGCGCTTCAGCGGATGTGTATGTTTCAAACCTTGGAAGCAGGCGCTCTGCGTATATCCAAGGTCGGTTTATCCATAAGGTCCCAACGCTAAGTGTTTCTAAGACTTTTCGAAGGCCGTTGGCGTGGTCTTGGTCGGGGTGAGTTAGAATCACGTGGTCAACATGCGTTACACCGTAATGCGTATTGATGTGATCGATAATTGTGTCGCCAGTATCGATGTAACCACCGTCTACAACGTGCACCCCGGCGATTCCATCGATGACGTAGCGAATGGTAATTGCATCGCCACTTTTATCCGTCTCGACGGCCAAAAAATCCAACTCATAGCTGTCTGGCATGATATCCCCGTCCCACGAAGTGTGGTTGTAACCGACGAGGCGCGTTTCCGGGGTGTAGATAGATAGTGCTTGTTGCGCGTGCCGTCGTTGGTCTAAGTTTGTCGTTGGCGATACTTAATCACCTTGGAATGACGCTGTCAAGGGAGCAACTGCGAGCGAGCCCGTCAGTACCGGCAGCGATTTTGCCGAGGTAATTGAAAGTTTAATTCAGCGATACGTTAGGAGTGTTGAAAGGATATTGTCGGGCCGAGGATGAAGACGTAGCAGGCGGGTACTATTGCGAAACGGCGGCGAGTGGGATTTTTGAAGGTCAGTAGCCGTCTCGCCGGGTACCTGGCGCCACGGCCTCGGGTACGGCAAATTGCCGCCAATTCGACAGTCAGGTAGATGACGCCCGGCCTGCGGCTAAATTGCAGCTGGCGTGCGATGGAATGGACTTGATTGAACCTGTGCAGCCTTGGTTTTGAGGCTTGCGAGTTGCGTAAGGCATTGATTTATAGCAGGTCGATTCGCGTCAGTAAGGCCCCGAAGGCAGCGTTCGGATACCCAGGCGCGGGAGCACGTGAATCGCTTGGCAGGCGGGCGCATGCGTGACATGGCGGCCGTCAGCGCGGAAGGGGAAGTTTTGACGCTCGACGATAGTCCACGGAGTGCCAAATTCGAATATTAGACAATGTCTAAAATCGAGCCCGCGAGAGCAAAGAAAAAGGGCTTAGCATCGCTGCTAAGCCCTTGAATTCTTTGGTGGGGCGTGAGTGGCTCGAACACTCGACCTACGGATTAAGAGTCCGCTGCTCTACCAACTGAGCTAACGCCCCAACTGAGCCCGCAATCTTACCGGGGTTTTTTGAGGCGGTCAATAGTGCCGGTGATTTTTGATGCGCCGTTCCGATGGCGCGGCATCGCGACGGTATTTGCCGGCCGATGCCGGCCAGGATTCAAAGCAATACGGGCAGCATCTCGAGAGCGAGCACCGCGAGGATCGCGCCGGCGACGATGCCGATGGCGCGCAGGCCGATCTTGATGAGCGAGAGCGGGCAGGGCCGGGTGCCGGCGAGTACGCCGCCGAGCGCCGCGAGAGCAAACATCAAAATAAGGTGAGCATTGGTCAAGGTGAGCATGGCCGTCTCCTGCTTATATGACGTTTTCAGTATAGGCCAGGCGAAATTGGGCGCGCATCGCAGGTTAACCCCGAGATGCGGCACGGTGGCGGCGCGTCAGGCCTCGGGCAGATCGAGGATCAGGACGATGGTCCAGTCGTCGTCGCTTTCATGGTGGTACTGACGTTCGACCACGACGAAAGGCTGTTTCTTTTCTTTGCCGCCGAGGAACAGGACGTCGCCCTCCATCGGCAGGCATTCGATCGGCGGCAGTCCGATCGGCGTGCCCTTGGGCAGCAGGCGCTCGATTTTCTTCGAGGCGCGCTCGGTCCATTCGATGTCGAATTCAATTTGGCTCACGCGAGACTCCGATCCGGTAAGGAATAACCGCGTATGCTAGCACGGCCTCAGGGCGCCACGGCTGGGCAGGGTGGAGCAAAAAAACCCACCGCGCGTGCGGTGGGCAAGGTCCCATGCGCTCGGGGAAGCGCACGGAGACAGGAGAGGGCTGTGCAAGGGGAGCTGTTGCCGCAGGCCCTGACATATCGGGTTCGGCTGACGACGGGCGCGGGCTGGCTGCGCCCGTCGTCACGCCGGCGTTGTTGGCATGGGCGGGATGCTTAGGCACCCCGTCCGTCCGGCGTTCGAGGCGATTATTGACCGCGATAGAACGGCGCCGGCGTGTAGCCGACGAGTTCCTGCTCGACCTGGGCGCGAGTCTTCGTGCTGACCGGATCGGCAAGCTTCGGGTAGACCGTGTCGGTTTGCAGCAGCAGGCCTTGCTGTTCGGCCTGCACCAGCTCGGCGCGAACCTGCGCGCGGGTCACGCTGCTGGTTTGGAGCACCCAGGCCAGTTGCGAGCCATCGGGATAAGCGTCGCTGGCGAAGGCCGGCACGGCAGCGGCAGCCAGCGTGAGTGATACAAGGGCGGATGCAAGGGTAAGACGTTTCATTTTTGACTCCTGTCTAACTGGTTAGGAGCGATGCGATCTTGGCACCGCTGACAGGAATCAGTGTATTCCCTAGGCTATTGATGAAAAATAGCGATTGATTAAATAAATTATTGTTCGAATCGCAATAATGCAGCCAAAAAAACGCCGCCGATGGCAGGTCTCGGCGGCGCGGGCAGGCGGAGGAGGTTGTCAGCGGGTCGCGACCATCACCGCGGCGCCCGCCATCACCACGCCAGTCGAGCGGTTGAGGAGTTTCATCGCGCGCCGCGAGGCCAGGAGCTTGCGGGCGCGGGCCGCGAGAAGAATGTAGGCGCCGAACACCACGGCGAGAATCGCCAGCGTGATACCGACGACTTCGGCGTATCCGAGCGGCGTGATGTGACGCAGGTCAAGCAGATTGGGGAGCAGCGCCAGATAAAAGATCACGACCTTCGGATTGCCCAGGGTCACCGACAGTCCGCCGAGAAACAGTCTGGACGGGCGCTCGCGAGGCGGCTGCGCCTGCTGCGTCACCTCCTGCGTGGTGACTGGCGAGGTCCACATTTTCCAGGCGAGATAAAGCAGGTAGAGCGCGCCCGCGTATTTGACCGCCAGGAAGACTTCGCTGAACGACTGCGCCAGTGCGGCCACCCCAAGCACAGCGCAGGTCAGCCAGACGACGTCGCCGATGGCCATGCCGGCGGTGAAAGCGATCGCGCCCTGCGTGCCTCGTCCCAGCACGCGTGCCACGATGGCGGCGATGCCGGGGCCGGGCGCGCCGGCGGCGACCAGCAGCGCCAGCGCGAAAGTCATCAAGCTCGCAAGACTCATCAAAAACTCCTTATCGGGCGGGTGCGATGCCGCAGCGGGCGCGCCGGTCTTATGCCCCAATCCAGGGCAAGCCTCGATGGCACCAGCCGGATACCGTTTTGCGGTGGCCGGCGCTGTTTTTATCGCCCTCGAAACCCTCGAGAATGTCATAGGCCTTGCTGAAGCCGTTCTCGGTGGCGAGCTTGGCTGCGACCTTCGAGCGCGCCGCGCTGCGGCACAGGAACAGCAGCGGTGCGTTGGGTGCGACCTGGGCACGCAACTGCTCCAGGAACTGTGCATTGGGCACGCTGCCAGGGTAGCGGATCCATTCGATATGAATGTATCTGTCGTCGGCAATTTGCGGCCGGCCCACCCAGTCGAGTTCGGCGCGAGTGCGCACGTCGACGAGTCGAGCCTCGGGGTCGAGTTGCAGCAGTGTCGCGGCCTCCTCGGGCGTGACCGCGCCGGCATATGGCAGGTTGCCGCTTTGGCGCCGTTGATCGGCTTGCGAGTAGATTTCGGTAGATGTCGTCATGGGATTGCGTTCGCTCGGGTAATGGTCGTTCATTCTATGGGGTGTGACCGCAATTCGCCAGAGACGGGCGTAGCCCGGCCCGATTGCACCAAAAGCGAGCATTTTTGCGATGCGCACCATATTGGTGATTTTTTGCGGTGGGCATGCATCAAAATGGGGATTTTCATCCATAATGACAGAGTCCGATCCTCCGTGGCATCCTGCGCGCGCGCGGGCTCTGCGGCAGAAAAAGCGATGTGGCATGTTTTCTGCTTAATAACGATGAATCCGCAAACGGAGTTCGTTAGAATGTGGCACTTCGCTGGGATGCGCCAGCGGGGTGACAAGTTGAATCTTTCGGGAGATATGCATGAGCAAGTCTGTGGCAGACGTAATGAAGTTGGTGAAAGAGGAAGACGTCAAATTCGTCGACTTCCGTTTCACCGACACCAAAGGTAAAGAGCAGCACGTATCCGTGCCGCTGTCGGCATTCGACGAGGGCAAGTTCGACGGCGGGCACGCTTTCGACGGCTCCTCGATCGCCGGCTGGAAGGGCATCGAAGCCTCCGACATGCTGCTGGTGCCGGATCCGAACACCGCCTATATCGACCCGTTCTACGAAGAAAACACGCTGGTGCTGACCTGCGACGTGGTCGAGCCTTCCGACGGCAAGGGTTATGACCGCGATCCGCGCTCGATCGCCAAGCGCGCCGAAGCCTACCTCAAGAGCACCGGCCTGGGCGACACCGCCTTCTTCGGCCCGGAACCCGAATTCTTCATTTTCGACGCCGTGAACTGGCACGTCGATATGTCCGGCTGCTCGGTCACCGTGCACTCGGAAGAAGCACCGTGGTCTTCCTCCAAGGAATTCGACAGCGGCAACTCCGGCCATCGCCCGGGCGTCAAGGGCGGCTACTTCCCGGTCGCTCCGGTCGACACCTTCCAGGACATGCGCTCGGAAATGTGCCTGTTGCTCGAACAACTGGGCGTGCCGGTCGAAGTGCACCACCACGAAGTCGCGGGCCAGGGCCAAAATGAAATCGGCACCAAGTTCTCCACGCTGGTGCAGCGCGCCGACTGGACGCAGATTCTGAAGTACGTGGTGCAAAACGTGGCGCACAGCTACGGCAAGACCGCCACCTTCATGCCGAAGCCGATCGTCGGCGACAACGGCTCGGGCATGCACATCCACCAATCGGTATGGAAAGACGGCCAAAACCTGTTCGCCGGCAATGGCTACGGCGGCCTGTCTGACTTCGCGCTGTACTACATCGGCGGCATCATCAAGCATGCTCGCGCGCTGAACGCGCTGACCAACCCGACCACCAACTCGTACAAGCGTCTGGTGCCGGGCTTCGAAGCACCGGTCAAGCTGGCCTACTCGGCTCGCAACCGCTCGGCCTCGATCCGCATTCCGTACGTTGCCAACCCGAAGGGCCGCCGCATCGAAGCGCGCTTCCCGGACCCGATGGCCAACCCGTACCTGGCATTCTCGGCCATGCTGATGGCCGGCCTGGACGGCGTGCAGAACAAGATTCACCCGGGCGAAGCCGCCGACAAGAATCTGTACGACCTGCCGCCGGAAGAGGATGCCAAGATCCCGACCGTGTGCGCCAGCCTCGAACAGGCGTTGGAGTACCTGCAGGAAGACCGCGAGTTCCTGACGCGCGGTGGCGTGTTCACCGACGCGATGCTCGATGCGTACACCGAGTTGAAGATGGAAGAAGTGACCCGGTTCCGCATGACCACGCATCCGATCGAGTTCGACATGTACTACTCGCTGTAAATTGTTGCCAGCTCCGAGCTAGCCAATGAAAGCACAGGGGGAGGGCGGTTTGCCTCCCCCTTCTTTATTTCGCGACCAGTGTGAAGCTTGGTTTTTCGACGGCGCCAAACATGAAATCAGTTCGTACCACGAACCCTCCGACTGCCGAACCGCCTGAAGACCTCGGGCACGCAGCGCTGGCGGCCAGCGGCATTCTGCCCGGTCTCGACGCGCTGGCCACGGTCCTGCTGGTGCTCGACAAGCTGACGCTGCGGGTGGTCTACGCGAACCCGCCAGCCGAAGCCCTGCTGGCGCTCTCGCGGCGCTCGCTGGCGCATATGACCTGGCACGATCTTTTTCTCAACGGCGAAGTGATCGACGCCACCGTGAAAGAGCTGCTGGCGAATCAATATCAGGCAACACGCCTCGATTTGGTGCTCGAACGCACTGCGCAGGAGCCATTGCATACCCATGCGATCGTCGGCATCCCGGAAAATGCCCCGGATTTCGTGATCGTCGAGCTGATCGAAAACGAACAGAAGCTCAAGAACGAGCGCGAAGAGCGCATTCTCGATCAGGCATGGATCAACAAGCAGCTGATTCGCAATCTGGCGCACGAAATCAAGAATCCGCTGGGCGGCATTCGCGGTGCGGCCCAACTGCTGGAGTTCGAACTCGTACAGCGCGAGTTGCGCGAGTACACGCAAGTCATCATCAAGGAGTCCGATCGCCTGCAAACCCTGGTGGATCGGTTGCTCGAGCCGCACCGGCACCCCTATATCGTCACCGAAATCAATCTGCACGAGGTGTGCGAGCGGGTGCGCTCGCTGGTGCTGGCCGAATTCCCGCAGGGCCTGGAGATCGAGCGCGACTACGACGTCAGCCTGCCCGAGTTGCGCGGCGACAAGGAGCAATTGATTCAAGCACTGCTAAATATCGTGCGTAATGCCGCCGAGGCGATGCGCGAGCAGATCGAGCGCGGGCAAGGGCGCATCGTGCTGCGCACCCGCGTCGCGCGCAAGGTCACGCTGGCCAAGCGGTTGCACAAGCTGGCATTGGAATTGCATGTAATCGATAACGGGCCCGGTATTCCCGAGGAAATCCGGGATCGCATCTTCTTTCCGCTGGTGTCGGGTCGAGAGGGTGGGAGCGGTTTGGGATTGACGCTCGCGCAGTCTTTCGTGCAACGGCACGAGGGATCGATCGAGTGCGAGAGTCGGCCCGGACGCACCGATTTCCGCATTATGCTGCCGCTCGGATGAGTACGGCACCGGCAGTTCCGATATGTTTTTTTCACGGTGAGCCATGAAGCCGATCTGGATAGTAGACGACGATCAATCGATTCGTTGGGTTCTCGAAAAAGCGCTCTCGCGCGCCAACTTGCCGGTGCGCAGCTTCGCCGGGCCGCGCGAGGCCGCGCTCGCGATGGAAACCGACTCGCCGCAGGTGCTGGTTTCCGATATTCGCATGGCTGGCGGCTCCGGGCTTGAGTTGCTGCAAACAGCCAAGCAGCGGTATCCCGGCCTGCCGGTCATCATCATGACGGCGTTCTCGGATCTGGACAGCGCCGTCTCGGCGTTTCAGAGTGGCGCCTTCGAGTATCTCGCCAAGCCGTTCGACGTCGATCGGGCGGTCGAGCTGATCATGCGCGCGGTCGAGGAAAGTTTGCGCGAGACGACCGTCGACGAGCGCCTGGCCGAGGAGCCCGAGATTCTCGGGCAAGCCAGTGCCATGCAGGACGTTTTCCGAGCCATTGGCCGGCTGTCGCACTCGAGTGCCACGGTGCTGATCACCGGCGAGTCCGGCTCCGGCAAGGAGTTGGTCGCGCGCGCGCTGCACCGGCACAGCCCGCGTGCGGCGGGGCCGTTTATCGCATTGAATACCGCGGCGATTCCGAAGGATTTGCTGGAATCCGAATTATTCGGTCACGAGCGCGGTGCATTTACCGGCGCCCAGGCCACCCGCAGGGGCCGTTTCGAACAGGCCGAGAACGGCACGCTGTTTCTCGACGAAATCGGTGACATGCCGCTCGATTTGCAAACCCGCCTGCTGCGCGTCCTGTCGGACGGCAACTACTATCGGGTCGGCGGACACAGCCCGATCAAGGCCAATGTGCGGGTGATCGCCGCGACGCATCAGAATCTCGAGGATCGTGCCCGCCAGGGGCTGTTCCGCGAAGACCTGTACCACAGGCTCAACGTGATCCGGCTGCGCCTGCCTTCGCTGCGCGAACGCAGCGAGGACATTCCGCTGCTGCTGCGGCATTTCCTGCAGAAGAGCGCGCAGGATCTGGGCGTCGAGCCAAAACGCATCAGCGATGCCGCGCTGGCTCACCTGACGCGCTTCCCCTTCCCGGGCAACGTTCGCCAGCTGGAGAATCTCAGTAACTGGCTGACCGTGATGGCGCCGGCGCAAACCGTCGAGATCAAGGATTTGCCGCCCGAATTTCAAAACGCTGGCGCCGTTGGCGCGGCGGCGACCTCGCCGGCTCCGCAAGGGGCCGGCGGCTCGACGCTGGCCGAAACACCGACGGCCGACGTTGCGGCAACGCCTGCCGGCGGTGCCGGCGTGCTCGCCGGCATGGCACCGGAGGCCGGCCAATGGGAGCCTACGCTGCGGCGCGAAGTGGCTCGCCTGCTGCGCACGGCCACGCCCGACGTGATGGACGTGCTGCTGCGCCGCTTCGAGTCCGCGGTGATCAACGAGGCGCTCGATTTCACTCGCGGGCGCAAAGTGGAAGCGGCTACCCGACTGGGCATCGGCCGCAACACGATCACCCGCAAGATTCAGGAACTCGGCCTGGAATCCTGAAATGCGAAAGTAGCGAGCATGATCAAAAAGATTCTGATTACCGGCACCAGCGGGCAAATCGGGTGGGAGCTGGCGCGCAGTCTGCAGGGGCTCGGCGAGATCGTCGCGCCGTCGCGCAAGATTCTCGACCTGCGCGATGCGGCGCGCATTCGCGAGGTAGTGCGCGAGGTATCTCCGGACTTGATCGTCAATGCTGCGGCCTACACCGCTGTCGATCAGGCCGAACAGGAGCCTGAACTGGCCATGGCCGTCAACGGCCAGGCGCCGGGCGTGCTGGCCGAAGAGGCGGTCCGGCAAGGCGCGGTGCTGGTGCATTACTCGACCGATTATGTGTTCGATGGCGCGCAGCGCGAACCCTATGCCGAGGCCGCGCAGCCCAATCCGCTCAACGTCTACGGCCGCAGCAAACTTGCCGGCGAGCAGGCCATTGCGGCCAGTGGTGCGGCGCACGTGATTTTGCGCACGAGCTGGGTCTATGGCCTGCGTGGCAGCAATTTCCTGCTCTCGATCATGCGTGCGGCCCGCTCGCGAGCCGAGTTGCGCATCGTCAGCGACCAATACGGCGCTCCGACCTGGTGCCGCACCGTGGCCGAGCTGAGCGCGCACATCGTGACGCAGGGCATGGCCGCTGGTGAGGGACTCGATTGGTGGCACGCGCGCAGCGGCATTTACCATTTGAGCGCGCAGGGCCGTTCCACCTGGCACGATTTCGCGCAACTGATCGTCAATCGGATGGATCTGGCCGCCAGGCCGCAGGTGTTGCCGATATCGGCTCGCGAGTATGCTGCGGTGGCCGAGCGTCCGGTCAATTCGCTGCTCGACAACGGCAAGCTGGCCGAGGTCTTCGGGCTGCGTGCGCCATCGTGGCAGGCTGGATTGGGCCTCTGCCTGGGCGTTGAACCCGCTCAGCCGCTCGCCTGACGGTAGCGCCTGGTCCCCGCGTCGCGTCGCGGGTGCCGGCACAGGTACGCGGTGATTCGGAGCGTTGCCTCGCCAGCCGATGAACCGCTCATTACAATAAGCGCTTCATCTATCTCCGGACAGGGCCATGAGTTACGATCCGAACAATATTTTCGCGAAAATCCTGCGTGGCGAAGCGCCGTGCATCAGGATCTTCGAAGACGACCAGACCTTGGTCATCATGGACATCATGCCGCAGAGCGAAGGACACGTGCTGGTTCTCACCAAGGAAGCGGCCGCGCAGATCTTCGAACTCTCCGAGGAGGCCGCCGCGGCCTGCATGCGCACCGCGCGCAAGGCCGCGCTGGCCGTCAAGGCCGCACTCGAGCCGGCCGGTGTGATTCTGGCCCAGGCCAATGGCGCTGCGGCGGGCCAGACCGTGCCTCATCTGCACGTGCACGTCATTCCGCGTCGCGACGGCCAATTTCTGGCCATGCATGCGGCCAAGCCGGCCGATCCCGCTCAGTTGGAGAAAATCGCCGAGCGCATCAAGGCCGCTTGGCCGGCATAGGCCGCTTACGGTTCGAGCGTGGCGATGACCGGCGCGTGATCCGATGGCTGCTCGAGCGCGCGTGGCGTGCGGTCGATCGCGCATGCCACGCAGCGATCGGCCAGCGCGCTGCTCAGCAGGATATGGTCGATGCGCAGTCCGGCGTTGCGGCGAAAGCCGAGCATCCGATAGTCCCACCAACTGTAGCTTTTCTCGGGCTGCTCGAACAGGCGAAACGCATCGCGCAGGCCCAGCCCCTGCAGGCGGGCGAATGCCTCGCGCTCCTGCGGCGAGACCAGGTTCTTTCCCTCCCAGGCCTTGGGGTCGTGCACGTCGCGATCTTCCGGTGCGATATTGAAGTCGCCCAATAGTGCAAGCTTGCCATGCTTGGGGAGTTCGTCGCTCAGCCAGTGCGTGAGCGCGTCGAGCCAGCGCAGCTTGTACGGAAACTTCTCCGAGTCGAGTGCCTGCCCGTTCGGGAAGTAGCCACACACCACACGCATGTCGCCGACCGTCGCGGCAATCAGGCGTTGCTGCTCGTCCGGGAAATTCGGCAGGTTGCGAACCACGTCCGTCACGGCCAGGCCGCTGGCCTCGCGCACCAGAATCGCCACGCCGTTGTAGGTCTTCTGTCCGGTGAAATAACTTTGATAACCCGTGGCGTTGACTTCGGCCAGCGGGTATTTATCGTCGGGCAGCTTCAGTTCCTGCAGGCACAGGACATCGACCGGATTGGCGGTGAGCCAGTCCTGGACCTGACCGAGCCGGACTTTGAGTGAATTGACATTCCAGGTGGCGATTTTCATTTCTGTGATAACCGATTGATTTTGTTGCGTTTAAATTTGACGCCCGGTGAGATCACGGGCGGCCAGGCCGATGCCGGCCATGATACCGGCACCGCCGGCCGAGGACAAACCGCTCTCGAGCGCGGGGCGCATCGCGCGAAAACGGCGCATAGCCGAAGCCGATATCTGTTCAATTGTTAAATATCTTTAAGTTTTGCTTGATTTGCATGCCTGACCATTATGATCGGCCGTAGGGTGTCGAATCTGGTCGCCTGCTCGATAACGCTGGATTGGCCTGCACATGCTGGATGTGTGCAGCCGAAACGAAACGAGGTTGATGGGCTATTTTTGCCGAGCATGAAAATCCAACTGGCCGTCTTCGCCGTCAACGCGAATGACGCAAAGATTCTCGAACATGTTCTGTCGAGTGCGCATTACGAATGCGCTTTTTTCGATTCGAGCGACGCTTTGCTGACGGCGCTCGACGTCGAATGTTACGACGCATTGATCGTCGATTGGTCAGGCGAGAACGCCGGCCCGGCGATGTTGATCCGGCGGCTCAGGCACCGCGCCAAGAACAATCCGCCGCTGATGTGCATTACCGGCGCGGAGCATCCTTTGAGCGTGGCCGATGGCCTGCGGCTGGGCGCCGACCAATGTACCGTCAGACCGATCTCGCCCGCCGTGCTGGTCGCGCAGATCGAAGCGATGCTGCGCCGCGCGCGCGGCACCGATGTGCGCAGCAGCCGCGAGATACATGGCGATTACACCTTTCATATCAGCCGGCGGGAAGTCGAATTCATGAGCAAGTGCGTTTCGCTTACGCACAAGGAATTCGATATCGCGCTGTTGATGTTTCGCAATATCTCGCACACGGTCACGCGCGCGCATATCCTGCGCATGATCTGGGGCGAGGCCAACCCGGCGTTTTCCCGCACGTTGGATAGCCACGTGGCGAAACTGCGCGCCAAGCTCGAGCTCAGGGCCGGCCAGCACGGCTATCGGCTCGTCGCGATTTACGGCCACGGCTATCGATTGGATAGAATAGGAGCGGCTCGCCAGGCAATGTAGCCTCGGTGAGCCGGGCCGCGTGCCTGCGCACGACGGGATATCACAGGGGGAGTGATGAAAATTGCGTCGTTGGAAGATGACGAAGCCCACGCGGCGATCATGTCGCGCGTACTGCACGAGGCCGGCTACGAATGTGCCACGTTCTCCACCGGACGCGCGCTGAATCGGCGGCTGCGTGAAGAAAAATTCGATATGCTGATCGTCGACTGGGAGCTGCCCGACACCAGTGGACGCGATTTTATCCTCTGGTTCAGGACTCATTTCGGCCACGACATACCGGTGCTGTTCGTCACCGCCCGCAATATGGAGGAGGACATCATCAGCGGACTGTCGGCCGGCGCCGACGATTACCTGACCAAGCCGATCCGAACCAACGAGTTTGTCGCGCGGGTGCGCGCGTTGCTGCGACGCGCCTACCCGAGCGCGGCCGAAGACAGCCTGATCGAAGTCGGCCCGTACCGCGTCGACGTGCCGCAAAAGACGATTCACGTGCACGAGGAGCCGATTACTCTGACGCCTCGCGAATTCGATCTGGCGCGACTGCTGTTCCAGAACCTCGGTCGCCTGCTGCCGCGCGATCTGCTGATGCAGGCGGTCTGGGGCCGCGGCGCGGAAATCGCCTCGCGCACGCTCGACACTCACCTGTCGCGCGTCAGAACCAAGCTCAAGCTGCGCCCCGAAAACGGGGTGCAGCTGGTACCGGTCTATTCGCGCGGCTATCGACTCGAGCCAGTGGCGGCGCGGGACGGCGCGGCAGTGGCAGTGGCGGGCGATGTGTGAGCCGTGCCGAGGGCGCCTCAGGACCCAGGCGCCGGCAGGCGAACGCTGAACGACGATCCTTGCCCGACCGTACTGCTGGCCGAGAGGCGCCCCCCATGCTTGTCGATCACGGTCTTGACGAACGCCAGGCCAAGGCCCGTGCCGCCCGGGTCATTCTCGCCGGGCGCGACAAAGCGGGCGAACTTCTCGAACAATCGGGGCAGGGCATCGGCGGGAATGCCCCAACCGTGGTCGCGAATGGTCAGGCACCAGCCGCCTTGCGCAGGCACGATCCGGCAAACGATACGCGTGTCGGGGTCACTGTATTTGATTGCGTTATTGAGCAGGTTGACGAGAGCGCGCGTGAGCAGCGCCCGGTCGCCCCGCACCAATGCACCATCGTCGGGGATGGCCGTATCGATTTCGATCCGCTTGGCCGCCCCCTGCTCCCACACATCGTCGAGCGCGTCGAGCAGCAACTGGGCGAGATCGACTTCCTCGAACTGATACGTCTGCGATTCGGCGCGCGTCAGTTGAACGAAGTCATCGGCCAAACTGAGCGTGCGTTCGGCGTATTTGCCGATGCGTTGTGTGAACACGTGCGGCGGCAGGGCGCTTTCACTGTATTTTTGATTCTCCAGCAATGCGAGAATCGACGATTGCGGCGAGCGGATATCGTGCGACAGAAATCGCATCGTTTCGTCGCGCTGCCGCTGTGCTTCGCGAATCAAAGAGATGTCGATCAATGTCACGATCCAGCCGATCGGCTGATGCGACGACTCGAATAACGCCACCAGCTTGACCAGGAAATCGCGGCCCGCACCGTCTCGCGCTTCGATCGTAACCGGCTGCGCGTGCTCGACCGTGTGCTGCAGGTGCGTGACCCAGTCGATCGGGGCGGGCTGTCGCAGGTCGCTCAGCAATGAGGGCACGGGCGTGCCGCGCAATTGCGTCCTTCCGCGCGCGCTGAAGTAGCGCAATGCCTCATGATTGGCCAACAGGACATTTTGATCCGGGCCGCAAATCAACGTCGCGTCGGGCATGCTGTCGACGCCGTCCTGGATAAAGCGGCGCATCGCGCGCACACGTTTGGCCGCTTGCCGCATCACGTGAATCTGGCGCTCGACCGTGTCACTGATCAACGGCGCCGGCGCCGTGCGCTCCGGCAGCAGGTGAGGCTCTTTATCGAGCCGCATGAACTCCTGACCGAGATAGCGGATGACCGCTTCCAGGCGGCGCCAGCTCCACAACGGATAGGCAACGGCCAACATGAATACGGTTGGCAGCGGTGCAATCCATAATCCCTCGCGAGTCAGCATCAGGTAGCTCAGCAGCAGCGTGGCGGCGGCCAGCGCCACCGTCAAGGCCAACGACTTGCGCGGCGTGAGGATGAAATGCCCCAGCATGGCCAGCAGAATCGTGCCGATCGCCAGGATCAGGCCGACTTGCGGCGGCGCGTCGACAATGGCGCGGTGCGCGATCAGCGCGTCGAGCACGTTGGCGATGATTTCTACCCCGGGCATGGCGCGCGAATTTCCTGACACCGGGGTCGGATAGCTGTCGCCGAGTCCGGCTGCCGTGGCTCCAACGAGCACCAGCTTGCCGTCGAAAAACGATCGCGGCACAGTGCCATCCAGCACGTCGGTGTAGGACACCTCCGGGTAGTGCCCAGGCGCACCGGTGAACGGGATATGGATCCAGTTGTCGCGCAACCACATCGGCCCATCTGGCGCGGCGGAAGACGGCCGGGCCTGGCTGGGCCGGCGCTCGCCGGGCAGCGCAGCGAAGCCTTGCCGCATGCCGGCCACCCGCAGCATGGCCACGGCTATGTGGTCCCACTGCGTATGGGCGGTGCCCTCGCGCAGGAATACGCTGCGCGCCACACCGTCGGAATCGAGTTCGAGATCGATGTGGCCGATCGCCGCCGCGGCGGCCGAGAAGGTCGACGTGGGCAGCACCGGTTGGCCGCGCGCAGCATACATCGGCAACACCACCCGGCCATTGTCGCGGATCGCCTTGGCCAGCGCGAGATCGTCACCAGGATCCTGGCGATCGGGTTCGGCCAGGATCACATCGAGCCCAATTGCGCGGGCGCGCGTTTGCGCCAGACGCTCCAGCAGCGCGGCATGCACGGAGCGCGGCCAAGGCCAGCGGCCGATCTTCGCCAGGCTCGCGTTGTCGATCGCAATGATCACGATGTCGGGATTGGCCGCATGCGCGTCCGAGGCGACCCATCGGTCATAGAGCAGCCGGCTGGGTTGCCATTGATCGACCGATTGATTCAATAAGACCGTCGCGAGCAGCAGCAGCGCCGTCAGCGTCAGCCATTCGAGCAGCGGGCCGCGGTTTGCGGTGGCGAATCTCGCCTTCACGGTCGGGTGAGCCGGCGCACGTTGGGCGTGACGTCGCCGTTGTCGTCGATCAGGATTCGCTGCGGCGCGAGGGATAGTCCATGAAAGCCATCGGCATCCAGCGACTCGACGCGCACGTAGTAGGTGCCGGCAGGCAGCGGCGCAAGGCGCCACCGCGGTGTGCGCGTCACGCCACTGGCAACCGGCATGGTGAAATCGGGATCCCGTGCAAGCTCGACGCGATAGGCCTGGGTCATGTCGCCGGGCCAGCTCAACTGCACGGCGGCGGGCGCACGTGTCTGTTCCTGCATGGCGGTGCGTTCCGGCGCGGCGCTCACGGCGAGCGCCAGCGGCGCGCTGAATGCGCCTGAATGGCCGTCACGGCCAATCGATGCCACGCGCCAGTAGTAGCGTCCGGGAGCGATATCGGCCAGGCGCAAGCGGGTGCCGGTCAGGCGTTCGTCACGCAGCGGCGCCGCGAAGCTTGGCGCGCGGGCCAACTGGAAATGATAGCCGCCGGCGTTCGCGACCTGGCCCCAGTCGAATTCGACGCGCGGCCCGCTCACCGGGGTATCGCGCGGCGGTGCGACAGCCACCGGAGTCTGCGGGTGCGCCGCTGTCTCGAATGCGACGACCTGCCTGCGTCCTTCCAGGCCGTCGGCATCGACGCCGCTGACGGCGAGATAGTATTTGCCGTCGGGCAGGCCGGCGAACTTGGCGACGGGGTTCTTGAACGACCCGGTCAGCAGGATGTCGTCGATGGCCCGGTCGCGGGCTACGATGGCTCGATACGATACGGCCCCGGGCAGCGAGGCATAGGCAAATCGCGCAATCGGTCGCGGCTGGAGGATCGCGATGCCTTGCAGCGAGGGAGCTGGCAGCAGCGCTCGCGGCGCCTGTACCTTGCCGCCCGGCCCGACGATGGTGCCTTGGCCGGCCGTGACTGCGCTGACCAGGGAGGACCCCGCGCCCTGCACCGCGACCACGCCTTTGAGCACTTCATTGGTCATTTGCGTGTCGTTGTCCTGGAGTCCGACGCGGAATTGCGTACCGCGCACGCCGGTGACCGCCAGCGGCGAATTGACCTCGTAGCGTCCGATACCGCGGTGCGCCGGATCCACGCTGGACTCGACCTGCCCGCGGCTGAAACGAATCACGGTGTTGATGATGTCGGTATGCCGGTATTGCTGCAGGTGAGCCAGCACCAGCGTCGTGTCGGGCAGCACGCGAATCCTGCTGTGATCGACCAGTTCAAGCGTCGCGCTTGCGCCAGGCGCGCTGCCGATGCGGCTGCCCTCGGGCAACAGCATGCCGGGCTTCAGGGGGATCGTCGCGTGCGGTCCGAGAATGCGTGTTACCTGACCATTGGCGAACAGCACGCGGGCGCTCGACGGCTCGGTGGCGGCCCACGCCAAAGGTATCCGCAATCGGGCGCCGGGCCGCAGGCGATAAGGAGAACGAATCTGATTGAATCGTTGCAGGTCGCGCCAGTCGTGCCCAGGCAGCAGGTAGTCCGAAGCGATGTTGAACAGCGTGTCGCCTGGCTCGACGGCGACGACCAAGGCGCCGTCCTGCACGCCGAGCGGCGCGGCCGGGCATGCCAGCGGCAGCAGCACGGCCAGACATAGCAGTCCCCGTGTCAATTGTTTGAGTGCTATTGTGTGCATGAATTTCTCAGGTCAGGCTGGCAATGGTTCGCAGCCGCGCAATTTCGGCGCGGCGACGGCAGCCGCCGAGAAAGCTTCGGACTTTCCGTGTCGCCTGTTATGGGGCGATTATAAGTTTTTCAGAACAGTTTGAGCTGATTTAACATTATTTAACAATTGGCGCAGCCGCCTCACGAGCGCAACGCGGCGCATCTTTTCCATTGGGAGTCACTTTGAAACTACTGCGATTCGGCCCGAAGGGCCAGGAAAAACCCGGGATCCTTGACGCACGGGGCGTGGTCCGCGATCTCTCCGGCGTGATCGACGACTTGACGCCGGAGCAACTCAGCCCGGCCGGCCTGGCCAGACTGCGTGCGCTGGATTTGACGGCATTGCCAGAGGTCGCCGCACCCGGCCGCCTGGGCACGCCGTTTACCGGCTTGCGGCAATTCATCGGCGTGGGGCTGAACTACAGCGACCACGCCGCTGAAGCGAATCTGCCGATCCCCGGCGAGCCGATTCTGTTCGCGAAATGGAACCAGTGCTTCAGTGGTCCCAACGATCCGATCGTGATGCCCAAAGACTCGCGCAAGACGGACTGGGAGGTCGAACTCGGCGTGGTGATCGGCACCCGGGCACGGTACGTGCCGCTGGAGGACGCGCTGCGTCACGTGGCCGGCTACTGCGTGGTGAACGATGTATCGGAGCGGGAGTTTCAGATGGAGCGGGGCGGCACCTGGGACAAGGGCAAGGGCTGCGACACATTCGGCCCGGTCGGCCCGTGGCTGGTGAGTGCCGACGAGATTCCCGATCCGCAAAACCTGGGCCTATGGCTGGATGTCAATGGCAAGCGGTTCCAGACCGGCAACACGGCCCACATGATCTTCGGCGTCGCATTCCTGATTCATTACATGAGCCAGGTGATGACGCTCAATCCAGGCGACCTGATCGCCACCGGCACGCCGCCGGGTGTCGGCATGGGATGCAAGCCGCCGGTGTTTCTGCGCGAGGGCGACGTCGTGCGGCTGGGTATCGACGGTCTGGGCGAACAACAGCAGTCGGTGCATGCGTGGCGGGCCGACTTGCTCGACTGACGGTGGCCGGCGCCGGCGGGCGCGAACTGCCGGTGCCGCTTGACGAAGCACGTATTGATGAGGCGGCACAATGGAACGCTGTGCATGGTGTGAGGGGTTCGACGCGTACCGGCAATATCACGATCTCGAGTGGGGGGTGCCGCTGCGCGAACCCCTCGCGCTCTATGAATTATTGATGCTCGAGGGCGCGCAGGCCGGCTTGTCGTGGGCCACGATCCTGAAAAAACGCGACAATTACCGGCGTGCCTTCGAGGGCTTCGATCCGGAAAAAATCGCCCGCTACGATGAGCGCAAGGTGGCGCAATTGCTGGCCGATCCCGGCATCGTGCGCAATCGGGCCAAAGTCGCCGCCGTCGTGCAAAACGCGCGTGTCTATCTCGAGATGCGCGAACGCGGCCAGCGCTTCGATACCTTCCTGTGGGACTTCGTCGACGGCCGCGCACGCCAGAACGCCTGGAGCACCAGGGACACGGTGCCCGCCAGCACGGCGCAATCCGACGCCATGAGCAAGGCGCTCAAAAAGCTCGGCTTCAAGTTCGTGGGCTCGACCATCTGTTACGCGTTCATGCAATCGGCGGGCCTGGTCAACGACCATGTCACGACGTGCTTTCGCCACGAGCAGGTGCGGGCGCTGGCGGGATAATCGGCGCTCCGGGGCCGCGGGTCGGCTACAATCGCGCCTGTTCAATCGGAAAACCCATGTTCAGCTACCGCCACGCCTTTCATGCCGGCAATCACGCCGACGTCCTCAAGCACTGCATCGTCGTTCAACTGCTCGAATACCTCGGGCAGAAGGACACGCCGTTCTGGTATATCGACACCCATGCGGGGGCCGGCGGATACGCGCTCGAGAGCGAATGGGCCAAAAAGAATGCCGAATATCAAAGCGGCATCACGCGCCTGTGGGACCGCCAGGATTTGCCGCCGATCGTTGCCGAGTACGTGCGGCTGGTGCGTGAATTCAACACCGACGGCAAGCTGCGCTACTACCCCGGTTCGCCGTTCCTGGCGCTGCAACTGCTGAGAGAAACCGATCGTCTGCGGTTGTTCGAGATGCATGGCAACGAAAATCGCGCGCTGCAGGACAACTTCCGGCCGCAAGGCAAGTCGGTAGCGCGCCGCACGATGTTCTACGAGGCCGACGGTTTCGCCAGTCTCAAGGCCCTGCTGCCGCCGCCGCCCAAGCGCGGCTTGATTCTCATCGATCCGGCCTACGAGGACAAACAGGACTACACGCGCGTCGTGCAAACCATGCAGGAAGCGCTCACGCGTTTTCCGACCGGCTGTTACGCGATCTGGTACCCGCAGGTACAGCGGCGGGAGTCGATACAGCTGCCCGAGCGGCTCAAGCGCCTGCCGCTCAAGAGCTGGCTGCATGCCAGTCTCACCGTGCAGTCGCCGCAGGCCGGCGGCCTCGGGCTGCACGGCAGCGGCATGTTCATCGTCAATCCGCCCTGGACGCTGCGCGCGGCGCTGCAGGAAGCCTTGCCGTGGCTGGTGAAGGTGCTGGGTCAGGACAAGGGCGCGAAATACACGCTGGAAGGCAAGCAGGATTAATTCTGCGGCACCGGGTAGGGAATCGCGGCCAGATCGTCTTCCTCGAGATAACGCCATGCGCCGGGCGCCAGCGTGCCGAGGGCCAGGCCGCCCAGCCGCTCCCGGTGCAATTGTTCGACGCGGTTGCCGACCGCGGCCACCATTCGCTTGACCTGGTGATATTTCCCCTGATCAATCGTCAGCCAGAGTTGGTGCGGGCCCTCGATTTGCGCATCGATGGCGCGCACCGGCTGCGTTTCATCGTGCAGCAGGACGCCGTCGCGCAGGGCGACAAGCATCGCTTCGGTGACCGGATGCTTCGTCGTCGCGAGATAGCGCTTGGGCACATGGCGGCGCGGTGACATCAGCGCATGCAGGAATGGCCCATCGTCGCTTAGCAACAGCAGCCCGGTGGTGTCCTGATCGAGGCGGCCGGCGGGCTGCACGCCGCGCGCGACCAGCGGGGCGGGCAGCAGTGCGAGCACGCTCTGGTGGTGCTGAGGACTGGCCGAGCATTCGTAGCCGGCGGGCTTGTGCAGCAGCAGGTAGACCTTTTCCCGATAGCGCCAGGGTTGACCGTCGACGGCAAATGCCAGGCCGTGCGGCGCGAACTCCTGTTTGGGGGCATCGCACACGACGCCGCCGACACTCACCGCGCCGCATTCGATCAATGCCCGGCATGTTTTTCGGCTGCCGAAGCCCTGCGACTGAAGAAGGCGTTCGAGTTGAATAGGGGGTCTCCGAAGCGTTGTGACGTCAACCCGCTATTGTAATGGCCCCGGTCAGTGACGTTGCGGTGCCGTCGCGCTGGATGCCGGCACCACTGCCGGCGTGGCGGGCTCGGGTTCGGGCGCGGCGCGCGGTATCGTATAGGGCGTGCGCAGGCCGAGAAACGGCGCTTCGATCAACCGGTAACTGAAGAACGACAACAACAGCGACGCCGGCCAGACCAGCAACAGTCCATTCAATATGGCGTTCGCGCCCGGGTCGCCGACCAGGTGCAGCCATCCGCCGTACTCGTCGATGATCAGCACCACATAGATGTGCAACAGGTAGAGAGAGTAGCTGCACTGACCCAGCGAGGCCAGCGCGCGACTCAGCGGCGCCGGCCATTGCAACTGGCCTTGGAAGTAGGCCAGCAGCAAGGTGGCCCACAGCAGCGCCTCGATCGCGCTTACCGGCATGCAGCGCGGATCGTTTTTCCAGAGCGAGCCGGTGGCATACATGAGGTGAAAGCAGCACAGCGCGACAATTGCGGCCAGGCCAAGGACATAGGGCGAGCGCAGCAGGCGGGGCGATTTCAGGTGAACCAGGCCGGCGATCATGCCGATCAGGAATTGATCGAGCCGCCCCAGCATCGTGAAGTAGACATAATTGGCGTCGCCCGGTGCGAACGAAGCGCCGAACAGGGTCGCGATCACGGTGCGCCAGCCGATCCAGAATACCGCCAGGCCGATCAGGTACCCGGCGCCTTGCCGGCGTGCAAATCGGATCAGAAACGGGAACATGACATAGAACTGGCATTCGACCGCCACCGTCCAGAGCGCATTGCTGAACTGGAACAGCGGCGACTGGCCAAGATTCGAGAACAGCAGGAACGATAATGCGCCGGTGACCGTGGCATCGCGCTGATGCACCGCCATCGCTCCGATAAACAACACCGTCAGGAGCGGAAAGATACGCAGGGCCCGATTGGCCAGAAAGCGCGGGTAGACGATTGCCTTGTTGCCGCCGTCGACCAGGACGGTGAACAGAAACCCGCTGAGCACCAGAAACAGTGTCACGCCGGTATTGCCCAGCAGCACGAATTGCTCGAGCCAGTTCGACGTGGCCTGCGGACCGCCGGCCGCCGCCCAGGTGTGATAGAGCAGCACCAGCGTTGCGGCGAACAGTCGCAAGTGATCCAGTTTTTCGTAATACGTCTTGGAACTGCTGCGCATGGATGGCAGAGCGCGCCGCGTCGCCATGAGCGGCGGTATACGCGCATCGTGTTGCGGGGAATAGCCTTAGGCTATCACCCGAGCGCCTGGCGGCGCAGCGCGGATACTTTTTGAAACATTTGGCGGCACCCCACGCGGGCACGCGCCAGACCCGGATTTCGTCAGTCGAATCAAGGCCGGGGCGTTGCCGACCCGATATGGCAGATGTCCGGCTATTACAAAGTTATCCTAACCAAGACGCTATCGCCCCATTGTTGCATTGTGCGAAGCGCTCCTGCAGGAACTCAACGCAGACCCTGACCTTGGCCGAGGTGCCGAGCCGCGACGGGTAGACCGCCCAGATATTGGCCTCTTGCCGGTAGCCGGGCAGCACCGGCACCAGTTCGCCGCGCTGCAGGTGCGGCCCGACGTCCCAGATCGAGCGCAGCACCACGCCATGTCCGGCGATGGCCCATTGCACGGCGATCTCACCGTGGTTGGTCGACAGCGGCCCGGTGACCTTGACGGTTTTTTCCTCGCCGGCGGCGCGCAATTTCCACACGCCGAATGGATGGTCGCGTTCCTTGATCACCAGGCAATCGTGCTGCGACAGGTCGGCGAGCGAGCGGGGCGCGCCGCGCCGGGCCAGATAGGCCGGGGCCGCGCACAGGATGCGGTGGTTCTCGGCCAGCGGTCTGGCGATCAAATGCGGCGCGATTTCGTCGCCGACCCGAATGTCGAGATCGATCCCTTCGCTGGCCACGTCGACCAGGCGATCGAATACTTCAAAGCGCACGCTCAGGCCCGGGTAGCGGCCGATCAGCGTGGAGATCATCGGCGCGACGACATTTCTGCCGAAGCCGAAACTGCTGCTCACGCGCAGTGTCCCGCGTAGCGCGGCGCGCGGCATCGAGACCTCCTGCAGCAGTTGATCGATATCGTCGAGAATGCGCTGGGCCCAGTGATAGACGCGCTCGCCCTCGTCGGTGATGACTACGCTGCGCGTGGTGCGCTGGAACAGTTTGAGCTTCAGGTCGTCCTCCAGCACGCGAATGCGCTTGCTGATATAGGCCGGCGAGGTGCCAAGCTCGTCGGCCGCGCCGGAGAAGCTGGCCTTGCGCACGACCGCGATGAACACGCGCAGGTCGTCGGGGGTGGGCATTTTATTCACGATTCGTGAAAAATGAGTTAACCGAAAGGCGAATTATATTTTGAAAGTGAATCAATATAATGAGTGGGCACCGCATCGCCGGATAATGCATCGCGAAGATGCCTGCCGGCAGTAGCCGGGCGGCTGATTGACTCCATCGATTTTCAACACAGGTCGACGCACACATGACAAAACCATTCAGAATTGCCGTACTTCCGGGCGACGGCATCGGCAAGGAAGTAATGCCCGAGGGGCTGCGCGTGCTGCGCGCCGCGGCCGAGCGCTTTGGCATTGCTCTCGAGTTGACTCATTTCGATTGGGCCAGCTGCGACTATTACGCCGCCACCGGAAAAATGATGCCCGATGACTGGAAGGCGCTGTTGCAGCCGATGGACGCAATTTACTTCGGCGCGGTCGGCTGGCCCGAGATCGTGCCGGATCACATCTCATTGTGGGGATCGCTGCTGAAGTTTCGCCGCGAATTCGACCAGTACATCAACCTGCGGCCCGCGCAAACCTTCGCCGGCGTGAAGTCGCCGCTGGCGGCCGATGCGGGCGAGATCGACATGATGATCGTGCGCGAGAACACCGAGGGCGAATATTCGTCGATCGGCGGTGTGATGTTCGAGGGCACCGAGAATGAAATCGTGATGCAGCAGTCGGTGTTTTCGCGGCGCGGCACCGAGCGGGTCATGAAATTCGCCTTTGAGCTGGCGCAAAGCCGGCCGCGTAAAGACCTGACCGTCGCGACCAAAAGCAACGGTATTTCGATTTCGATGCCCTGGTGGGATGCACGCGCTGCCGAGATGGCCAGCCGCTATCCGGACGTCGCCTGGAACAAGCAGCACATCGACATTCTGTGCGCCCGATTCGTGCTGCAGCCGCAGCGCTTCGACGTGGTGGTGGCGTCCAATCTGTTCGGCGACATCCTGTCCGATCTCGGGCCGGCCTGTACCGGCACGATCGGCCTGGCGCCCTCGGCCAACCTGAATCCGGAACGGGCGTTTCCGTCGCTGTTCGAGCCGGTGCACGGTTCGGCCCCCGATATTTATGGCAAGAACATCGCCAATCCGGTCGCCATGATCTGGTCGGGCGCGATGATGCTCGATTTCCTCACCGGCGGCGCGGGCGCCGGGCGCGCCGCGCACGACGCGATCGTCGCGGCGATCAAGGCCGCGCTGGTCGCCGGCCCGCACACCGCGGATCTCGGCGGCAAGGCGTCCACCACCGAAATGGGCCAGGCGATTGCCGCGCGAGTCGCTGCCGCCTAGGCATCGCTCGATGCCATGCACGCCGGGCATGCCGGGCATCGGCCCGTTGCGCCCCGATGCCCGGCGCGCCGGCCGGTCGACAAAACCGTACCGGGCGCGCAGAATGCAACGCAAAGCCAGTTGACCCCCACCCACTGTCGCCGCCATGAACGCCGCCGAATTCAACGCCTACCCGATCGAGATCGAATTTCCCGACATTCGCCCCTATGCCGCCGGTACCGGCAGCGTCGCTTACGTGCACACCTTCGACAGCGGTCAGCCCGGGCCGCATGTGATGGTCAATGCGCTTACCCATGGCAACGAGGTGTGTGGTGCGATCGTCGTCAAGGAATTGCTGGACATGGGGCTGCGGCCGCAGCGCGGCAAGCTCTCCCTGTCGTTTGCCAACGTCGACGCGTACGGCCGGTTCGATCCGGCCAGGCCCGATGCATCGCGCTTCGTCGACCAGGATTTCAATCGCGTCTGGACACCAGCGGTGCTCGACGACGCCGCCAGGGACTCGACGGAACTTCGGCGGGCTCGGGCGCTGCGCCCGGTGGTCGATACCGTCGACCTGCTGCTGGATTTGCATTCGATGCACGAGAAAAGTCTGCCGCTGATCGTCTCGGGCCCGCTCGACAAGGGCATTGCGCTGGCACGCGAGCTGCGGATCCCGCCGCACGTGATATCGGACGAGGGGCACCCGGAAGGGCGGCGCATGCGCGACTACGGCGGCTTCGGCGATGCCGCGAGTCCGAAAAACGCGTTGCTGGTCGAGTGCGGCCAGCACTGGGAGGCCAATAGCGTGACAACGGCGCGACACGCCACGGCGCGCTTTCTGCTGCTGGCAGGCGCGATCGACCAGCAAGCGCTGCCCGCCTCGTGGTGGGGCGAGCTACCTGCGCAAAGCCATGTGATTCGCGTAACCGAGCCGGTGGTCGCCAAGAGCAACGATTTTCGTTTTGCCGGCGACTACACCGGCCTGGAGCGCTTCGCGCAGGCGGGCACGGTGATTGGCTGGAACGGCGGCGAGCCGGTGCTCACCCCGTATGCGAACTGCGTGCTGGTGATGCCCTCGCTGCGCCAGTTGCGCCCCGGCGTGACGGTGGTGCGGCTGGGCCGGCAAGTCGACTAGCCGGTCGCCGATAAGCGGGCGCGCCCGTTTGAAGCAGGGCGGGCAGTGCCCGGCATCCTTGCGGATACCGCATGGACTCGGGTCTGAAGCGCTGGTGCGCTGCGCTTCAAACCCGTTCGCTGCGTTTTTTCACCTTGCTAGGACACATCGCTCGTGTAGCGGCGCCGGCCAGCCAGGCGCTCGCCGATGCGCGCGAACGCATACCATTGCTGCGCGAGCAGGCCCTGGCCGTATTCTCGCGCGGTTCCCTGCGGCACCGGCAACTGATCGCGAATGCCGGTCGCCTCGACGGTCTTGTCCCACGAGGCGGTGCCCAGCAGCATATCCCACCACGGGAACAGCACGCCGAAGTTGCAGCCGTAACGCGTTCCCTCGTGACCGTAACCGATCGCGTGGTGCCGACGGTGAAATGCCGGGCTGACGATGATGCGCTCGAGCAGCCAGTGATACGGCAGGCGGGCGTTGACGTGCTGGATGCTTTGCAGCAGGTTGCCCACGGCGATCAGCACGACATACTGGTTTGGCTCGACGCCGATGAACAGCGAGATCACCGCGAAATACGCGGCCAGCAGCACGCTGTCGAGAAAATGATTGCGATCGTCGGCCCACATCGAGACCTGTTGCTGGCTGTGATGCACCGCATGCAATTCCCACCAGACCCCAAAGCGGTGCTGCCAGCGGTGGTACCAGTAGCCGGCAAAGTCGAGCACCACGAGGTAGACAGCAAAGGAAATAAGCGGCTTGTCGGTCACGCCCAGCCGGTTGCTCAGGTCGATGTTGGGCACATGGTAGATCACCATCAGGCTTTGCCAATGGCTGAACAGCGGCTGCAGCAGCAGAAATACGGCCAGGTTGATGAGGCCGAGCTTGGCGATCCAGGTGTAGAGCACGTCGGTGCGCAACGCCTTGCGGTCGGACCAGACTTCAAGCGGGCGCAACGCCTCGAGCGGACGCAGCAAGGCGTAGGTCGCGGCGATCTCCAGCAGCCCGACGATGACCCAGTAGAGCGAATCGTAGAGGTCGTCGGCATATCCCATCAGGCCGAAATGATAGAACAGCGGCTCGATGACGCCGACGAACAACTGCGTTTGCAGGGCGCCGACGAGATTGTCGAGTTGCGTGACGATGTCGTGAATCATGAAAGCCTTCGGTGCGGCTGGAATTGCTCAACCGGCGCGCCGCCCGTCGCCGGACGGCAACTGGCCGGAATCAGTCGGGATTGGGTGTTGCCACCGGCGCGCGATCGGCGAAAAAGATGCCGTGCGGCGAACGCCCGACCGGGATCGTCGCTATCAATTTGCGCGTACGCATATCGATGATACCCACATGCCGGGCAAAACGGAAAGTGACCCACAGATAACGGTGATCCGCGGTCAGTTCCATATCGTCCGGTCCGGGCATCAGGCCGGTAATATCGCCCACATTGGTCAGCGTGTGGTAGTCGATGATGCTGATCGTGCTGTCGACCCGATTGGAGACCGCCACGTGCTGACCGTCGTCCAACCAGCGGAAATTGTGCGCGCCGCGCCCGGTGTGGATACGCTTGACGACTTGCCGCTTGCGCCAGTCGACCACCGCGACATCGTCCTCGCCGGTCATGCCGACCAGCAGGTACTGGTCGCCCGGCACCATCCACAGCCCGGCCGGCGTTTTGCCCACCGGCATGGTCCACAGCACCTTCTGGGTCGGCAGGTCGATCGCGGCCAACTGGTCGGAGTCCTGCAGCGTCACGAACACCGTGCGATTGTCGGTGGAAAACGTCATGTGGCTGGGCGTCTTGCCGAGCGGAATGCGCTTGGCCAGCGTCATGCCCTGGGTTTTCTCGTCGTAGTGGTAGATGTCGATGCGGTTGAGCCGCAAGCCGTTGGTGACGAACCATTTGTGGTCGGGGGAAAAACCGAGTTGGTACGGATCTTCGATGTCCTGCACCCAGCGCTGTACCTTGCCGGTTCGCGGGTCGAGAAACATCAGGTCGTTCGAGACCGAATTGGCCACGATCAGCGACTTTTTGTCGGGCGTGAGCATCAGGTGATGCGGTTCCTTGCCGGTCGGCCATACGGCGACGACCTTGTGGGTGGCCTGGTCAATCAGGGTCAGAGTGGCTTGGCCGGAATCGAGAACGATGACATTCTGCGCGCGTACCGAGGCGGCAAAACCGAGCCCGCAGGAGAGGGCGGCGACCGCCACGATGGATTTCGTGAGGCGCGTCGCAATGGATGCAAACATGTTGTAGGGGCCTGGAAATAAAGCGTATCGAGTGGACTGGACGGCGCGAGCCGATGCCCGCGGCGGCGCTATTTTCCTGCGTTCCTCGCAGGGGCGCAAGCAATCTATCGCGGGCGTCGAAACAGCGGTAAAAATACCCTCGCCGAAGCGAATCCACCGCTATTTCGCGGCCAGAAACGGCATCACTTTGGCCAACAATTGTTCGGGGGCTTCCTCGGGGACGTAGTGCCCGCACGGCAGCGCCTCGCCGACGACGTGCGGCGCCAGGCGGCGCCATTCGGCGAGCGGGTCGAAACACTGCTCGATGACGCCTTCGGCACCCCACAGCGCCATGAAAGGACAGCCGATCCGGCGCCCGGCTGCGCGGTCGGCGCGATCGTGCTCCAGGTCGATGGTCGCGCTGGCGCGGTAGTCCTCGCACAGCCCGTGCGCGGCGGCCGGGTCGCTCAGGCAGCGCAGGTATTCGGCGTAGGCTTCTTGCGCGAAGGGCTTGAGTCCCGCGCTGCGGGTGCCCATGGTCTGTCTCAGGTATTGATCCGGGTCGGCGCGGATCAGGGTCTCCGGAAACGGCGCCGGGCGTATCAGGAAGAACCAGTGCCAGTAGGCGCGGGCGAAATCGAACGAGGTTTGCTCGTACATCGCCAGGGTCGGCGCGATGTCGAGTGTCACCAGCTTTTCCACGACCGCCGGGTGGTCGAGCGCCATGCGCGCGGCAACGCGCGCACCGCGATCATGCGCCAACACCGAAAAAGTGTCGAATCCCAGCGTGCGCATCAGCTCGACCTGGTCCAACGCCATGCGACGCTTGGAATAATTGCTGTGATCGGGCAGGCCGGCCGGCCTGCCGCTATCGCCGTAGCCGCGCAGATCGGCGGCTACCACGGTGAAATGTTGCGCCAGCGTGGGCGCCACCTTGTGCCAGATAACGTGGGTTTGCGGATGGCCATGCAATAACAGCAGCGCTGGCCCGCCGCCGCCGCGTATGGCATGAATATCGATGCCGTCGATGACGGCTGAGACTTCCTCGAATGCGTCGAACACGATGGCCTCCCGGGCGTTTGCGCCAGTTTAGCCGGGCTTGGGCTATCTCGCTCAGGCGCTTGCGGTCGCTGTGTCGCGCTGCAATTGTTCGAACGATACGATTTTGCCGGCCAGCGCGCTGGCGGCCACGGTGTAGGGACCTGCCAGCCACACCCGGCCCGGGCCGGAACGCCCCGGAAAATTCCGGTTGATCGCGCTGACCGTCACCTGCCCGGGGTCGGTGGATTGCCCCGGGCCGCAGTTCGCGCACGAGCCGCAGCCGGGCGGCACCAGCGTGACATTGGCGGCCTCGAAAGTGGCAAGGTAGCCGCGCTGCTCGCAGTACTGGCGCACGTCGAGCGTGCCGAACTGCAGGTAAAGGCGGGTGCCCGGGGCCACCTGCAGGCCATGTTCGAGCCCCCAGCGCAGCACTTCGTGATAGTTGTCGAAGTCGCTGCGCTTGCCGGCCGTGCAGGAGCCGCCATAGGCAATATCGACCGCCACCGCCTCGCTCAATGCGGAGGCCGGCACGCCGTTGCCGGGGTCGCCGGGGCGGGCCAGCATCGGTTCGATGCGCTCGCCATCGATGCGGATGACGTCGCAGTAGGGAGCTCCTGGGTCGCTGCGCATCCACGGCTCGAGGTTGAAATCGATGCCGCGCCGCTCCTTCAGGAAGGCGACGGTTCTCTCGTCCGGCGCGACGATGCCGGTCATTCCGCCCAGCTCGGCCACCATATTGGTCAGCGTGGCGCGCTCGTCGATCGACAGTGCATGCACTGCCGTGCCGCCGTATTCGAAAACCACGCCGATCGCGCCGCCGGAGCGGATGGTCTCCATCTGCAGCAGATGAAGCACCAGGTCCTTGGCCGTCACGCCGGGGCGCAGTCGGCCGCTGACCTCGATGCGCAGCGTCTGCGGCACCTTGCAGCGCACGTAGCCGGTCACCCAGCTGTTGGCGATCTCGGTGGCGCCGGCCCCGAAGGCCAGGCAGCCCAGCGCGCCCGAGTGCGGCGTATGAGAATCGGTGCCGACGATCACCTGACCCGGCAGCGCGTAGCGCTCGGCCATCAGCGCGTGACAGATGCCCTCCGAGCCGGGCTCGCCGGGCAGCGCGCCATGCACCCGCACGGGATAGTCGCGAGCGAATGCCTGGTGGCCCTGGGCGAGGTTGGCCACGCCCGGCAGCAGTCCGTCGCGCACGTGCGGCACGCTTTGCGCGGCCAGGACCAGATGATCCTGAAAGGCAACGATATGCTCGGGGTCGACCAGCGGCGCCGGCTTGCCGAACGCCCGGTGCATCAGATGCGCACTCATGCCGGTGAAGTAGTCGTGGCTGAAGCGGTAGTCGGCCGCAATGAACACCCCTTCGCCGATTTGGGCGCGGTCGCTGGCCGGATGCAGATGCCGCTCGATGATTTTCTGGACCAGCGTGCGCGGTGCGGCCGCTTCGGCACGCTCGTCGGCCGCGCGCTTGCGCGGCGCTGGCCATTGCTGCAGGCGGCTGTAGTTGAGCAGGCCGCCGGCGCGGATGATGCGTTGGGTCAGCTCGTCTCGGCCGGCCAGAAATACCGACATCGGGATTGCCTCGCCGGCGGCGATACGGTCGAGCACCGAGAAGTCGGTGGTGGTGAGAATGCCGATGTTGTCGCAGTTCTGCTGGTAAATGCGCTCGAAGCTTTGCGCCACGATCAGCCGGATGCCGGCCGACAATTCGGCCAGCGGGGACGATTCTCGCGACGAACCTTTGCCGTAGCGCTTGCCGGCCACGGTGACGGCGAAGCCGCCTTGCTTGACGGCGTTTTCGCCAAACGGCATTTCGTCGCCGGCCTTGAAGCCTACGTAGGGGTAACGGCCCAGCCGCTCGTCATAGACCAGCATGACGGTCACCGGGGTGATTTCGTCGGTGGAGACATCGTCGCGCAAGGGCCCGGCTTCGGCCAGGCTGATCGATTCGCCAGCCAACTGGCGGCGGATGCAGGCGGGATCCTGCGACAGGTACAGCACACGGGCGTCGAAGCGAACGGTATCTTCCATGGCGGGGCATCTCCTTGTGACCCCACTATATCGGCGCTTTGGCGCGCGTGGCGTGACGGCTCGGCATGGCAGCCTTGCCGGCTGCGCCGGGATGGCCGACGCCGTTCAGGACTGGCTGAAGAATTCGACGGCGAATTTGATCAGTTCGGCCTGGCCGTCGATATCCAGCTTGCGCTTGATCGACATGCGATGGGTCTCGACGGTGCGCACCGACAGGCCGTGCAGCGAAGCGATCTGCTTGTTGGAGAGCCCATTGGCCAGATGACGCAGAATTTCATGCTCGCGCCGCGTGAGTTTTTCGATCTCGCGTGCGGCGAATTGTTCGCTCAGCCCGTGCATGGCGCCCGCCGGTGTGGGCGCGCTCATGTCGACGGCGAAGAATGTGCCGCCGCCCATGATGGTGTAGATCGCCTCGACGATCTGCGTGGCCGGCGAATCCTTCAGAACGTAGCCGTGCGCGCCGGCCGCGCGGGCTTGCGCGGCATACTCGCGATTGTCGTGCATCGACAGCACCAGCACCCGCGTGCTCGGGTACCTCTGATGAATCGCCTGGGTCAATGCAATACCGCTGCCGCCCTTCATGCTGATGTCGGTGAGCACCAGATGGGGCTGGGTCTGCTCGATCAACCGCAACGCGTCGGTCAAATTACCGGCCTCGCCAATCACGCGAAGACCGGCAATGGCATCGAGCCGCAGGCGCAGGCCGTCGCGCACCAGCGGATGGTCGTCGACCAGCAGCAAATCGATCAGGGCAGGCAGGCGCGTCATGTCAGGTTCGGGCTTCACGTCAGGGCGGCGGCCGTCTGCGGCTGCGCGGGATGGTAGGGAATCAGCGCGATCAACTCGGTATGTCCGGGGCTGGAGTCGATCTGCAGGCAGCCGCCCAGCGATTCGACGCGCTCACGCATGTTGCGCAGGCCGATGCCGCGCTGCGCGTCGGCCTGCACCGCTTCGCTGTCGAACCCCTGCCCGTTGTCCATCACGCTGAGCATGACCTGGCGCGGCAGCACCGCCAGCGCGATCTTGACCCGACTGGCCGAGGCATGGCGGGCGATATTGGAGAGTGCTTCCTGGGCGATACGAAACAGTATCGTGTTGAACGAATCCGGCAATGATTTGCCCTGCGCGGCCGAGACGTCGACGACGACGTTTTCGCGCGGCATGTAGCCGGTCTCGCCGAATTCCGTGCCGAGTTGCACCAGCGCGGCGGCCAGCCCGAAATCGTCGAGCATCGACGGGCGCAGCGCGTGCGAGATACGGCGGATTTCGCCCAATGTCCGGTTGATCTGCGCGAGCGCCTTGCCGATGGTTGCCTCGACCATGCCCGGATCGCCCCCTGCCTGCCCGGCGTGAGCCGGCACCGACTCGAGCAGCAGTTTGGTCGACACCAGCATCTGGCTCACGCCGTCGTGCAATTCGCGCGAGAGCCGTCCCCGCTCGGCTTCCTGCGATTCCACCACCTGATTGGCGAGCAGCTTGAGTTTGGCATCGGAGCTGCGCCAGTCGGTGATATTGAGCGCCAGACCGCAGATGCCGATCGCCAGCATGCCGAGGGTGCCGGTCAGGCCAATCCATAACAGTGTGCGTTTGATGTTCATCGACGCGTGCTGGTCGATCTGCGCCAGCGCCGCGGTGACATCGTCCAGGTAGATGCCGGTGCCGATCATCCACCCCCAGCGATCGAGCTTGAGCACATAGCCGAGCTTCGGCTCGATCTGGTGGGTTGAGGGCCGCCGCCACGGGTATTCGACAAAGCCGCCGCCTTGCTCGGCCCGGTGGATCAGGCGCTGGATCGGCGAGGTGCCGTCCGGCGCGCGCAGCGACCAAAGATTCTGACCGACCAGTTCCGGCTGGCGCGGATGCATCAGCGACTTGCCATTGAGGTCATAGACAAAAAAATAACCGTCCGTGCCGAACTCCAGCTTGGACAATATCTGAAGTGCGCGCTCGCGCGTGGCGGGGTCGTTGCGGCCGGAATCATAAAGCGGCGCGATGGCGCTCTGCGCCAGATCCATGTAATGCCGCAGTTCGGCTTGCTTGCTGGTGCGATAGGCCGCCGCGATGATGCGTCGCTGCGAGTTGGACAGCGTTTGCGCCTGCAGCACCACGGCGACGGCGATGATGGCCGTGGCGATCATGAATGGCAGCAGCGCGAGCAGCAGCAGCTTGCGCCGCAGGCCGGGGATAGGGACGCTCAACATCGCGTTAAATCAGCCATCCGAAAAGGGCGGCAAGCGGTCGCGTCCAGCAATGCGGCCCAACCTGCCACCTGCGATTGATAAAGTGCCGCGGCATGGTTGCCGCGCCGTGCCCGAGCGTCTTTGAATTCGCGCCAGAACATTCGGTCATGGAATCGATCTGCGTGGTACTGCGTAGGCACCGTGCGCCGCCACTCAGGGTATTCCGCAGAGCGAAACCCCACGGACAGGCGAAATTATCACTCAAACGCGCAATCTGCGTAGTACTACGCTTGTAGACGAAGTTGAGACTCTCAATAATGCTCGCGCGTCCAAATATAAGGCGGACGCAATGACCGATGGCCGGACGGTTTTACACGCCGTGCCGGTTTGCCATTTTGAGCCATATAAGGAGACTTGAGCATGAAATCGACGATTCCAGCCCAAGCCGGCGCACGCTGGCGATGGCTGCTGCTATTGCCCTGGATTGCGCTGTTCTGGGTGCCATCGTACAACGCCGTTGAGCCCACGCTCGCGGGCTTCCCCTTCTTCTACTGGTACCAACTGCTGTGGGTGCTGCTGAGCGCGGCCATCACGGCGCTGGTGTACGTCAAGACCCGGGGCCTGCATGCGGCCGCCGATGAGCGGGAGGCAACAGAATGAACGCAACTGCTACCCTGGTTTTCGTGCTGTTTTTCCTGGCCGTGACGGTCATGGGCTTTTATGCGGCCCACTGGCGCCGCGGCGACCTGCGCTCGATCGACGAGTGGGGCCTGGGCGGGCGGCGCTTCGGCACCATCGTGACGTGGTTCCTGCTGGGCGGCGACATCTACACGGCCTACACGTTCATCGCCGTGCCCGCGCTGGTGTTCGGCGCCGGCGCGATCGGCTTTTTCGCGCTGCCTTACACGATTCTGATCTACCCGTTTGCCTTCGTGGTGTTCCCGAAGCTGTGGCATATCGCCAAGCGTCACGGATACGTCACGGCCGCCGACGTCGTGCAGGGTCGTTTCAACAGCAAGCCGCTGGCGCTGGCCGTGGCGGTCACCGGTATCGTCGCGACGATGCCGTACATCGCCTTGCAGCTGGTCGGGATCGAAACCGTGATCGGCGCGCTTGGCTTCAACACGCACGGCGCGCTGGGCGATCTGCCGCTGATCATCGCCTTTGCGATCCTGGCGGCCTACACGTATTCGTCGGGCCTGCGCGCGCCGGCGATGATCGCGGTGGTCAAGGATCTGCTGATCTACGTGACGATCGGCGCGGCGGTGATCGTGGTGCCGGCGCAGCTCGGTGGCTTCGCGCATATCTTCAGTGCGATACCGCCGGCCAAACTGCTGTTGCACGCACCGGACGCCGCCAGCCTGAACGGCTATAGCGCGTACGCCACGCTGGCGATCGGCTCGGCCCTGGCGCTGTTCCTTTATCCGCACTCGGTCACGGCGATTTTCAGTTCGTCCTCGGGCAACACGATTCGCCGCAATATGGCATTGCTGCCGGCCTACACGTTCATGCTCGGCCTGCTTGCGCTGCTGGGCTTCATGGCGCTGGCCGCGGGTTTGCAGAACATGCCGGAGTTCGTGCCGTACTTCAAGGCTTATGGGCCGAGTTTCGCGGTGCCGGCGCTGTTCCTGCATTTCTTCCCGTCGTGGTTCGTCGGCGTCGCGTTTGCCGCCATCGGCATCGGCGCCCTGGTGCCGGCCGCGATCATGTCGATTGCCGCAGCCAATCTGTACACGCGCAATATTCACCGCGTCTACGTCAAGCAGGACATGACCGCTCACCAGGAAACCCAGGTGGCGAAGCTGGTGTCGCTGATCGTCAAGCTCGGCGCGCTGGCGTTCATCGTGTTCCTGCCCCTGACCTATGCGCTGCAGCTGCAGTTGCTCGGCGGCATCTGGATCATTCAGACGCTGCCGGCGATCGTGCTGGGCCTCTACACGCGTGTGCTCGATTCGCGCGGGCTGCTGCTGGGCTGGTTGGTCGGTATCGTTGCCGGTACCTGGATGGCCGCATCGCTGCATCTGAAGTCGTCGATCTACACGATTCACCTGGGTGGCATGGCGATTCCCGGTTATGCGGCAGTTTGGTCGTTGGCGATCAACATCGTCGTGGCGGTGGCGGTCAGTTTGGTGGTCCGTCTGGTGCAGGGCGACTCGCGCGCCCGTCTGGACACGGCCAGCGGTAAGTAAGGACGGTACCCCCGTCGTCTGCCAGTCGCCTGATTATCACGGGGCGATTGGCCGCGCCCCCGAGCGAGATCCGCTCGGGGGCGTTTTTTATTCGAGGGGCGGCGCGCCGGTCAGCGGGCTTGGTCAGTCTGCACGCGTCGACGCCCGGCCGGTGCCAGCAGCGCATTGCCCGCGGCGCAGGCGAGCAGCAGCGCGCAGGTCGCCAGAAACACGTAGCGCATGCCGATGTGCCCGCCGACAAAGCCGCCGAACAGCGGGCCCGCCACCTGGCCGACGTATTGCGACGAAGTCGAATAGCCCAGCACGCGGCCGACCGACTCGTCGGGCACGTTATGCCGGATCAGCGCAGTCACGCAGGGCAGCAGGCCGCCGAGCGACAGTCCCATCAGAAAACGCAATCCGATCAACTGCCACGCCGCGGTGACGAAAGCCTGCGGAATCAGCAGCAGGCCGGAGACCGCGAGGCAGCCGGTGACGACCTTCATGCCGCCGATCCGGTCGGCCAGTTTGCCCAGGCGCGATGCCGAGACGATGCTGCCAAGCGCGGCGGCCGACATCGCCAGGCCCGAGACAAAGGTGACCGTCCTGATGTCGCTGACCAGTTGTTGCACGTAGACCGTAATGATCGGTTCGATCGACATATTGGCGACCATCAGCAAGGTCGCGGTCGCCAGCATCGACAACACCAGTTTTCGATTGCCCAGCGGCGCCGGTGCCGCCCCGGCGGCGGCCCGGGCGCCGCGCTGGGCTTGCGGGCGCGGCGGGCGATCTTCCCTGATCAAAATACAGGTGGCCAGACAATTGAGCGAAATAAAGCCGCTGGCCACGAAGAACGTCATGCGGATGCCGATCAGGGACGGCATGATGCCGCCCAGCAGCGGCCCCATCAGATTGCCCGCCATGATGCCGGTCGACAGCACGCCGAGCGCCCAGGCCGAGCGGTGCTTGGGCGTTTGCGCCGCCACCAGCACGTATGAGCCCGAGGTGTAGCCGCCGGCCAGGCCGACCAGCAGCCGTATGCCGGCCAACTGCCAGACATTCTGGGCCAGCCCGATGAGCGCCATGGTGATCATCATGCCGATGCTGGCGCGAATCAGGTTCGGCTTGCAACCGAAGCGGTCCGCCAGGCGTCCCCACAATGGTGCGACCAGCGCCCCGGCCAGGAAGGTCGCGCCGTAGACGATGCCCGACCATTGCACGATCGCGGCGTGGCCGTGCACGCCCAGCTGCTCGATATAGACCGGCAGGAACGGCAGCACCAACGTCATCGCGATGATGTTGATGAAAGCGCCGAAGAAGCAGACGGCCAGATTGCGTTGCCAGTGAGATTCGTTCATGGGTCCGTGGAGGAGGCTGACGCAGACGCTGCCGCGCCGGCTTTCAAGCGGAGGATGCGGCGGCGCGCGCCGGCCGTCAAGGTCGGGCGACTCGTACGATCGCCCCAGTATAAGAGCCGTGGCACATCCGGGCGTTGTCGGTACGGCAATGCTGCCATGCCCAATCGTCACGGCAGGGCGGCATGCGTCGGGCGGCCGCGCGCACCGGTAGTATGATCGAGCCATTTCGCCAACGCCCTCGATGAGGCGCCGCGCCATGAACCATTTGCTTCGCAAACTCGATCTGACCTCGCTCAGGCTGTTCGTCGCCGTGTGTCAGGAAAGAAACATCGCCCGTGCCGCAGAGCGCGAGTCCATTACGCCTTCGGCGGTGAGCCGGCGCATTGCCGAGATTGAGACGGTGATCGGGCGGCCCGTGATCCACCGGGAGTCGCGCGGTATTTCGGTCACGCCGGTCGGCGAGATGGTGATGCGCCATGCCCAGGCGGTCATCGCCAGCTTCGAGAGTCTCGACGCCGAACTCTCGCAATTCGCCACTGGCGCCAAGGGCAGCGTCAAGGTGGTCGCCAATTTATCGGCCATCGTGCAGTTTCTGCCCGAGGATATCGCGGCCTACACGCGTATTTTTCCGGATGTCGAAATTCAGGTAGACGAAAGGTCGACCTCGAGCGTGTTGCGCAGCGTCAGCGAGAGCGGCGCGGACTTTGGCATCTGCAACGCGGTACCCGGCATCAAGGATCTGGAATCGCTGCCGTATCGTACCGACCGGCTGTTCCTGCTGGTGCCGCGCGGGCATCGGCTGAGCGATGCGACTGCCGTCACACTGGCCGATATGGCGCGCGAGAACTTCGTCGGCCTGGGCAGCGACACGTCGCTCGCGCGGCTGCTCGCCCAGCAGGCCAGGAGCCTCGGGCTGGACATGAAGGTGAAGATCCGCGTCAACAGCTTCGATGCGCTGTGCCGCATGGTGCACGTGCGCCTGGGCATCGCTGTGCTGCCGCAGCATATCGGCGAGCTGTATGTCGACACGCTGGACCTGCAACTGGTGCCGATCGCGGAACCGTGGGCATCGCGCGAGCAGATCGTGGTATTTCGCCAGCGCGAGCGGTTGACCGCGGCTGCCTCGGCCCTGGTCAATTTCCTGACCAACAAGCGCTGAGCCGCTGCCATCTCGTTCCGGAACGTCTGCCTTGAGGAATCGTCACCGCCAGCCTCCGTGTGGGTCAGTACCATTGGCTGACATTTTCGATTCCCGTGAACCATGGCCAAGACCCTCTACGACAAGCTCTGGGAGACCCACGCGGTCGCCACCGAGAAAGACGGCACCACGCTGCTCTATATTGACAGGCACCTGATCAACGAAGTCTCGAGCCCGCAGGCATTCGAAGGCCTGGCGCTGGCCGGGCGCAAGCCGTGGCGCGTTAGTTCGAACCTGGCGGTAGCCGACCATAATGTGCCGACCACCGAGCGCAGCAGCGGGCATATCGAGGACCCGATTTCCCGCCTGCAGGTGCAAACCCTCGGCAGCAATGCCAAGACCTACGGTTTCACCTATTTCGACATGCTCGACAAGCGGCAGGGCATCGAACACGTGATCGGGCCGGAGCAGGGCGTGACGCTGCCCGGCATGACCGTCGTGTGCGGCGATTCCCATACGTCCACGCACGGCGCGTTCGGTTGTCTGGCGCACGGCATCGGTACTTCCGAAGTCGAGCACGTGCTGGTGACGCAGACGTTGCTCACGCGCAAGATGAAATCGATGCTGGTGCAAGTCGATGGCGAATTGCCGATTGGCGTCAGCGCCAAGGACATCGTGCTGGCGATTATCGGCAAGATCGGCACGGCCGGCGGCACCGGCTACGCGATCGAATTCGCCGGTTCGACGATTCGCGCACTGTCGATGGAAGGGCGCATGACGATCTGCAATATGGCGATCGAAGCGGGCGCGCGCGCCGGCATGATCGCCGTGGACGAAACTACCATTGCCTACGTGAAGGACCGCCCGTTGGCACCGAGCGGCGCGCAGTGGGATCAGGCGGTCGAGTACTGGCGCACGCTGCATTCCGACGAGGGCGCGCGCTTCGATGCCGTGGTGACGCTCGACGCGACCCAGATCAAGCCGCAGGTTACCTGGGGCACCTCGCCGGAGATGGTGGCGCCGGTCGACGCTCGGGTGCCGAACCCAGCGCAGGAGCGCGACCCGATGCGGCGCGACGGCATGCAAAAGGCGCTGGCCTATATGGATCTGGCGCCCGGCACGCCGATCACCGATATCGCGATCGACAAGGTGTTCATCGGCTCGTGCACCAATTCGCGAATCGAGGATCTGCGCATCGCGGCAGCCGTCGTGCGCGGCCAGCGAGTGGCAGCCAATGTGAAACAGGCACTGGTGGTACCGGGCTCGGGGCTGGTCAAGGCCCAGGCCGAGCGCGAGGGGCTCGACGAGGTATTTCGCGCGGCCGGTTTCGAGTGGCGTGAATCGGGCTGCTCGATGTGCCTCGGGATGAACGACGACCGGCTGGCGGCCGGCGAGCGCTGCGCATCGACTTCCAACCGTAATTTCGAAGGGCGCCAGGGAGCAGGCGGGCGCACGCACCTGGTGAGCCCGGCAATGGCCGCGGCCGCCGCCATTGCCGGTCACTTCGTCGATGTACGCGCGATGCGCGCGACGGACGCCGCAAGTTAACTCGATTCGACGGATATTCGATGAAACCTCTGACTCAACATACCGGCATCGTCGTACCGCTCGACCGTGCCAACGTCGACACCGACGTCATTATTCCGAAGCAGTTTCTCAAATCCATCCGGCGCACCGGGTTCGGCGTCAATCTGTTCGACGAATGGCGTTATCTCGATCACGGCGAGCCGGGGCAGGATTGCTCGAAGCGGCCGGTGAATCAATCGTTCGTGCTGAATCGGCCCGATTTGAAGGGGGCGTCGATACTGCTGGCTCGCGCCAACTTCGGTTGTGGCTCGTCGCGCGAGCATGCGCCGTGGGCGCTCGAACAATATGGGTTTCGGGTGCTGATCGCGTCGAGCTTTGCCGACATCTTTTTCCACAATTGCTTCAAGAACGGCCTGCTGCCGATCGTGCTGGGCGAAGCAGACGTTGAGCGTTTGTTCGTGGCCGCACAGGCTGCTGGTGCGCTGCAACTTGAAGTCGATCTCGAGCGGCAGACCGTCAGGACGCTGGACGGGGCGATCGAGATCGGTTTCGACGTCGATCCGTTTCGCAAGGAATGCCTGCTCAACGGCTTCGACGATATCGCATTGACCTTGCGTCAGACGGAGACGATTCGCGGCTTCGAGCAACAGCACATGGCCCGATTTCCGTGGTTGGCCAACCCGGTTTGAGGGGGTCTCGCCAGTGATCTGGCGAAGCGCGGCAGCACCGCGGAGCAGGCTGCCGCGGGTCGCTCAACTGGCAGGGTCGTCGTCGTCGGCCGGCACGGACGCACCGACGCCAGCCGGGCCAATGATGCTGATCCGGAAGGTCGAGGTCGCGGCGAGCGAGCGCAGCGCCGGATCTTCCGGAATATTGAGCAACAGCGGCGTGATGACCGAGCCGCCGATCACCGCCCGGCGGCTGTTGTCGGCCGGACTCAGCCCCCAGATATCCTGATAGACGAGCGGCACGAGGTGGCCCCCGCGCTGGACCTTGCCCAGATACAGCATGACGTGCCCGCCGATATAGATCAGGGTGCGCATCGGCTTGCCTTCGCGCATCAGAATGGCCAGGCGCTGGGCCGGCGAGTCGCCGGACAGGTCGGTCATGTCGCCCGCACTCATTTGCGATGACGAATGGCGCGGCAGCCACACGCCGAACGCCGCGAAAATGCTTTGCAATTCCGACGAGCAATCGTTGTACAGCCCCGTATTTCCCCACCCGTAAGGCCGGCCGATCAGCGCCTTGAGCAGTGTCGCGAGGTGCCGTGGCGTGGCGCGCCATGGCATCGGGACGATTTGCGCATCATCCAGCAGTGCGGCGCGGATAACCGCGCGGCCGTCGATGTCACGCCCGGGCACCATGGCTGTATGCTGCCCGGGCGCGGGGCCGGCCAGCACGGGCAGCAGCGTGCCGGCCGGCGCGTCGAAACGGAACACACCTTGGGTGTCGCGCACCGGCGCGGAGGCAGCGATCACGGCGCCCAGCGCGTGTCGGGCCGCCGTGCGCCAGGCGTTGGCGAAGGCGTCGTCCACGGCAGCCACACCCCGGCTACGCACCCAGCCTTGCACGTCGGGGGTCTGCACGTAGTCCCAGCCGCCATCGACGCTGGTGCCGAGCACATAGAGCGGGGTGCCGGGGCGGATCGCCGATATCTGCAGATTGTCGAACGGATAGCCTTCGCCGGCGAGATGGCGGCTGTAGAACGATGGGTCCATGGTCGGCAGTTCGCGCACCATCAAATTGCCGGTGGCTATCGCCCTGCGCCCCGGCTGGAAGCTCGGCGCATTCTCGAATTGTCCGACATTCATGTTTTGCGCGATTGCGTCGATCCATGCCTTGGTGTGCGGCCGGAAGTTCTGCCCGTAGCCGATGCGCCGGCCCGTCTGCCGGGTATTGTCGAAACGCTCGATGCGGCGCTGCTGCAGGGCGACGATGTCGCTGCCAAGCTGGCGGTAGACGCGGGCGTCCACATAAGCGGAATTCCATGGCGACGGGTCGTTGGCGGCGGTGCCGAAATAGCGCGCGTAGAGCGCGAGCAAGTGCGCCTGCTGGTCTGCCGCGCTGAGGAAAGGTTGGTCGTAATCCGGGCTGTCCGGCGCAATCCAGCGATCGACGTTTTGATCGTAGTCGGTCATTGGGAAAAGGCTGACGCGGTCGAGCGCCGCCGACGCGGGGGCGGAGACCGGTGCACTCGCGCAGCCGGCCAGCGCCAGGCATCCGGCAATGGCCAGTGCACGCCACACATGAGCCGCCCGCGCAGCGACACGCTGGCGAGGGCGAGCTGAAGAGCGGACTGGGACAGTCATGGGCAAGGGATTCGCTGATGGATATATGGGCTGTGATGATACGACGATTTGCCGCAACGCAATGCACCGCCCAGACGACTCGCAGGACTCTATGTCCGGCTTGATCCTGGTCAAAACTCCTGATTGGCCGCGTGGCAGGCTTGTCGGCATGCCGCGATGCGTTCGGCACAGGGCCGCAACGCGCGATCCGGCGTGGCATCGTGCCAGGCCATCGAGGCAGGTCTTCGGGAGATTGAGATGACGACTTCGCAATTGTTGCGCTACGAACCGGCGGTACCGGCTCCGGCGCTGTTGACCCAAAGCGCGTTGACGGAAATCGCGCTGCCCCAGCCCGCATTGGGCGCTGGGCCTGCGCTCATGAGCGCATTGGCATCGCGCCGCAGCGTGCGCGATTTTACCGCGCAGACGCTCACGCAGCAGCAGTTGGCCGAGTTGTTGTGGGCGGCCGATGGCGTGAATCGGGCGACCGGCGGCGGCCGCACGGCGCCATCCCCGCATGGCGTGCAGGAGATCGATATTTACGCCGCGCTGCCCGAGGGTGTCTACCGCTACGAGCCGGGTACGCACAAGCTGAAGCTCAAGCGCGCCGTGGATGCGCGCAATCTGACCGGGTATCAGGATTTTGTCGGGCGTGCGCCGCTCGATCTGGTGTATGTCGTCAATTACGGCCGCCTGCTGGACATGCCTGCGCAGCAACGCGACATTTTCTCTGCGGCGACGGCAGGCGCGATTGCGCAGAACGTTTCTCTTTACTGCGCCGCGAGCGGTTTGGGCGCAGTGGTACGGGGCTGGCTCAACCGACGCAATCTGGCCGAGGCCATTGGTTTGAACGAGGACGAGGTGCCGATCCTGGCGCAAACGGTCGGCGTACCCGTTCACCCGTAGACGCAGTGGATGGCAAGCCCGGCGGCATGCCGGGCGTTGGCCGGGCGCTTGTCATCTCACCAATAATTCGTCGATCACCACCTGTACGCCCGGTGAGGACCGCGCGGCGTCGAATGCCACTGATTTTTCGGCGCTGGAGTCCACTTCGCCGCGCAATATCACGGTGCCGTCACGCATGCTGACCTGGATGTATTGGGACTCGAGCCGTGCGTATAGCTGCAGCGCCGCCTCGATCTTTCTGCCGATTTCAACGGCTGGCGAATGGGCAAGGGGCTCGTCGGAGCCTGTTCCAGTATCCTGTTTCTCGTGCATGTCGGTGTTCATTGCCGCTCTCCGATTTGTCTCGATCGTTTCGTCATGCTCAAGCCATTCTGGATGGCATCGAGACACTTTCTCAAAATACGTCGAACAGGTTTCCCGATATTGATCTGCGTCATGGCCGGCCAACGGGTGCATCGATCGGTGCAGGACTATTCACGCAGCCGCGAGCCGCGAGCCGCGAGCCGCGACCGCGGGGCAAGATAATCGTGGCAATTGTTGACTGTCATCCTAATGTCATATTTTGAACCTACGATCCAGCACTCATAAGGGTGCCGCGCTCGCTGGTGGCCCAATGCGCCGTGTGAACGGGAATCTCACGGTGTGGAAATCAGGAAATGGCAAGTAGTTGTATGGACATCGAGTACGCGCAGCGATTCGATTTTTAATAAGCACTTAAACCGCGGAGAGACCCATGTCAGTTCGACATCGCCGTAATCACCTGAAGCACATTTTCGCTATCGCAAGTTTTGCAGTGGCAGGCGTTCTGCCGATCGCCGCCAATGCAGTGCCGCAAACCAATCTGCTGGAAACCGGCTCGACGCTGCTGTATCCGCTGTTCAATCTCTGGGTGCCCGCGTTTGCCAAGGCCAACCCGGACGTCAAGATCACCACGCAAGGTACGGGCAGCGGCACCGGCATTGCCGAGGCGATCTCCGGCGTGGCGCAGATCGGCGCTTCGGATGCCTATATGAGCAACGCGCAGATCAAGCAAAATCCCAGCATTCTCAATATTCCTCTGGCGATCTCGGCGCAGACGATCAACTACAACATCCCGAATCTGAACAAGAAGTCGCTCAAGCTCGATGGCCCGGTGCTCGCAGGCATCTATGACGGTTCGATCAAGACCTGGAACGATCCGCGCATCAAGGCGCTGAATCCGGGCGTGGCGCTGCCGAACCACGCCATTGTGCCGATTCACCGCACGGACGGCAGCGGCGATACGTTCATTTTCAGCCAGTACCTGTCGTTCTCCACTCCCACGTGGAACAAGAGCGTGGGCTACGGCACGACCATCAGCTGGCCCGCGGTGCAGGGTGGCGTGGGCGCGAACGGCAACCCCGGCATGGTTCAGGCCAGCCAGCAAACGCCGTATTCGATTGCCTACATCGGCGTGAGCTTTCATAACGAAATTCAAAAGGCCGGGCTCGGCACGGCGCAACTGAAAAACCGCGCCGGCAACTTCGTGCTGCCGACGGCCAAGACCGTCAACGCGGCGGCCAGCCAACTGACGGCCAAGACGCCGGCCGACGAGCGCATTAGTCTGGTGTTCGCGCCGGGCGCGCATTCGTATCCGATCATCAACTACGAATACGCAATCGTCAACGCCAAGCAAGCCAATCCGGAAACGGCCAAGGCCGTGCGCGATCTGCTGAACTGGGCGGTGAGCCCGGCCGGCGGCAGCGCGGCAACCTTCCTGGATCAAGTGCGATTCGTGGCGTTGCCGGCGAAGATCGCCGAGCTCAGCAAAGCGCAGATCGCCAAGATCCAGTAACGCGGCAGTAACGTTTGACGGGCTGCGCCTTATCGCTGGACGATAAGGCGCAGCAGCCTGAATCGAAGTCGAGACGCAGTAAAAAAGCCATTACTACCATGCGATCGTTTCGTTTGAGTCTGCAGGTGGTCACCGGGATCATTCCGCTGCTGCTGCTGGCGATATTCGTATTTCTGACGGCCTATTCGTGGCCGGCTATCCGTTTCAATGGCCTGGGATTCCTGTTTTCGAAAACCTGGAGTCTGGGCAATCTGTATGCGGATCCGATCGCTCAGGACGGATATCAGGTCGCCGTGGGCGCGCACTACGGCATTTGGGTGTTCGTGGTCGGCACCTTGGCCAGCTCGGCGATCGCGCTGCTGCTCGCCGTGCCGATTGGCATGGGCGTTGCGTTCTTTCTCAGTGAGTATTCGCGCGGCAGGGTGCGTGCGGCGCTGTCGCAGTTGGTCGAGCTGCTCGCCATGGTGCCCAGCGTGGTCTATGGTCTGTGGGGCCTGGAGGTGCTGGCGCCGCTGGTTCTCCGGCATATCGCTCCGGCGCTGGCCGATCTGTTGCACTTCATTCCTTTCTTTTCCGGTACGGCCACCAGTGGCTACGGATTGCTGACCGCCGGCCTGGTGCTCGCGCTGATGGTCGTGCCGGTGATATCGAGCACGCTGGTGGAGTCCATGCAGCGAGTCCCGCGCGAGTTGCGCGAGTCGTGCTTCGCGCTGGGCGCCACGCGTGCCGAGATGATTGGCAAGATCCTGTTGCCCGCCGTACGCGTGCCGTTAATCGGCTCGGTGATTCTGGCCCTGGGGCGCGCGCTGGGCGAGACCATGGCCGTGCTGATGGTCAGTGGCGGCGCGCTGAATTATTTGCCTCACACGCTCTATAGCCCGATTACCAGCATGGCGGCCTTCATCGCATCCCAGCTCGACAGCGCGCTGCAGGATCCCAGCGGGATGGCCGTGCGTTCGCTTGCGGAAATCGCCCTGGTGTTGCTCGTTATTGCGGTCATTGTCAATGTCATCGCCCGCCTACTCACCTCTCAAGTCCGCCTGGCCGACCGTGCCTGAAGCGCGCCGCGCGCTGCAGCGCAAGCGCGCCATCGTCAATGGCGTTTTTGCCGTGTTCTGCGCGATGGCGTTCGCGCTGGTCGTGGTGCCGCTGGCCGATATTATTTGGACGGTTTTCGAGCGCGGCTTCAACGCTTTGTCCTGGAGTCTGTTTACTCAGGTGACCAACGGCATCAGCGGTGGCCTGCTCAATGCCATCGAGGGCACCCTGGTGCTTAGCGGCGGCGCGATCCTGTTCGCCGCGCCGATCGGTGTCGCGGCGGGCATCTACCTGGCCGAATACGGTCAAGGCCCTTGGGGCAAGACCGCGCGGTTCCTGGCCGACGTGCTGGTGGGTGTGCCTTCCATCGTACTGGGCTACTTCAGCTACGTGACGCTCGTGATCGGCCTGGGATGGCAGTTCTCGGCGCTGGCTGGTGCGATTACATTGGCTGTGCTGATCGTGCCCTATGTCACGCGGTTTACCGAACTGGCCATGCGCCAGAACCCCGCCAGCTTGCGCGAGGCCGCCTACGCGTTGGGTTGCAAGGAACATCAGGTCGTATTTCGCGTGCTGCTGCCGGCTGCCCGCTCGGCCGTGGTGACCGGCATTCTGCTGTCACTGGCGATTTCGGTGGGTGAGACTGCGCCGCTGATTTACACCGCAGGCTGGTCCAACTACGTGTGGAATGGCCAGTTGACGCACGAGCCGATAGGCTACCTGACGTACGTGATCTGGAGCTTCATCAACCAGCCTTTTGCCTCGGCCCACGCACTGGCCTATGCCGCCGCATTCATGGTGATCGCGATGGTGCTGGCGATCAATGTCGCGGCGCGCATCCTCATGCGCGTGCGGGAGAACGGCTGACAGGGGCCGGGGGACGGTATCGTCGGGACCGTCCCGACTGCGTGGCGCTGCACCTCAAAGGTTCGACAAACGACGAAGGCTTGCTTGCGCAAGCCTTTGTATTTGGTGTTCAGGAGAGGACTCGGTGACCCGGGCGCGACCCCGGCGCTGCTTTGCATGCGCCACCTTTCAAGTCCTCGCGCAAAGTGCGCAGGCACTTTGCTTCCTGGCCCTGAAAATGAAAAAGGCTTGCTTGCGCAAGCCTTTGTATTTGGTGCCCAGGAGAGGACTCGAACCTCCACGGAGTTACCCGCTAGTACCTGAAACTAGTGCGTCTACCAATTCCGCCACCTGGGCAGGTGTCTTCGTTTTGGCGAAGAAGCGCTATTTTAAGGGTTCTGATGGCCTTGTCAACAGCTTTGGCCGGGTTTCGATGAAATTTATTGGGCGGCAGCCGGCGGCGCGCGGCCGGGATCTCGCTTTTGCGCAAGCGGTGGCAGATTTTGCGGGCTTTGCCGTATGATTGGAACGATTCAGACGGGCAGACCGTCGGCGCATGGGGCGCCACTTCACCGGAAGAAACCGGTTCTCGATAGAAAAACCCTTGAGCAAATTTCCCTATCCCATTCCAAGCCGTGAAGAGATTCTCGGCGCACTGCGTACGGCCGATGCGCCGCTCAGTGCGCACGACATCGCCGAAGCGCTGGCCATCAAACGGCAGGAGCGCGAGGGGTTCTTCAAGCGGCTGGCAGCGATGGAGCGCGACGATCAGGTCCGGATCGATCGACAAGGACATTATCAACTGACGCATCCGTCGAACTTTATTTCAGGTCGAGTAGTGGGGCATCGCGATGGCTTCGGCTTCGCGGTGCGCGACGACGACGGCGACGATCTGTATCTTTCCATCGACGAGATGAGAAAGGTAATGCACAACGATCGGGTCTTGTTGCGCATTACCGGCCATGACCGGCGCGGGCGGCCCGAGGGGCATATCGTCGAGGTGACCGAACGCGCCAATACCACCGTGATAGGCCGCCTGCTCAACGAGAACGGTACCTTGATCGTGGCGCCCGAGGACAAGCGGATTGGCCATGACATCCTGATTCCGCCGCGCTCGCAGGGCAAGGCGAAAGTGGGGCAGGTCGTCTGCGTCGAGCTGACCGACTATCCCAGCCGCTATAACCAGGCGGTGGGGCGCGTGGTGGAAGTCCTGGGCGAAATCGACGACCCCGGCATGGAGATCGAGATCGCAGTGCGCAAGTATGGCGTGCCGCATCAGTTCTCGCCGCAGGCGCTGGCCAGTGCGGGCGCTTTGCCCGACGAGGTGCGCGCGGCCGACCTGCGGCATCGCATCGATCTGCGCGATTTGCCGCTGGTGACGATCGATGGCGAGGATGCGCGCGATTTCGACGACGCGGTGTATTGCGAACCCTGCAAAATCGGGCGAACCAACGGTTACCGCCTGATCGTGGCGATCGCCGATGTGTCGCACTACGTGACGCCGGGCGATGCGCTGGATATCGATGCGATCGAGCGCAGCACGTCGGTGTATTTCCCGCGCCGGGTGATCCCGATGCTGCCCGAAAAGCTGTCGAATGGATTATGCTCGCTGAACCCGGCGGTCGACCGTTGCGTGCTGGTGTGCGATGCGACCGTGGCCATGAACGGCGAGATCAAGGCTTATCAATTCTATCCGGCGGTGATGCACTCGGCGGCCCGCCTGACCTATACGGAGGTTGCCGCGGTGCTGGGCAACACCAAGGGGCCCGAGGCGCAGCGCCGCGCCGCGCTGTTGCCGCACTTGCAGAATCTTTACGAACTCTACAAGGTGCTGGCCAAGGCGCGCCAGACGCGTGGGGCGATCGAGTTCGATTCGACCGAAACCTACATCGTGTGCAATGCGCAAGGCAAGATCGAGCAGATTTTGCCGCGCACCCGTAACGATGCCCACCGGCTGATCGAGGAGTGCATGCTGGCGGCCAACGTTTGTGCCGCGGATTTTCTCAAGCGCAACAAGCAACATTGCCTTTACCGGATTCACGAGGGTCCGTCCGGCGAACGCCTGCAAACCCTGCGGACCTTCCTCAAGTCGCTGGGCCTGGCACTGGGCGGTGGCGACACGCCGCAGACCAGCGATTATGCGGCGCTGATGACGCAGGTCGAGAATCGCCCTGACGCGCCGATGCTGCAGGTCATGCTGCTGCGCTCCATGCAGCAGGCGGTCTATAGCCCGGACAATGTCGGCCATTTTGGCCTGGCGTATCCGGCCTATGCACATTTCACCAGCCCGATTCGCCGTTACCCGGACTTGCTGACGCACCGCGGCATCAAGGCGGTGCTGGCCGGGCGCAAGTACCAGCCGCAGGTGCCCGGGGCGGTGGCGCTCAATACCAGCCTGTCGCCGGCGGCGCGTCGCCTGCAGAAGGAAGACGAGGAGCAGGGCAAGACTGCGGCCAAAGCAAATAAGCGAGAAGCCATCTGGGCGGAACTGGGGCTGCATTGCTCGGCCAACGAGCGCCGTGCCGACGAGGCCTCGCGAGACGTCGAGGCCTGGCTCAAGTGCTACTTCATGCGCGACAAGCTGGGCGAGGAGTATGGCGGCACGGTCAGTGCCGTGACGTCGTTCGGCATTTTCGTGCAGCTCGATGAGCTTTTTATCGAGGGTTTGGTGCACGTGACGGAGCTGGGTGCCGATTATTTTCAGTTCGACGAGGTCAAGCATGAGTTGCGCGGCGAGCGCACCGGAATCCGCTACCGCCTGACCGATCGAGTTCGGGTCCAGGTCAGCCGGGTCGACCTCGATGCGCGCAAGATCGATTTCCGCCTGGTGCGGGAAGCCAGTCGCAAGCCGGCGGGCAAGGGGCAGCCCAAGGCGGTGCAGATGCCGGAGCACGATCAGGTGGGCGATGGCGCCACGATCAGAGCGTTGCCCGCTTCGTCGCGCGGCGAGAAAAAGACCACAAAGGCAAAGACGGCATCGGGTGCGGCCAAGCGTGGCGCACGGGGTGGTAGCCGCGGCGGTGCGCCTGCCAAGCGCAGCGACGGCGCGTCGTCCAAGCGAGCCAAGACGCGCCACTGATGTCCTGTTGATGCGCCATTGATGCGACCGGGCGTGCGGGTTTGGCGGATGCCACCGGTCGCTCGCGGCGTATCATGCGGGCTTATTTTGTATCGGAAATTCCATGAGTCACCCTAAATTGCTGTTCGGCTTTCATGCCATTACGGCGCGCTTGCGCCATGACGCTTCCAGTATCGAGGAAATCTATTACGATGCGAGCCGACGCGACCGGCGCATGCTGGATTTTCTGCAGCAGGCCGAGAGCGCGAAAGTGCGGCTGATCGCCGCCGACGCGCAGCGTTTGCAAGGTCTGGCCGGCAGCGCCCGGCATCAGGGCGTGGTGGCTCGCGCGGCCGAAGTCGCGCTGGCGCTGAATCTGGCCGAATTGCTCGACGGTATCGTCGGACCCCCGTTGCTGCTGGTGCTCGACGGCGTGACCGATCCACATAACCTGGGAGCGTGTCTGCGGGTGGCCGACGGCGCCGGCGCGCACGCGGTGATTGCCCCCAAGGATCGGGCCGTGGGCCTGAACGCGACGGCCGCGAAGGTCGCCAGCGGCGCAGCCGAGACGGTGCCGTACATCACCGTGACCAATTTGGCGCGCACCTTGCGCGAGTTGCAGGAGCGGGGGATCTGGGTGGTCGGCACGTCCGACGATGCGCCCAACGATATTTATCAGACCAAACTTGCCGGCCCGCTGGCGCTGGTGATGGGCGCCGAGGGCGAGGGTATGCGCCGGCTGGTGCGAGAGACCTGCGACGAGCTGATGCGCATCCCGATGGCCGGCAGCGTCGAAAGCCTGAACGTTTCGGTGGCCAGCGCCGTGTGCCTGTATGAAGCGGTGCGTCAGCGGAACGCCGCGCGCTAGACTCGGCGCGCCTCGACAGCTGCGTGTCGGGGGCGCCGACGATCGCTCATTGCCGTGACGCGACCAGTTTTTCCAGCTTGATCACGTCGGCGGCGAATATGCGGATGCCCTCGGCAAGCTTTTCCGTGGCCATTGCGTCGTCGTTCAGCTGGTAGCGGAAACTGCGCTCGTCGGTGGCCAGTTTCTCCATGGCCGTCTCGTGCGCCGACGCGGGGTCGAGGCGGCGCGGGACTTCCCCTTCCGTTTGCTGCAGTTTTTCGAGCAGGTCGGGGCTGATGGTGAGCAGGTCGCAGCCCGCCAGGGCGAGAATCTGGCCGGTGTTGCGAAAGCTCGCACCCATCACTTCGGTGCGGTAGTCGAAGTGTTTGAAGTAGCGATAGATGCGCTCGACCGACTGTACGCCCGGATCGTTGGCGCCGGCCATTGCGGCCTCGTCCCATTGCGGACCGGCGGCCCGCTTGTACCAGTCGTAGATGCGGCCGACGAACGGCGAGATCAATTGGGCGCGCGCTTCGGCGGCCGCGGCCGCCTGCACCGGCGAGAACAGCAGCGTCATGTTGCAGCGGATGTCTTCTCGCTGCAGGATTTCGGCGGCGCGAATGCCTTCCCAGGTCGAGGCGACCTTGATCAGCACGCGCTCACGCGAGACGCCGGCCGACTCATAGAGATGGATGAGTTGGCGGGCTTTGACGAGCGTGCCCTCGATGTCGAATGACAGGCGCGCATCGACCTCGGTGGAGACCCGGCCCGGCACGATCGCAAGAATTTCGCGTCCGAATGCGACCAGCAGACGATCGATCAGGTCGCGTGCGGGCAATCCGCGGTGATCCGTCAGGGTGCGCTCGAGTAGCGGCCGGTACTCGTCTTTCTGAACGGCTTTCAGGATGAGCGAGGGATTGGTCGTCGCATCACGCGGCGTATAGGCGCGCAATAATTGGAAGTCGCCAGTGTCGGCAACTACGACGGTGTGCTGTTTGAGCTGTTCCAGTTGATTCATAGGGGGGGCATCTCCCAACGCGCAAGCGGCTGATGCGCGTAAAAAACGAGCAGCGCTTTGGCGGCTCCGGTAAACTTCAGACTTTATCAAATTTTGTCGAATCTCCCTATGAATCAGGATGAACTCAAGCGGCTGGTGGGTCAAGCGGCGGCCGATTACGTGCAGCAGAACGTTGCATCCGGTGCGGTCATCGGCGTGGGCACCGGATCGACGGCCAACTGTTTCATCGACGCGCTGGCGGCGATCAAGGACCGGTATCGCGGCGCGGTGTCGAGTTCTGAAGCCAGTACCGCGCGATTGCGCGCACATGGCATCGCGGTGCTGGATCTGAACGAGGTCGATAACCTGCCGGTGTATGTCGACGGGGCCGATGAGATCGATGCGCAGGGTCATATGATCAAGGGGGGCGGTGGCGCGCTCACACGCGAGAAAATCGTCGCGTCGATCGCGCGCGAGTTCGTTTGCGTGGTCGACGCGTCCAAGCTGGTGCCGGTGCTGGGGGCGTTTCCGCTGCCGGTGGAGGTCATCCCGATGGCCCAGGCGGCGGTGACGAGAGCTCTGGCGGCACAGGGCGGTGCGCCAGCCTTGCGGCGTACTGCGGACGGCAAGCCGTATCTGACCGACAACGGTAATGTGATTCTCGATTGGTCAGGTCTGCAAATCGAGGATCCGGTTGCCCTGGAGACGCGAGTCAACCAGATTCCTGGCGTGGTTACGGTCGGCCTGTTCGCGCAACGCGGTGCGGACATCTGCTTGATGGGCACGCCGCAGGGCGTGCAGCGCGCGACCTACCGCGCCTGAAAAAACCAAGCCCGCGCGAGGCGGGCTTGGTGTTTGCGGCAGCGCCATCGGGTCGCTTATCTTACGGATCGATGGCGGTGGCGCAGGCGTCGGTGGGGACGGCCGCCGCATGACCGACCACCGGGATGATCTTCAGGCCGGCCGATGCAACGCGGCATGGCGCGGCCATGAGCCCGCATCCGCTGAGCATACTCAAAAGCACGACACCGACAAGTGCCCTCACGCTTGACCTCGCTATCCGCTGATTCGATGCTGCCAGCTTACGCATTTTCCAGGCGGCTGTCTGTGAGGTTGGAGTCCGAAAGTGTGAAAAACTGTAAGTGCGCCAGCCGGAGCGGATGCGCCGGCTGGGCAAATGCTCGGGCCGGGTTCAGCCCTGCGGCGGCACATAGCCGGCGGCTGTGTCGGCTCCTTCGCCAAAGAAGTACTTCTCGGTTTGCTTGAGCAGGTACTGGCGAGCCCGGACGTCGGCCATGTTCAGGCGGTTTTCGTTGATCAGCATGGTCTGTTGCTTGAGCCACCCCTGCCAGGCTTCTTTGGAGATATTTTCATAGATGCGCTTGCCCAGCTCGCCGGGGATCGGCGGAAAATCGAGTCCTTCGGCTTCTTTGTGAAGTTTGGCGCATTGAATGGTGCGGGCCATGGTCAGCTCCTTGCAATAAATTCGAATAGGGTGACGACCGACGGTGCGGTCAGAGTTTTTTCATCAGAATCAGAGAGCGGCGTTGCCAGTTGTACAGACGGCGCCGGTCGTCCGGCAAGTCGTCCAGTCCGGCTTTGACGAAACCGCGCTTGAGAAACCAGTGTTCGGTGCGTGTGGTCAGAACGAACAACCGCTCCAGTCCACGCGCGCGGGCGCGCTGCTCGATATGCTTGAGCAGGCGTTCGCCGTCGCCAGTGCCTTGTGCATCGGGGGATACCGTCAGGCACGCCATCTCGCCGATCCTTTCCTTCGGGTACGGATAGAGCGCGGCGCAGCCGAACAATAGCCCGTCGTGTTCGATGACCGAGAAATGGTCGATGTCGCGCTCGAGTTGATTGCGCCCGCGCTTGACCAGCGTGCCGTCCGCCTCGAGCGGCTCGATCAGCTGCAGGATGCCGCCGACGTCGTCGATAGTGGCTTCGCGCAGGCTCTCGAGGTTTTCGTACGAGACCATCGTGCCGACGCCGTCGTGCGAAAAGAGCTCGAGCAGAATGCCGCCGTCGAGCGCGAAGGGAATGATATGGGCTCGCGCTACGCCACCCCGGCACGCCCGGGTGGCGTAGCGCAGGTAGAAGGCCGCGTCGGCGCTCAGCGTGTTCTGTGACTGCATGCGCTGAGCGTCTTCCAGCGTCATTTCGCGTTGCAGCTCGTTGTATTCGTTGACCACGCCCGGCGTTTCGGTAATGAAGATGAGCTTGTCGGCCTTCAAGGCGATCGCGGCGGAGGAGGCCACGTCTTCCATGGTCAGGTTGAAGGCGTGCCCGGTCGGCGAAAAACCCAACGGTGAGAGCAGCACGATTTTGCCGTTGCTCAGCGACATGCGGATCGATTCCGCGTCGATCTTGCGCACGATGCCGGTGTGCTGGAAGTCGACACCGTCGAGAATGCCAACCGGGCGTGCCGTGACGAAATTGCCCGACACGACGCTGATGCGCGCGTGAGCCATCGGCGTATTTGGCAGCCCCTGACTGGCGGCGGCTTCGATATCCAGGCGCAGTTCGCCGGCGGCTTCTTTCGCGCACTCGAGCGCGGCCGGATCGGTGATACGCATTTCCTGCGAAAAATGCGATTCGACGTTGCGCAGCATCAACTGCTCTTCGACCTGCGGCCGCGAGCCGTGCACCATCACGATATGCATGCCCATCGCGTGCAGCAGGGCGATGTCCTGGATCAGGGCGTCGAGTGCGCCGGCCTTGACGAGTTCGCCGCCGAACGCGACCACGAACGTCTTGTTGTGAAAGGCATGGATGTAGGGGGCGACGGAGCGCAGCCAGTCCACGAACTGGGCGTGGCTGGCCGATTCATCGCTGTCGCTGTCGTAGGGGCTTGGGGTCGGAGCGTTCATCCTGGGATTATAATGCGCGCCCATGCCAAGTGATGAGCGTAATCCACAAACCCGCCGGCCGCGACCGTCCGGGCCGATCGATCCGGCGGCGACCCAACCGAGCGCCGAGCGCCGGCGCGCGCCCCGTCGCCAGGGCGCGGCATCGGCTGAGCCGCCCGTGCCGGCGACGCCTGTCAAGCAGATCTCGTTCCCCGAAGCGTTGCCGGTATCGGGCAAGCGCCAGGCGATCGCCGAGGCGATCGCCGGACATCAGGTGGTGATCGTTTGCGGCGAGACCGGCTCCGGCAAAACGACCCAGCTGCCCAAGATTTGTCTGTCGCTGGGGCGCGGCCGTGGCGCCGGCGGCGCAGGGCTGATCGGACACACGCAACCGCGCCGCATTGCCGCATCGGCGACCGCGCGGCGCATTGCCGAGGAGCTGAATACGCCACTGGGCGAGGTGGTCGGCTTCAAGGTGCGCTTTAACGATACGCTGGCGCCGGGGGCGTCGGTCAAATTGATGACCGACGGCATTTTGCTGGCCGAGACGCAGTCCGATCCGCTGTTGCGCGCCTACGATACGATCATTATCGACGAGGCCCACGAGCGCAGCCTGAACATCGATTTTTTGCTCGGCTATCTGAAGCAGTTGTTGCCGAGGCGGCCCGATCTGAAGCTGATCATCACCTCGGCGACGATCGACGCGGATCGCTTCGCACGGCATTTTGGCCGACCCGCAGGCGGCGACAGGCAGGGCGAAGTCGAGCCGGCGCCGGTCATCGAGGTCAGCGGGCGCCTGTATCCGGTGGAGGTGCGCTACCGGCCGATCCAGGAAGACAGCGGCAATCCCGCCGAGGGCGGGCGGGCGGCGCAGCGCGATCGGGAGCGCGATCTGATCGATGGCCTGGTCGACGCGGTCGACGAGTTGTGCCGCGAGGGTCCGGGCGACGTGCTGGTGTTTTTGCCCGGCGAGCGCGAAATTCGCGAAACGGCTGAAGCGTTGCGCAAGCATCATCCACCGCATACCGAGATTCTGCCGCTGTTCGCGCGCTTGTCGGCGGCCGAGCAGGAGCGCGTTTTCAAGCCGTCGAATGCGCGCCGTATCGTGCTGGCGACGAACGTGGCGGAAACCTCGCTGACGGTGCCGGGCATCCGCTATGTGGTCGATAGCGGCCTGGCGCGGGTCAAGCGCTACTCGTACCGCAACAAGGTCGAGCAGTTGCAGATCGAGGCGATTTCGCAGGCCGCGGCGAACCAGCGTGCCGGCCGCTGCGGGCGGGTCGCCAACGGGATCTGTATCCGGCTTTATGAAGAAGCCGACTTTCAGGCGCGGGCGCGCTTTACCGATCCGGAAATCCTGCGCTCGTCGCTGGCCGCGGTGATTCTGCGCATGCAGGCACTGCGGCTTGCCAAGGTCGAGTCGTTTCCCTTTATCGAGCCGCCGCCGCCGCGCGCGGTGGCCGACGGGTATCAGTTGCTCGCAGAGCTCGGCGCGGTCGACGATAACAATGTGCTGACCCCGCTCGGCCGAGAGCTGGCCCGCTTGCCGCTGGATCCGCGCGTGGGGCGCATGATTCTCGCCGCGCGCGATCAGTCGGCGCTGCGTGAAGTGCTGATCATCGCCAGCGGACTCTCGGTGCAGGATCCGCGCGATCGGCCGATCGATGCGCAGGACGCCGCTGATCAAGCGCACCGCAAATTCGTCGACGAGAAGTCGGAGTTTCTCTCCTGGCTGAAACTATGGCGCTGGTTCGACGAGGCGATCGCCCACAAGAAATCGAACCGCCTGCTGGCACAGGCCTGCCGCGATAATTTCGTTTCGCAGTTGCGACTGCGCGAATGGCGTGACGTGCATAGCCAGTTGTTGACGGTGGTGCGCGAGCAGGGCTGGCGGCTCAATGAGGCCGAGGCGACCTACGAACAAATTCACTTGGCGCTGCTGGCGGGCTTGCTCGGCAATATCGGTTGCAAGGCCGACGACGAGCAGTATTACCTGGGCGCGCACGGCATCAAGTTTCATATATGGCCCGGCTCGCCGCTGCTCAAGAAGGCCGGCCGGTGGGTGGTTGCCGCCGAGCTGGTCGAGACCAGCCGCCTGTTCGCACGCTGCATTGCGCGCATCGAGCCGGAGTGGCTGGAGCGCGTGGGCGGACACTTGCTGCGCAAATCGCTGTCGGATCCGCATTGGGAAAAGAAGGCCGCGCAGGTCACCGCGTTCGAGCGCGCCACCTTGTACGGGCTGACGGTGTATGCCCGGCGCCGGATTCACTTCGGTCCGCAGGATCCGAAGCGTGCCCGCGAGATATTTATTCGGTCTGCGCTGGTAGAGGGCCAGTTCGAGACACGCTTGCCGTTCTTCACCCATAACCGCAAGCTGATGGCGGAGATCGAGCAGCTCGAGCATAAATCGCGTCGCCAGGACGTGCTGGTCGACGACGAGCTGATTTATGCTTTTTACGATCGGCATTTGCCGCCCGACATCTCGCAGGGCGTGACGCTCGAGCGCTGGTATCGCGAGGCGTCGCGTCAGCAGCCGAAATTGCTGTTCCTGGTGCGCGACGATTTGATGCGGCACGAGGCGGCCGGCGTCACGACCGAACTGTTCCCGAAGAAAATCGCGCTGGCCGGGATCGAAATGGCGTTGTCCTATCATTTCGAACCGGGCTCGCCGCGCGATGGGGTGACCTTGAGCATACCGTTGTTTTCGCTCAATCAGGTCGACGTCCGCCGTACCGAGTGGCTGGTGCCCGGCATGCTCAAGGAGAAGGTGCATCTGCTGCTCAAGTCGCTGCCGCAGAAGCTGCGCCGTCACTGCGTGCCGTTGCCCGAATATGCGGCCGGTTTCGTCGAGCGGGTGGGCGAACCCAAGGGCGCGCTGCTCGACGCGCTGATCGCCGACGTGCGCGAGCGGACCACGACGCAGCTTAAAAGCGCCGATTTCAAACTGGAGACGCTGCCGGCGCATCTGTCGATGAACTTCAAGGTGATCGACGAACACGGCCGGCAGCTCGGCATGGGCCGCAATCTGGCGCAACTGCGGGCGGAACTCGGTCAGCAGGCGCAGCATATTTTCCAGCGGATCGCAGCGCAAAGCGCAGTTGTCACCGCCGCGAGCCAGGCCGCGGCGCCGGCCGATGGCGCGCCGCCGGCAGGCACGGCGCCGTCTCGGAACGGAGGCTCGGCGCCGCTCGAGGCGTCCCGCTACGAGGGACTGACCGCCTGGACCTTCGGCGAATTGCCGGAGATGCTCGAGATTCGCCGCGGCGGCCAAACGCTGTTCGGCTACCCGGCGCTGGTCGACCGCACGACTCATTGCGACCTCGAGGTGTTCGACGACCCGGCCGAGGCGGCGCGGATGCATCTGGGCGGACTGCGGCGCCTGTTTGCGTTGCAGCTCAGGGAGCAGGTGAAATACCTGGAGAAGAACATCCCCGGCCTGCAGCAAATGGCGATGCAGTACATGGCGCTGGGTACTCAGGAGGAGCTGCGCGATCAAATCATCGACGAGGCTTTGACACGCGCATGCCTGCAGGCGCCGTTGCCGACCGATTCCGCCGGTTTTGGGGCGCGCAAGGACGAAGGCAAGGCACGTTTGAATCTGCTGGCGCAGGAAATCGCCCGATTGGTCGGACTGATTCTGACCGAATATGCCGCCGTGCAGAAAAAGCTGCCGCAGGCCAAGGCGCACGGGCAGGCTTATGCCGATCTGCAGCAGCAATTGCAGCGCCTGATCGGCAAGCGCTTTATCGCTGACACGCCCTATGCGCAACTGGCGCATTTCCCGCGTTATTTGAAAGCGATGACGCTGCGCATCGACAAACTGAAAGCCGACGCCGGTCGCGACGCGCGAGTGGCGGCGGAACTGGCGCCGCTGCTGCAAAACTACCAGCGCGCTCTGACGCAGCGACGGGACCAGGACGATGGCCGGCTCGACGAGTTTCGCTGGCTGCTGGAGGAGCTGCGCGTGTCGCTGTTCGCGCAGGAACTGCGCACGCCAATGCCGGTGTCGGTCAAGCGCTTGCATAAGGTGTGGGAATCATTGCAGCGCTGAGACGGCAGCGCCGCATGCAACATGCCGGATTGCCCGACCAAGAAGATCGGCGGCAGTGATATGCTGGATGCTTATTTCTGCGTCACACGAGTCGATGCCCACCAATCTTTGTATTCTCGACATGGCCGTCCGTTTTTCCAAACGGCTCGCTTCGCTTTGTCGCGCCGGGGGCGCCGGGCGCCCGATTTTCCATGAATGAGCTGCTGCGCACTTTTGGCAAGGCGCTGGTGAGTCTGTTGCACCCGCGCATGTTGTGGCTGACGGCCGTGCCGTTTCTGATCTCGGGCCTGTTGTGGGGCGTGGTGTTGTGGTTCGGCTGGGAACCAATGACCGACGCGCTGCGCGTCTGGCTGGAGCAATGGCCGCTCACGCATTGGCTATACCATTTCTTCGGCTATTTCGGCGTCGACAGCCTGCGCATGACGCTGGCGCCCTTCATCGTGGTGGCACTGGCCGTTCCGCTGATCGCTGCCTCGGCGCTGTTGCTGATCGCCGTGCTGTCGATGCCGGCGGTGCTTCGCCACTTGTCGGCACGCCACTACGTCACGCTCGAAGCGCGTCGTGGCGGCTCGCTGTGGGGCAGCCTGGCGCAGTCTTGCGGCGCGATGCTGATATTCCTGTTCATGGTGGCGTTGACGCTGCCATTTTGGCTGGTACCGCCGTTTTTTGCGTTGATTCCCCCGCTGCTGTGGGGGTGGTTGACTTATCGGGTAATGACTTATGATGCGTTGGCCGAACACGCCACGGCCGACGAGCGGCGCAGCATCGTGCGCGAACACCGCTTGCCGCTGCTGGCCATGGGCGTGGCCACCGGCCTGCTCGGCGCGCTGCCGACGCTGCTTTGGGTGTCGTCGGCGGTGATGATCGTGTTGTTTCCGATCGTGGCGGTCGTGGTCATCTGGCTATACGTTTTGATTTTTGTATTTTCGGCATTGTGGTTTGCGCACTATTGCCTGCGCGCGTTGGCCCGATTGCGTGCCGATGCGCCGGCACAACGAGCAAGCGTTGCCGATCGGGCAGTGCCTGGTCCGTGAAGTGCAGCGCGCAACGATTGAAGAAAGGATTGATTTATGGCGATCGGGCTCATCGTAATCGGTGATGAAATCCTGTCGGGACGACGCAACGACAAGCACTTGCCCAAAACCATCGAACTGTTGGGCGAACGAGGCATGCATCTGGATTGGGCAGAATATATCGGCGACGATCCGGCGCGCATTACCGCCACGCTGCGGCGAACATTTGCCAGCGACGATGTCGTCTTTTGCACTGGCGGCATCGGCGCTACGCCGGATGACCACACCAGGCAATGCGCGGCGCAGGCGCTGGGCGTGCCGCTGGCGCTGCATCCCGAGGCCGAGCGCCTGATTCTGGAGCGCATCGCCGATACCAGCGGCGACGGCCAGGCCGATCTGACGCAGGCCGACAACCGCCATCGCCTGAAGATGGGGGAGTTTCCGGTGGGCTGCGAGATTTTGCCCAATCCGTACAACAAGATTCCTGGCTTTTCGATTCGGCGCCATCATTTCATGCCAGGCTTTCCGGTCATGGCCTGGCCGATGATGGCCTGGGCGCTGGACCATTACTACCTGGATCTGCATCATCTGCGCCCGCACGGCGAGCGTTCGATGCTGGTGTTCGGTCTGGCCGAGTCGACGCTGACTCCGCTGATGGAGCAGATCGAAACCGAATTTGCGGCCGTCAAGGTGTTCAGCTTGCCCAGCGTCGGCGACAGCGAACGGGGCGGGCATTATGCCCGCCGGCACATCGACCTGGGTGTCAAGGGCGATCCGGCGCTGCTCGATGGCGCTTTCGAGGCGTTGCGAAAAGGGGTCGAGGCGCTGGGTGGAGAAATTGTCGAACCGGCCGCATCGTGACGGTCGTCACGGATCAATGAAAGACATGTCCGTGCGTTTCGATCTGGCTGCCCTCGTGACCGAGCGCGGGGCTGGCGTGATGCAGCACGAGCCGCCAGCCGTCGGCTTCCTTCAGATAGATGTTGGTGGCGACCACGAATGCGTAGCGAGGCTGAGGTCCGTGCTCGACCAGCAATTGCTCGATAACGCTGTGAATCGCGCATAACGGATTGCGCGCGACCTGCCGGTGCGTGACCGTGATATCAAGGCTGCCGTGCGCCAGGATTTGCTCCCAGCTGCTGCGCACGGCCCCGACGCCGACCACGCGCGGACCAGCGGGATGAATGCATACGACGTCCTCGTCCTCCGACCAGACTTCCATCAACGCGTCGACGTCGCCGCGATTGAGCGCTTCGTAAAATGCCTGTTCGGCATCGTCAGGAGTGAGGAAAAAAGAGGTAGCCATGCCGCTTCCCGGTGTGTGGCGATCAGTCGGTCGATGCCAGAGCGTCGGCGACGATTGAGAACAATTCGTCGATTTGCCCGCGTTCGATGATGAGCGACGGTGACAGTGCAATGACGTCGCCAGTGGTGCGGATCATCAAGCCGCGCTCCCAGCAGTTGAGGAATACGTCGAAAGCACGGGCGCCCGGTGCACCCTCGCGCGGCTGCAACTCGATCGCCCCGATCAGGCCGATGTTGCGCAGGTCGGCCACGTGTCGGGCTTCCCGCAAGGCGTGCAATCTGTCTTCCCAATAGCCCGCCAGCGATGCAGCGCGCTCGAAGAGCGCTTCATCGCGGTAGAGATCGAGCGTGGCAAGCGCGGCGGCGCATGCCAGCGGGTGGGCCGAGTAGGTGTACCCGTGCGTCAGTTCGATGGCATTTTCCGGGCCGGTCATGAACGCGTCGTATATTTCCTCGCGCACCAACACCGCGCCCATCGGCACTGTGCCGCTGGTGAGCCCCTTGGCGGTGGTGATGATGTCCGGCTCGACGCCCAGCACGCCCGCGGCGAATGACCCGCCCAGTCTGCCGAAGGCGGTGATGACTTCGTCGAAAATCAACACGATGCCATATTTGTGGGTTATCTCGCGCAAACGCTCGAGATAACCTTTGGGCGGCACCAGCACGCCGGTCGAGCCGGCCACCGGTTCGACGATGACTGCTGCAATCGTCGATGCGTCGTGCAACTGCACCAGCCGCTCGAGGTCGTCAGCCAGATGCGCTCCCCAGGCCGGCTGCCCGCGGCTGAACGCATTGTGCGCCAGGTCATGAGTGTGGGGGAGGTGGTCGATACCCGGCAGCAGCGGCCCGAACAGTCGGCGGTTGGCGCCGATGCCGCCTACCGAGATGCCGCCAAAGCCGACGCCATGGTAAGCGCGCTCGCGGCCAATGAGCCGCGTGCGGGTGCCTTGCCCGCGCTGGCGCTGATACGCGATGGCGATTTTGAGCGCTGTATCGACCGATTCGGATCCGGAATTCGTGAAGAAGACGCGATTTAGCGACGCCGGTGCCAACCCGGCCAACCGGTTGGCCAGTTCGAAGGGCAAAGGCTGCCCAACCTGAAACGGCGGGGAGAAATCGAGGACGGCGGCTTGCCGCTGGATCGCCTCGACGATCGGCTTGCGGTTGTGGCCGGCATTACAGCACCACATCCCGGCGATCCCATCGAGCAGCCGGCGGCCGTCGACATCCGTGTAGTACATCCCTTCGGCTGAAGCGATAAGGCGCGGCGCAGCCTTGAACTGGCGGTTGGCCGTGAAAGGCATCCAGTAGGTATCCAGTTCGTCCCGGTCAAGCTTCAGGGTGTTGGACAGCGCCGCCATGTCTGGCTCCGGCGAATAGGGATGGATTGAAATATAGTGAGTTTTGGTGCCTTTGTCGATTGGCGCGAGATGTTCGGCCAAGCGCGCCGCGGTGCCGCCTTTTCGGCGCGTCGACGCGGGCGATCGGCCGCGCGTATTGGCCCGTTCAGCGGGGACGCGAGATCGCTGGCGCCTGGCAGCTTTCGCCGGCCAAATGCCGCAAGGCGTCGGGATCGGTGACTTTCAGGCGGCGCTGCTTGATCGACAAAACGCCGCTTTGTTGCAGGCGGGAGAACAGCCGGCTGACGGTTTCCAGCGTCAGCCCGAGGTAGCTGCCGATTTCCTCGCGGCTCATACGCAGCACGAACTCGTTGGCGGCGTAACCGCGCATCGACAGCCGCTCGGAAAGATTGAGCAGGAACACGGCCAGACGCTGCTCGGCCCGCATGGTGCCCAGCGACAGGAGCATGCGATGGTCGTTGCGGATCTCGAGACTCAACAGACGGTGCAGTTGCCGTTGCAGCGACGGCACCTGGGCCGACAGCTTTTCGAGTTCGGCAAAGCGCACCACGCAGACCTCGCTGTCCTCCAGGGCCACGGCGGTCGAGGCGTGACGCTCGTCGGCGATGGCATCGAGGCCGAGCAATTCGCCTTGGATATGCAGGCCGACGACTTGCTCGCGGCCATCTTCGGAATCGATATAGCTCTTGAGCGATCCGAAGCGCACGCCAAAAATGGCCCGCAGCGGGTCGCCATAGAGATAGAGCGCATCGCCTTTTTTCAATCGGATGCGCTCCGCTACCAGTTGGTCGAGCCGGGTCAATTCATTTTGGGGGATGCCCACAGGCAAGCAGAATTGGCTGAGAGAGCAGGCTGAACAACGGGGCGGCGGGGATGTCGGGCCGGATTGCGTTGTCATGGTTCCCTCTGAACTTAGCGTACGATTTTAGCACGAGGCCCGGTGACAGGGTACCGCCTCACTTGGCCCGCTGCCGGACATGCCGGCAGCGCCTGCTCTTCTTGCGAGGGGGGGCGACATAGTAATTCTGCGGTAATCGGATGGGAAACGACTTTACGGGCGAATCGCTTTGCGTAATAATTGACCCCGAACTGGGTGGCGAGATGTTTCTTCCTGAAAATCTCCAGGCAACCTAGTAAGCATTCGATATAACCGGGTTGCGCTGCCGTCTCCTCGACCGATCACAATCATCGGGCGCGCTCTTGTGTTGTTCCAGCACTCAATTTATTCCTGAGACCGGGTTGCAAAATCCCCGGCACTGCATAGCCGCATGAATACTCAAGAGGCGAAAATCGTCCTCGAGACAGCGTTGATTTGTGCCCAAGAGCCGCTAAAAGTCGGCGATTTGTGCAAGCTATTTGCCGAAGACGTTTCGGCGGGAGTCGTGCGCGCCCTGCTCGAGGAAATGCGCGGCGAATGGGAGGGACGGGGCGTGCAGTTGGTGGCGCTGGCGTCTGGCTGGCGGTTACAGAGCCGGCCCAGGATGCGTGAATATCTGGATCGACTCAACCCGGAAAAGCCGCCGAAGTACTCGCGCGCGGTGCTCGAGACGCTGGCAATCATTGCCTACCGGCAACCGGTGACGCGTGGCGATATCGAGGAAATTCGCGGCGTGACCGTCAACACCCAGATCATCAAGCAACTCGAAGAGCGCGGCTGGATTGACGTCATTGGGCATCGCGACGTGCCTGGCCGTCCGGCGCTGTATGCGACGACCAAGCAGTTTCTCGACGATCTTGGCTTGCAGGCGCTCGACGCCCTACCTCCACTCGAGGATCCCGCGGCGCAGTCGCAGATTGATTTGCTGGCGCAGCAAAATATCGTGTTTGACGATGGCGCGGGCGAGGCCGTCGCGGTTGCCGCGTCTGGCGAACCGGAGTCTTCGGTAGGTGACGCCGATGACGCGCCGCCGGCGCCTCTCGATGGCCCGCATGATGAAACAGACCCGCATGCCGATGCGGCGAGCGTGGCGTCCGCCGGCAATGCGCAGAGCCTCGACGAGCAGACGGCGCTGGCAGGTGATCCGGCCACGGTGGCATCGCCGTCGGATCAGGCGTTGGTGTCTGCGGATCCCGACGCCTCCGTGTCGGCGGCCGATGATGGCGCTGATCTGATTGCCGGGACGTGAACCCGGACGATCGTAGTTGCGATGGACGACGAGGGCGCCGCACCAATGGCCCCGCCGGCCTGCCTATTTGCATGAGTTGCCTGTGCGCGGCGTATGCCCGCGGCGGCTCTTTTTCTTTGAGGTTGTTTTGAAGCACAGCGAAGAGTCCAAGGAACTGAATCCGATTGACGCCAATGGCGAATCCGAGCGTGCCGTTGGAGAGGCGCAGAGCGCGGAGGACAAGCAGGCGCGCCGCGGTTTGCGGCGCGGTCCGCGAAGTCTGATCGCGCGCCGGCGTGCCGCTGGGCAAGGCAAGCGCGAAGGCGAGGGCGATTCGACGGCTGCGGGCGATGAGGGTGACGTGCCGACGCCGCCCGTCGCGGCTCAGGCACCGGGCGAACAACGGCAGCCAGGTGCGCGGCGCGGCAAGGGGCGTGGCAATGGCGGCGCGCGCGAGCGTGGCGGCAAGGCGCCTCGCCAGCCGGGTGCGGCAAAGCGTGCGGAAGATAATATCTTCGCCTATGTCACCTCGGAGTCGTTCGACAATGACAATAATGGCAGCGGCGTGCGTGCGCCGATGCTGCGCCGGGGACGCAAGCCGGTCACGGCCAAGCGGGTGCTCTCGCCGGATGAGGAAACGCCGAAATTGCACAAGGTGCTCGCGGATGCCGGCATGGGCTCGCGCCGCGAAATGGAAGAACTCATCATGGCCGGGCGCGTGTCGGTCAATGGCGAGCCCGCCCATATTGGCCAGCGCATCATGCCGACCGATCAGGTCCGCATCAACGGTAAGCTCATCAAGCGCAAAATCATTCAGCGACCGCCACGCGTGTTGCTGTATCACAAACCAGCCGGAGAGATCGTCAGTCACGCGGACCCCGAGGGCCGGCCGTCGGTTTTCGATAAATTGCCGCCGATCAAGTCAGCCAAATGGCTTGCGGTCGGCCGGCTGGACTTCAACACCGAGGGGCTGCTGATACTGACCACCTCCGGAGATCTGGCCAACCGCTTCATGCACCCCCGCTATGCCATCGAGCGAGAGTATGCGGTGCGGATCATGGGGGAGTTGACCGAGGGCGCGCGCCAGCAACTGCTCAAGGGCGTCGAACTGGAGGACGGACCGGCAAACTTCCTTCGTTTGCAGGACGGGGGTGGCGAGGGCTCGAACCGGTGGTATCACGTCGCACTGGCCGAGGGCCGCAATCGCGAGGTACGTCGAATGTTCGAGGCCGTCGGTCAAATGGTCAGCCGCTTGATTCGGACTCGGCATGGCCCGCTGACTTTGCCGCACGGGTTGCGGCGTGGCCGTTGGGAGGAACTGGACGAGTCACAGGTCCGGGCGTTGCTCAACGCGGTTGGTATGAAAATTCCGGGCGCGCAGCGTAGCGACGAGCGTCGCCCGGGCGAGAGTGGCGCGCCGCGCCGACAACCTGACCCGATGCAGACTGCGCTGGGATACTTCGGTAAGGAGCCGGGTTTCGGTCAGTCCCGTCGCGGGGGCGGCGGTGGTGCCGCCTGGGGAAACTACTCGCCGTCTCGCGGTGCCGACACCGCGAACAGGCATCCGGGGGGCGGCCGGGGGCGGGGTGGTCGCGGCCGATCCGGTTAGAGGTGCCGCGAGTGCCTGTGGGTGAGCCACCATAAGGCCGTGTTTGGTGCATCTGGGGCGCGAGCGGCGTTGCAAATTGGGTCAAAAACGTATAAAATCAAAAGATAAGCTAGTTTGCGCGTTGTGCAATATTTCCAGGGGCGCACCTCATGCGCAAAGAGGCGAGGAAAAATGGGCGTTCCGCCCATTTTTTTTTGCTTTTGCCGAAATGCACCTAGTGAGCGTTCGGCATACGATGAAGCCGATGAAAATAGGGTATTGACGCGAATTTTCAAAGGGTGAGCGAATTTGCAGCTTTCAGAATTGATCGAGACGACCGTCATCGGGTTAGGTTATGAGTTGGTCGATCTGGAACGATCCGGGGGCGGGCTGCTGCGCGTCTTTATCGATCAGCCGACTGGAGTCGGAATCGACGATTGCGAGAAGGTCAGCCGGCAATTGTCGCATGTGCTGACGGTGGAGAATGTCGATTACGATCGGCTGGAGGTGTCCTCCCCGGGGCTGGATCGGCCATTGCGCAAGCTGGCCGATTTTGTTCGTTTTGCGGGTTGTGAAGCTGCAGTGACGCTGCGCCAGCCTGTCTCGGGCCGTAAGCAGTTTCGTGGCATCCTGCATCCGCCCGTGGATGAAAGAATAAACCTGGAATTCGAAGGAAAGGACGGCCCGGCGATGCTGGAGTTTACGCTGTCGGATATTGACCGTGCGCGCCTGGTGCCGCAGATTGATTTTAGGAGTCGCAAACGATGAGTCGCGAAGTGTTGTTGTTGGTCGATGCGCTCGCGCGCGAGAAAAACGTCAATAAGGACGTCGTATTCGCCGCGCTGGAAGCGGCGCTGGCCTCGGCCACCAAGAAACGCTATCAGGAAGATGCCGATATTCGCGTGGCAATCGATCGCGAGAGCGGTGAGCACGAGTCTTTCCGCCGCTGGCTGGTAGTGCCCGACGAAGCGGGCTTGCAGGAGCCGGATCGGCAGATACTGCTGTTCGAGGCGCGTGAACAGATTCCCGACATCGAGGTCGACGATTACATCGAAGAACCGGTCGAGTCCATCGAGTTCGGTCGGATTGGCGCGCAGGCCGCCAAGCAGGTGATTTTGCAACGGATCCGCGATGCCGAGCGCGAGCAGATTCTGAACGATTTTCTCGAACGCGGCGAAAAGATCATGACCGGCACGGTCAAGCGCATCGACAAGGGCAACCTGATTGTCGAGTCAGGCCGAGTCGAGGCGCTGCTGCGCCGTGATCAATTGATTCCAAAGGAAAATTTGCGCGTCGGCGACCGCGCCCGTGCGTACATCGTCAAAGTCGACCGTACCGCTCGCGGACCGCAGATCGAATTGTCGCGCACTGCGCCGGAATTCCTCATCAAGCTGTTCGAGATCGAGGTGCCTGAAATCGAGCAAGGTCTGCTGGAAATCAAGTCGGCCGCGCGTGATCCAGGCGTACGTGCAAAAATAGCGGTTGTTGCTTACGATAAGCGTATCGACCCCATTGGTACCTGCGTCGGCATTCGTGGTACGCGAGTGCAGGCGGTGCGTAACGAGCTGGGCGGCGAGAACGTCGATATCGTATTGTGGTCGGAGGATCCGGCGCAATTCGTCATTGGGGCGCTGGCGCCTGCCGCGGTGCAGTCGATCGTGGTCGACGAAGAAAAGCACAGCATGGACGTGGTGGTCGATGAAAACGAACTGGCTGTGGCCATCGGGCGCAGCGGTCAGAACGTTCGTCTCGCCAGCGAGTTGACCGGCTGGCAGATCAACATCATGACGCCGGACGAATCGGCAGAAAAGCAAAACCAGGAGCAAGGTGAGCTGCGCCAGCTGTTCATGCAGCGCCTCGACGTCGATGAAGAAATGGCGGATATCCTCATCGAGGAAGGTTTCTCGAGTCTCGAGGAAATCGCCTACGTTCCACTCAACGAAATGCTCGAAATCGAGGCATTCGACGAGGATACGGTGCATGAACTGCGTAATCGCGCACGCGACGCGCTCCTGACGATGGCCATCGCCAGCGAAGAGAAGGTGGAAGGCGTAGCCCTCGATCTCAAGAGTCTCGATGGCATGACCACCGAGCTGCTGGCCAAGTTGGCCGAGCACAACATTCAGACGCGTGACGATCTGGCTGAATTGGACGTCGACGAACTGGTCGAGATGACGGCCATCGACGAAGAGCAGGCGAAGGCGCTGATCATGAAAGCGCGTGAGCATTGGTTCCAGTGATTTGCCAGATCGCATGCATATGGAACAGTAAATTTTGAGTTAACTGCAAGGACCGGGTCCTTGCCTGAAGAGGTTTGAATGGCGAGCATCAACGTAGCCCAATTTGCTGCAGAATTGAAAATGCCGGCCGGCGTGCTGCTGGAGCAATTGAAAGCCGCCGGTGTGGACAAGCGCAGCGCGGACGATTCACTGACTGAAGCCGACAAGGCGCAGCTGCTGGATCATTTGCGCCGGTCGCATGGCGCCGGTGACGGCGAGAAGAAAAAGATTACTTTGACGCGCCGTCAGACCTCCGAAATCAAACAGGCGGATTCCTCGGGTAAGGCCCGCACCATCCAGGTCGAAGTCCGCAAGAAGCGCGTCTTCGTCAAGCGGGACGATATTCCGATCGAGGTCGCCGAAGCGCAACCGGCCGAGCCTGTGGTCAGCGACGCGGAACTTGCTCGACGTGAAGAAGAAGCGCGGCGTCAGGCCGAGCTGCTGGCGCGTCAGGCGGAAGAGCTCAAGGAGCGCCAGGAGCGTTTGGCCCGCGAGGAAGCGGAACGCCAGGCCCGCGAAGCCGCTGCTGCCGAAGCCGAGCGCGAACGCGCCGCAGCCGCTGCCGCGGCAGAGCGCGTCGCCCAGCATGCGACGGCAACCGCCGAGCAGGAAACAACCGCTCAGGGCGAGGAGGGCGGCGCGACGCAGGCCGCTCAGGTCGACGCCAAAGAAGGCGCCGTTGCAGCGGCGCGCGAAGCGGAGGCGGCGCAAGCGCGCGCGGCCGCCGAGCAGGCGCGCGCCGAGGAAGATGAAATCCGCAAGCGGCGTGCGGCCGCCGAGTCCGAGGCGCGCGCCATTCGCGAGATGATGAATGCGCCGCGCAAAGTGCTCAAGGCGCCCGAGCCGCAACCGGCAGCCAAAACCGAAAGCAAGGGCACGCTTCACAAGCCGGCCAAGGCAGCCAAGCCCGAGGACAAGAAGGAAGAGAAAAAAACGGTCAGCACGACGGTTGCCGCGGCTGACAAGGGCAAGAAACCCGTCAAGCAGGCAGGTGCGCCGTCGACATGGCAGAAGGACGACGCCAGCCGCAAACGCAGCATCAAGACCCGCGGTGATTCGTCGGGTGGCGTCGGTGACGGCTGGCGCGGACCGAAAGGCCATCGCCGACATGCCCAGGAAGATCATCGTCAAGTGTTCCAGGCGCCTACCGAGCCGGTTGTGCGTGAAGTAATGGTGCCGGAAACCATTACCGTGGCTGACCTGGCCCACAAGATGTCGGTCAAGGCTTCCGAGGTGATCAAGCTGATGATGAAGCTTGGCCAGATGGTCACGATTAATCAGGTGCTCGATCAGGAAACCGCCATGATCGTGGTCGAGGAACTCGGGCACAAAGCCATTGCCGCCAAACTGGATGATCCGGAAACGGCGCTCGAGCTGGGTGGCGAGCACATCGACGCCGAGGCATTGCCGAGGCCCCCGGTGGTGACGGTGATGGGCCACGTCGATCATGGCAAGACCTCGCTGCTCGATTACATCCGCCGTGCCAAGGTGGCGGCGGGCGAAGCTGGCGGCATTACCCAACACATCGGCGCTTATCACGTGGAAACGCCGCGCGGCGTTGTCACGTTCCTCGATACCCCGGGGCACGAGGCATTTACCGCAATGCGCGCGCGTGGCGCACAATCGACCGATATCGTGATTCTGGTGGTCGCGGCCGACGACGGCGTGATGCCTCAGACCAAGGAAGCGATTGCACACGCCAAGGCTGCCGGCGTGCCCATTGTGGTGGCGCTCAACAAAATCGACAAGCCGGACGCGAATCCGGAGCGCGTCAAGCAGGAACTGGTCACCGAGGGCGTGGTGCCGGAAGAGTACGGCGGCGATTCGCCGTTCGTGCCGGTGTCGGCCAAAACGGGACAAGGCATCGATGACCTGCTGGAGAACGTCATTCTCCAGGCCGAGGTGCTTGAGCTGAAGGCGCCGGTCGAAGCGCCGGCCAAAGGCATCGTCATTGAAGCGAAGCTGGACAAAGGCAAGGGCCCGGTCGCCACGATTCTGGTGCAGTCCGGCACGCTGCATCGCGGCGACATGGTGCTGGCCGGGCAGGCTTACGGCCGCGTGCGGGCGATGCTCGACGAGATCGGCAAACCCACCAAAGAGGCGGGCCCGTCGATTCCTGTCGAGATCCAGGGGCTGTCCGAAGTGCCGGGCGCCGGCGAGGAAGTGCTGGTGCTGCCCGATGAGCGCAAGGCGCGTGAAATCGCATTGTTCCGTCAGGGCAAGTTCCGCGACGTGAAGCTTGCCAAGCAACAGGCGGCCAAGCTCGAAAACATGTTCGACCAGATGGCCGAGGGCGAAGTGCAGACCCTGGCGTTGATCGTCAAGGCCGACGTGCAGGGCTCGCAGGAAGCGCTGGTGCATGCTCTCAATAAGCTGTCGACCGCCGAAGTTCGGGTGCAGATCGTGCACGCCGCCGTCGGCGGTATCAGCGAGTCGGACGTCAACCTGGCCACGGCCTCGAAGGCGGTCATTATCGGCTTCAACACCCGTGCCGACGCGCTTGCGCGCAAGCTGGCCGAAGCCAATGGTATCGATATTCGCTACTACAACATCATCTACGACGCCGTGGATGAAGTGAAGGCCGCGATGTCGGGCATGCTGTCGCCGGAGAAGAAGGAAGAAATCACAGGCCTGGTGTCCGTGCGCCAGGTGTTCAAGGTGCCGAAGGTCGGAACGGTGGCCGGCTGTATGGTCCTCGAAGGCGTGGTCAAGCGATCGTCGTCGGTACGTGTGCTGCGCGACAACGTGGTCATCCACACTGGCGAACTGGATTCGCTCAAGCGCTTCAAGGACGACGTCAAGGAAGTCAAGGCCGGCTTCGAGTGCGGTATGTCGGTGAAGAACTTCAACGACATTCAGGAAGGCGATCAGTTTGAAGTTTTCGAAATCACGGAGGTTGCCCGTACCCTGTGACGCGACGCGGTGCCGGGCCGAGCCCCGGCGTCGCTGAGTCCTCGCGGTCTACGCGCTTGAGAGTTCGATGTCGAAAAAACGCAGTACGCCAGACCGCAATTTGCGCATCGCCGATCAGATCCAGCGTGATCTTTCGGCGATCATCATGCGCGAGATCAAAGACCCTCGGATCGGGATGGTCACGATTCAGAGCGTCTCACTGACGCCTGATTACGCTCACGCCAAGATCTATTTCACGACGCTTACCGGCGATCCGGAAAAAACTCGTGTCGCACTCAACGAGGCGGCCGGATTTCTCCGCAGTCTGCTGTTCAAATTGCTGCATATTCATACCGTGCCGACGCTGCATTTCGTGCATGACAAATCCATCGAGCAAGCCATCGAAATGTCAAAGCTGATCGATGCCGCCAACGCCGATCGGGCCAAAGACGACGAATGAGCCGTGCGGGCGGTCAGTGTTCGACCGCTCTTTTTTTGCCGACATGCCTGACCTCAAATCAAACGTAGAACGTAGACGTCCGCCCAGATTGCCTCTGAACGGCGTATTGCTGCTCGATAAACCGCTTGGACTGTCATCGAACGATGCGTTGATGCGCGCCAAGCGGCTTCTCAACGCGCAGAAGGCCGGCCATACCGGCACGCTTGATCCTTTGGCCACTGGGCTCTTGCCGCTGTGCTTTGGAGAAGCCACTAAATTCGCTCAGGATTTGCTCGATGCCGACAAGACGTATCTGGCCAGCGTGAGGCTCGGCGTGTGCACGACGACGGGCGATGCGGAAGGCGAGGTGGTGTCCGAGCGTCCCGTTAATGTCGGTTCGGACGACGTCGAAGCGATCTTGCCCCGGTTTACCGGCGCAATCGATCAGGTTCCGCCGATGTACTCGGCACTCAAGCGCGATGGCAAGCCCCTCTACGAGTATGCGCGAGCCGGACAAGTGCTCGCGCGCGAGCCGCGGCGCGTGACGATTCATCAACTCGAATTGATCGACAGTCAACTTCCTGACGCGCCAATGCTCACCTTGCGTGTGCGTTGCAGCAAGGGTACCTACGTGCGTACCCTTGCTGAGGATATTGGTGAGGCGTTAGGGTGCGGCGCCCATTTGACGGGGCTGCGCCGCATTGGTGTCGGCGCGCTGAGCCTGGATGGAGCCGTAACGCTCGAAGACCTGGAAGCGTTGGACGAAGGGCAGCGTGCGGCGCGATTGGCACCGCTCGATGCGTTGCTCCAGGCGTTGCCGAGCTTGACGCTTTCGGACGATCTGGCGCGTCGCTTTTGCCACGGGCAGCGGCTGAGACTGGACGACACTGCGGAGCCGTCGCTTTCACAGACTGCCGGCTCGGCTCAGACGTTGATAAGGGTCTACGGCCGCCTCGACCCCGAGCGAAAGCCGGCGCTTCTCGGTGTTGCAACACGCAGCGCGGATGGCTTGCTGGTGCCTCGCCGGCTTGTCGCGCAAAACTGAAAAACCCGCAATCGACAAAAGATTGCGGGTTTTTTTCCTCAATGGGCTCCTGCTGCCACGTCGGCGCCGCCAGAACTTTTGATGGGGCGCGTGAACCACACCAGGCCGATCATCAAGATGAACAGCACCGCCGAGATCCAGAAAATGTCGTTGGCGCCCAACATCGCCGACTGATTGGTGATCAAGCCGTCGATCATGCCATACGCTTGCTGGTGACTTAAACCCAGCGTAGTCAGTCCGTTGACGGCGTGATCGAAGATCGGATTGTAGACGTTCGCGCTTTCGGTCAATTGCGCATGGTGCAGCGATATCCGGTTGTCCCATAGGGTGGCGGTAATCGAGGTGCCGACGCCGCCGCATAGAATCCGCACGAAATTCGACAAACCCGCCGCTGCCGGGATGCGTCGTGCCGGCAAACCCGACAGGATGATGGCAGTGAGCGGAATGAAGAACATCGACATCGGGATGCCCTGCAGGAACGTTGGGATCAGCAACGTGTGTACGTCCACCTGCGTATTGAATTCCGAGCGCATATAGAACACCAGCGCAAAGAGCGCGAACGAGGCGGTGACGAGCCATCGCGCATCGACTTTGGGCAAGGTCTTGCCGATGACCGGCGAGAGCAATATGGCGAACAGTCCCACCGGGGCCAGGATCAGGCCGGCCTGAGTCGCGGTGTAGCCCAGATAGATCTGCAGCCATTGGGGCAGGATCACCAGGTTGCCGAAAAACAGGCCATACCCGACGGAAATGGCGACTACGCCTCCGGTGAAATTAATCCCCTTGAACAAGGTGAGGTCGACGACCGGGTATTTCTCGGTGATTTCCCACACGATAAAAAAGGCGAACGACACGATGGCGACCAAGGCCAGCGCCACGATCGTCGTCGAGTTGAACCAGTCGAGCTCCTTGCCTTTATCGAGCATGATCTGCAGCGACCCGACCCACAACACCAGCAGCGTCAAGCCGACCTTGTCGATGGGCTTGTGCTGAATCTGCGATTCGCGCGTGCGATAGATCGACCAGGTTACCGACGCCGCGAGAATGCCGATCGGAATATTGATATAGAAAATCCACGGCCACTGGTAATTATCTGAAATCCAGCCGCCCAGGATGGGACCGAGCACTGGCGCGACCAGCGTAGTCATGCCCCACATGGACAAGGCCATCGCGCTTTTCTGCTGCGGGTAACTGGAGAGCAACAGCGATTGCGACAGCGGAATCATTGGGCCGGCCACCGCGCCCTGGAGCACGCGGGCGGCCAGCAGAAAACCGAGGGTAGGCGCCATGCCGCACAGCCAGGACGAGATCACGAACAACAGTATCGACGAGATGAACAGGCGGACCTGGCCGAAGCGCTCGGTCAGCCATCCCGTTAGCGGTACCGAGATCGCATTGGCCACGGCGAATGACGTAATGACCCAGGTGCCCTGGCTTGCGGACACGCCAAGATCACCGGAAATCGCCGGGATCGACACATTGGCGATCGACGTGTCGAGCACGTTCATGAACGTCGCCAGCGACAGCGCGACGGTCCCGAGTACGAGTTGTCCGCCGCGCAGCGGCGCGGGTTGGGCGTGAGATGTCATAACCTGGCGCGGGGGTTACAGAAGTTTCGCCTTGGCCGGTTTTTCCGAGGATTCATCGGCGCTGGCATGTGCGCCCATGTTGTCCTCGATGATGCGGGCCACGATGGCGTCGGCCTGGTGTCCGATTTTCTCGAACACGTCGGTCTGGTAGGTCGGCATGGCTGGTGCGTTGCCGAGCGTCTTGCCTTCGGTGTTGTGCACGTCGACTTCGACTTGCATCGACAGGCCGATGCGCAGCGGATGCTTGGCAAGTTCCTTCGGATCCAGCGCAATGCGCACAGGCAGACGCTGCACTACCTTGATCCAGTTGCCGGTGGCGTTTTGCGCCGGCAGCAACGAGAAAGCGCTGCCGGTACCGGCCGAGAATCCGGCGACCGTGCCGTGGAATTTGACGCTCGAGCCATAGACGTCCGCCGTCATTTCCACCGGTTGTCCAACCCGCATATGCGCGATCTGCACTTCCTTGAAGTTCGCATCGACCCAGACTTCATTGAGCGGAACGATCGCCATCAACGGCGTGCCCGGCGCCACGCGCTGACCGACCTGGACGGCGCGTTTGGCAACATAACCGGAGACTGGCGCCGGGATCGACGCGCGGGCGTAGTCCAGGTACACCGCACGCAGTTTGTCGGCGGCTTGCCGTACTTGCGGATGGGTGGCAACAGTGGTCCTGTCGGTTAGCGCATGGTTCGACTGGAGCTGGCTGCGAGCCACCGCCAGCGCGGCTTCGGCCGTCTTGACGGCATCCTGCGCGTGTCCCAGTTCTTCGCGCGAGACCGCGCCGCTGGGCATGGCGATTTCACGGCGATGCAGGTCGGCACGGGCCTTGGCCAGATCGGCTTCACGCATTGCAACGGTCGCGGCCAGCGCCTGATTATCGACATACATCGTGCGCACCTGGCGCACCGTTTGCGCCAGATTGGCCTCGGCCTGCAGCAGCGCAACCCGTGCATCGGCCTGGTCGAGCTGCACGAGTGTCTGGCCTGCCTGCACCATTTGCGTGTCGTCGGCGTTCACGCCAGTCACCGTGCCACCTACTTGCGGCGTGATTTGTACCACGTTGCCGGATACATAGGCGTCGTCGGTGCTTTCATAGAAGCGCGCGTATAAACCCCAGTAGAGTCCATATCCGATGGCCGCCACGATGATCACGGCACTCAGCGTCAGCATCATGCGCTTGCGCTTGCCGTTGTTGCCGGCCGCGGCCGCTGGTGCGGGTTGGGCGGCTGCGCCCTGTTGGTTGTCACTCATAATCTGCTCCGTTGAAATCTTTCAATTTTTAAATTCGTTGGGCAACGTGCCGCTTCAATGAATTGCCGGAGCCGGTGAGGCCGCCTGAGCCACACTGCCCGATGACTGAGCCAGACCGGCCGCCTGGGCATCGAACCCGCCACCCATGGCCTTGATAAGCGCCATCTGCTGGTCACGGCGAGTGGCGACCAGATTGGCGCGCAATTGTTCTTGTGCCAGCAGGAACGATTCGGCGTTGAGCACAACCAGCTGTGGCGCCAGCCCGGCCCTGTAGCGGCTCACGGCCAGGTCATAGGCGCTTTTGGCTGCGTCGTAGGCTTGCGCCTGAGTCACCATTTGCTGGTCGGTCGAGTGAATGTTGCTCAGGCGGTCGGCAACGTCGGTCAAGGCGTCGTTCAGTGTCTTGTCGTACGAGGCGACGGCTTCTTCGTAACGCGCATACTCGCCCTTCAGGTTGGCACGCAGGCGCCCGCCATCGAAAATCGGCAGACTGATAGCCGGTCCGGCCTGTATTTGTTGGCTGGCGGCGGTGAACAATTGTCCCAGGCCGAACGAACTGAAGCCGATCGTCGCCATCAGGTTGATGTCCGGGTAGAAGCGCGCCTTGGCAACATCCACGCCCTTGAGTGCGGCTTCCACCTGCCAGCGCGCGGCAACGATATCCGGCCGACGGCCAAGCAGGTTGAGCGGCAGGTTGTCCGGGATGCGGGGGGAGGCGATCGTCGCGAGCCTCGGTCTGGCGATCTGCAGGCCGCGATCGGGGCCTTTGCCGAGCAGTGCGCCCAACTGATGCCGGGTTACGAGGATTTGTCCGTCCAACTGGCTCAATTGCGTTTTGGCGTCGGCGATGTTGCCTTGCGCCTGCTTGGTCTCGACTTCCGTATCCAGCCCGGCTTTCAGGCGATCGCGGGCCAGGCGGCTGAGCATTTCGCGTTGCTTCAATTCACGCACGAGCACGTCCCGCAGCGCGTACTGCTGGGCCAGCTGATTGTACGCGCGCGCTACCGCGGTGGCCACGGTCAGGCGTGCCTCCTGATCTGCGGCCTCTTCGGCTTTTTCCGCGGAAATGGCCTGAGCCTGGGCCGCGCGATTTTTGCCCCACAGATCCAGCTCGTAAGTCAGATTCGCCATCGCATCGCCCTGCGTGAACCAGGAGCCGCCATAGCCCGGCGGATAAATTGTGTGCTCGGTGAACTTTTGCCGGTAGACATCGCCGCTCACGCCGATCCTGGGCAAGAGCGCGGCCCCGGCGCCTTCGACCTGGGCGCGAGCAGCGGCCAGGCGCGCTTGCGCCATCTGCAAATCGGGATTGCCGGCCAGCGCCTCGTGAATCAATTGCTGAAGTTGGGGGTCGCCGAATTGAGCCGCCCAATCGGTCGTCGGCCATTGCCCGCCCTGGTTGGGCAGACTGCGTGCAGTTGCGTAGGCATTCGGTGATGCAATGTGCTTGTCACTGTGGATTCCCATGTAGTTCGCGCATCCGGACAGTCCCAGCACGGCAATGGCGATGCACGCCATGGAGAGAGTCCGCAGGCGAGGCATATTGGGATAGGTTGCTTGCATAGCAAAACCCTTAGTCATTGAATCGATGGATGGTAATACAACGCGTTAGAATGATTCTTCGGCATGAAATGATTGCTAACGCAATATTTATCCGATCTCGCTGTTGGCGATCACTCGCCGCAGCATGTCCTTCAAAAGAGCAACCTCGTCCGGGGTGAAACCTCGCAGCAGGCGGTCGGCGCAAGCGACGAAAATTTCCGGCATCCGCATGGCTTGCGCGCGGCCCTCGGCGGTCAGGGTCAAAATGACTGTACGCCGGTCCTCCCGGCTGCGTTCCCGGATCAGCAGACCATGCTTTTCGAGGCGATCGAGCAAGCGCGTCACTGCGCTTGCGTCGATGCAATACTCGCGCGAGAGGTCTGCGGCTGTGGTGCATTTCCCGGTGGCCAGCTTGTACAGCATGGTGGCCTGGGTGCTGGTCAGGCCGAAACGGGCGGTTTCCTGGGTCAGTTGCGCCATCAGCAGCGAACGAACACGCGCGACCAGGTAGCCGATGGAGTCTTCCATGTCATACCCGGGGTAGGGGGGTTGTTCAGGCGCGGGAAGGTCGGGTTGTGTCATTTTTGGTGCTCGTGCAATAGTTGCCTAGGCATGATTATAGCGACTGCTTAATTATTTGCAAGGCGTGTCAATAATTGACTATGCAATTATTGTGGTTGGACAACAACGTCCGACGAGCGACGCTATGTTTTTCGTATCGGCCTGCGTTTGCTTGTCATAAGCGAACAAGCCAGCCGTGCTAAAATGTTCGATTGCTCCAAAAACATTCTCTCCTTCTTTTCATGACCCGCGCCCTACGTAACATCGCCATCATTGCCCACGTTGACCACGGCAAGACCACGCTCGTCGACAAACTGCTGCGCCAATCCGGCACCTTCCGCGAGAACCAGCAAATCGCTGAGCGTGTGATGGATTCGAACGACATCGAAAAGGAGCGCGGCATCACGATTCTGGCCAAGAATTGCGCCGTGGAATATGGCGATACGCATATCAACATCGTCGACACGCCGGGACACGCCGATTTCGGCGGCGAGGTCGAGCGGGTGCTGTCGATGGTCGACAGTGTGCTGCTGCTGGTCGATGCGGTTGAAGGGCCGATGCCGCAGACGCGCTTCGTGACCCGCAAGGCGCTGGCGCTCGGGCTCAAGCCGATCGTGGTGGTGAACAAGATCGATCGGCCGGGCGCCCGCCCCGATTGGGTCATCAACCAGACGTTCGATTTGTTCGACAAGCTCGGCGCGACCGACGAGCAGCTGGATTTCCCGGTGGTTTATGCCTCCGCCCTGAATGGCTACGCGAGCCTCGATCCGAGCGTTCGCGAGGGGGATATGCGGCCGCTGTTCGAAGCGATTCTGGAGCACGTGCCCGTGCGTCCGGCCGACCCCGACGCACCGCTGCAGCTTCAGATTACCTCACTCGATTATTCGACCTACGTTGGCCGGATCGGTATCGGGCGCGTATCCCGCGGTCGCATTCGTCCGGGGCAACCGGTGGCGATGCGCTTCGGCCCGGAAGGTGAAGTGTTCAATCGAAAGATCAATCAGGTCCTGTCGTTCAAGGGGCTCGAACGGGTTCAGGTGGAGAGCGCGGAAGCAGGCGACATCGTGTTGATCAACGGGATCGAGGATATCGGCATCGGGGCGACGATCTGCGCCGTCGAGCAGCCCGAGGCGCTGCCGATGATCAGTGTCGACGAGCCGACGCTGACGATGAATTTTTGCGTCAATACGTCGCCGCTGGCGGGGCGCGAAGGCAAGTTCATCACCAGCCGGCAGATTCGCGAACGCCTGATGCGCGAATTGAACCACAACGTCGCATTGCGCGTAAAAGACACGGATGACGAAACCATCTTCGAAGTGTCCGGCCGTGGCGAATTGCACCTGACCATTCTCGTCGAGAACATGCGCCGCGAAGGCTACGAGCTTGCCGTGTCGCGCCCGCGCGTGGTCATGAAGGAGATCGACGGGGTCAAGCACGAGCCCTACGAACTGCTGACGGTCGACGTCGAAGACGGCCACCAGGGCGCGGTGATGGAAGAGTTGGGCCGCCGTAAGGGTGAGTTGATCGACATGGCATCCGACGGTCGAGGCCGCACGCGGCTGGAATACCGCATTCCGGCGCGCGGCCTGATCGGTTTTCAGGGAGAATTCCTGTCGATGACCCGCGGTACCGGGCTCATCAGTCATATTTTCGACGCCTATGCGCCGGTGCGTGAAGGCAATCTGGGCGAACGCCGCAATGGCGTGCTGATTTCCCAAGACGATGGCGCCGCGGTCGCCTATGCGCTGTGGAAACTGCAAGACCGCGGCCGTATGTTCGTCAAGCCCGGCGATGCGCTCTACGAAGGGATGATCATCGGCATTCACAGCCGCGACAACGACCTGGTGGTCAATCCGATCAAGGGCAAACAACTGACCAACGTGCGCGCCTCTGGTACGGACGAAGCCGTGCGCCTGGTGCCCGCGATCCAGATGTCGCTCGAGTACGCGGTCGAGTTCATCGACGACGACGAGTTGGTCGAAATCACGCCGCAGTCGATTCGCCTGCGCAAGCGCTTCCTGAAAGAGCACGAGCGCAAGAAGGCCTCGCGCGAAGAGCGGACCTGAGCTCCGGCCCGCGTGTGCTGCCGGCACTCGGCCGGCACGTTTGCGCTACGATGAAAGCCGGTGCGACGCACCGGCTTTTTTCTTTACCTCTTGCCTCGATACTGCATCATGTCCGAATTCATCGAAACACGGATCGTCAATCACGTCGGCCTGATCACCTTGAATCGGCCAAAAGCCTTGAACGCGCTGTCGCCTGACATGATCCGGGCGCTGATGGCCGCGCTCGCGCAATGGGCCGAAGATCCCGAGGTCTACGCCGTATTCGTGCGAGGCGCCGGCGAGAAAGGATTTTGCGCGGGCGGAGATATTCGCTACTTCTATGAGACGGCGCAGCGCGAGCGCGCTGCACTGCTGCCGTATTTCGTCGACGAGTACGCACTAGACTATCTGATCGCGACCTATCCAAAACCGTACATCGCATTGCTCGACGGCATCGTGATGGGCGGGGGCATGGGAATCTCGCAAGGCGCCGCCTTGCGTATCGTCACCGAGACGACGCGCATGGCCATGCCGGAGACGCAGATTGGATTGTTCCCCGACGTTGGCGGCGGATATTTTCTGGCGCGAGTGCCGGGACGCATTGGCGATTACCTGGGCACCACCGGTGTGGCGATCGGGGCGGCCGATGCGCTCTATGCCGGCCTGGCGGATATTTATCTGCCGCGCAACATGACGGCGGATCTTCTCTCGTTACTGGAGACCGAGCCGTGGCGCGACGGCAACGCAGTGGTGGCACGCGTGCGCGCCATGGCCGACGGCCACGTTGCGCCGCCGCCGCGCGATATGGCACTGAAAGATTTGCGCGACGCCATCGACATGCATTTTTCCTGCGAGAGCGTATCAGCGATTCTGGCATCGCTGTCGCGCGAGGCACGTTGCGAATTCAGCGAGTGGGCGCAGCACGTCGAGGCGCAGCTGCGCAAGCGGTCACCGTTGATGGTGTGCGTGACGCTCGAGCAAATTCGCCGCGCACGTTCGAAGTCGCTCTCACTGGCAGACGAATTGCGAGTCGAACTGTCGATGATGAAGCGCGTGTTCGACGGTCACGACGGGCTGGAGGGCATTCGTGCCCTGGCTATAGACAAGGATCATGCGCCACGGTGGCTTCCGGCTAGTCTCGACCAAGTCGACGCGATGCAAGTGGAGCGATTCTTCGAGAGCGAGTGGCCGGCCCAGGCGCATCCGCTGGCGCAACTGGGTGTGTAGGGCACGAACGATAGCGCGCGGGCGTTGTCGTACCGAGCCTGGAGCAGCGACAGGGCGATGCGCACGACCGCGGTCACGCCTCGATATGGCAATAGCGTTCTGCGAGAGATTGATCCAGCTTGTGGCAGATATCGTTGATATTGCCGACCATGATAATGTGCGAAGGGCCGCGATACACCCGAACCGGGCGCGGTGAGCGCAGCGCGCGGACTGAGACAGTGCTGGCGGCGGGCGCGCGCGAGGCGCGTATGAAAGAAAATAATTTACCCATGATCCCATCCTTGCAAAGCGTGAAGTGAAGGGCCCGTTGCCGATGCTTTTTGATGTATTTCATGACGCACGTCGGTGCGATGCGTCAGCGACGGGGAAAAAAATATTTTCGATGCAAATTACAATTCGCTGGTGCGGATCAGGCCGACGGCAATGCCCTCAAGCGAGAAATCTTCAGGGTTCCCGGTCACGACGATATTCTGAAAATCCGGGTTTTCCGCAATCAACTCAACTCCGCCCGGGCGTCGTTTCAGGCGCTTGACGGTTACCTCGTCACCCAGCCGGGCCACCACGATCTGGCCATCGCGGGCATCGCTCGCACGCTGTACGGCAAGCAGATCGCCGTCCAGAATGCCGGCATCGCGCATGCTGAGCCCGCGTACCTTCAACAAGTAATCCGGTTGGCGGGCGAACAGCGCCGGGTCGCACTGATAGTGGGCTTCGATGTGTTCCTGCGCGAGGATGGGGCTGCCTGCGGCGACCCGGCCAATCAGCGGGAGCGACAATTGCATCAGCGCCATGTGAGGCAGCGTGAACTGATGCGGGGTGTCGTCATCGCCGAGCGCCTTGACGCGAATGCCGCGCGACGTGCCTGCCGCGAGTTCGATGACGCCCTTGCGTGCCAGGGCGCGCAGGTGCTCTTCGGCGGCGTTGGCGGAACTGAAGCCGAGCTCCGCGGCAATTTCGGCCCGAGTGGGCGGAAATCCGGTGCGCTCGATGGCTTGGCGGACCAGGTCATAGACCTGTTGTTGGCGGGCAGTGAGTTTGTGCATGGTTACTGTATGGAAGTACAGGCAACTGTATTTTTGTACAGTATTCTGATTTATGCAAGCAGAACTTCATGTCGATTCTCAAGTCGGGCCGAGGCCGGCCCGATTGGAGACGTCGCCATGCGCCGCGATATCCGTACCAGCGTTGCCGCGCCAATGATCGGCGGCAATCGCCGCTCATGGATGACCCCAAATTGATGAATGCGGCGAATTGGCTACAATCGCGGTCATGAAAACATCCTCTTCCATGTCCGGGCACGGCAGTGCTCTCCGTTTGCCCCAGGTCGTCCTGTTGGCCACTGGCGGCACGATTGCCGGCTACGCGGCCGACGCCGGTCGCACCGCGACCTATCAGGCCGGCGCGCTCAATATCGAAACATTGCTGGCCGCTGTCCCGGGCTTGACCGACGTCGCACGCATGCGGTCCGAACAGGTTGCGCAAATCGACAGCAAGGACATGACGTGTGCGTTGTGGCTGACCTTGGCCGAGCGGGTCAATGCCGTGCTGGCCGAGCCGGACGTGGATGGCGTCGTGATTACACACGGCACCGATACGCTGGAGGAGACGGCCTATTTCCTTCATTTGACGGTCAAAAGCAACAAGCCGGTTGTGATGACTGCCGCCATGCGGCCCGCCACGGCGCTATCGGCCGACGGGCCGCTCAATCTGCTCAATGCGGTACGGGTCGCTGCCCATCCGGAGGCCGCCGGGCAGGGCGTCCTGGTGGTCGTCAATCATCAGATTCATTGTGCGCGGGATGTCGTCAAGACCAGCACCTATTCGGTCCAGGCGTTCCAGTCGCCCGAGATTGGTGTACTGGGCTGGGTGCAAGACGAGTGGGTCGAATTGCAGCGCCGCGCGCTGCGGCGCCACACGGTACAAAGCGAGTTCGACGTGGCGGGGCGGCACGCGCTGCCGATGGTCGAAGTGCTCTCCAGTTATGCGAATGCTTCGACCGTGCCGGTCGAGGCGCTGGTGAGCGCCGGGGTGCGAGGGCTGGTCGTGGCGGGCACCGGCAACGGTTCGCTGTACGGTCCGCTGCAGCAGGCGCTGGCCGACGCTGCCAGGCAAGGCGTGCGGGTGGTGCGTGCCTCGCGCACCGGGGCCGGGCACGTGATGCGCAACGGTGCGGCCGCCGATGACACGCTGGGCTTCGTCAGCGCGGGCAATCTGCAACCGTACAAGGCGCGCGTGCTCGCGATGCTGGCACTGGCGCACGATATGCCCACCGATCGCTGGCAGTCGCTGTTCGAGGTTTATTGAACGAACCAAGCTTGCGGGTGCCGGTCAACTTCTACATCGACTGGCTCCGCCTATCTCCTGTGCAAACTCATCCCCCCATGCGTCGACGCCGCTTTCTTGAAATCATGCTCGGCGGCAGTGTGCTGACGCTGGCGCCGCTACCGGCGCTGGCGTCGCCGACATTTCCGTTCATCCCCGATCACTACACCTTCTCGCGTGCGCAGGTGCAAGCCGCGGTGGCCCGGAAGTTCCCGTTTCACCGGGCCGTTGCGCAAGTATTCTCAATGGATCTGACGCATCCCGAAATCGCTTTGCAGCCGGCCCAAAATCGGTTGGCTTTGACGGTGGATGCGCTCATCAGCAGCCCATTCATGGTGCCGCAAACGCTGAACGGGACTTTTGTGCTGGTGGGCGGGCTCGCCTATGACGCTGCGACCCGTTCGGTCGTGGTGCGCGATCCTGCGGTCACGCAGGCCGACTTCGGGCCAGCCACGGCCATCTACGGTCAGCAGATCGATATGGCGGCCAATATGCTGGCCAGCCAGGTTCTTCAAAATTATCCGATCTATACCTTCAAGCCCAACCAGCTCACCTTCGCCGGCGTGCAATTCCAACCCGGCGCCATCACCGTCGTGCCGGCCGGCGTACGGGTCGAAATCGTCGAACGCTGACGCTCGCAATACCTGCCCGGTGCGGCCTACGCGGCGGCCTTGGCCTGCGGCGCGAGCAGCGCGGCAACGCCAGCCTGGGCGACCTGTGCATCCTGGCCGGGCTTGACACCGGAGACGCCGACCGCGCCAATGCAGGTGCCGTCCACGATCACCGGCTCACCCCCCTCGAGCGCGGTGATCGGCATCGATAGCGCGGCGTAGCGGCCCTGGTTGACCATTTCTTCGAACGCCTTGCTCGGGCGTCGCGACACACCCGCGGTGCGGGCTTTGCCAGCGGCAATTTCCGCCGATATCGGCGAGGCGCCATCCAGGCGCTGCAGCCACAGCAGATGGCCGCCGTCGTCGCAGATGGCGATGGTAACGGGCCACTGATGGCGAACTGCTTCGGCCGCGGCTGCCTCGGCCATCCGGCGAGCATCTTCCAGGGTCAGCATGGAACGGGTTTGCATCGGAGAATCTCCTGCTTCATGGTGTTAGATCTTGGCCCGGTACGATCCGGCGATCATTCGATCAGGATGGCCCGGAAATCGTTGACGTTGGTCCGCGTGGGCTGGGTCACCACCAAGTCATCCAAGGCGGCGAAAAATGAGTAGCCGTCGTTGTTCTGCAAGTGGTTTTTGGGCGACAGCCCGGCTGCCGCTGCGCGCGTCAGTGTGTCGGGCCCGAGCAGGCAACCGGCGTTGTCCTCGGTGCCGTCGATCCCGTCGGTGTCGCAGGCGATCGCATGCACGCCAGGCAAGCTGGCACCGTGACCGTCGTCGAGCGCCGCGGCCAGCGCCAGCAGGAACTCGGCGTTACGCCCGCCGCGGCCTTCGCCGCGCACCGTCACTGTGGTTTCGCCGCCGGACAGCAGCAGGCACGGTCGCTCGAACGGTTGGCCGTGCGCGAGGATTTGCCGCACGATACCGGCGTGCACCAGTGCCACGTCGCGCGCCTCGCCCTCGAGGCAATCCGACAGGATGTGCGCCGTAATGCCATGAGACTGCGCATGGCGCGCGGCGGCTTCCAGCGCCTCCTGGGCCGTGGCGATCGTCGCATGTGTGGCATGACGCAGCCGCGCATCACCGGGTTTGGGTGTCTCGCCGGCGCCAGAGGCGAGATATTCGCGTACGTTGTCGGGCACGTCGATTTGGTATTTTCCCAATACCGCCAACGCGTCCGCGCAGGTCGTTTCGTCGGCCAGCGTTGGACCGGAAGCAATGACGGCGGGGTCGTCGCCGGGGATATCGGAAATCAGCAGCGTATGCACGCGTGCCCGGCCACAGGCCAGCGCCAGCCGCCCGCCCTTGATGGCCGACAGATGTTTGCGCACGCAATTCATTTCGAAGATGGTCGCGCCCGAGCGCAGCAGCGCCTTGTTGAGCGCCTGTTTTTGCGCCAGCGTGATGCCGGGGGCGGGCAGCGACAGCAATGAGGAACCGCCACCCGAAATCAGGCACAGCACCAGGTCGTCTTCACTCAAGCCCTGGACCATCTCCAGCATGCGCTGGGCGGCCTGCCAGCCGGCCTCGTCGGGCACCGGATGCCCGGCCTCCACGACCTCGATATGACGGCAGGGCACACCATGCTGATAACGAGTGACGACCAGACCCGAAAGCGGGCCTTGCCAGTGCTGCTCGACGGCTTGCGCCATCGATGCGGCGCCTTTGCCGGCGCCGATCACGATAGTGCGGCCGCGCGGTGCCGGCGGCAGATGCTGGGCCAGGCAGCGCGCGGGCGAGACGGCCTCGACCGCATGCTGGAACAGCGACAGCAAAAACGTGCGGGGTTCCAGGGCAGCGGCGTTGCCGGCCACTGCCACCGCTTGCGGGCGAGCCGACATTTACGCCACCGTATGGTTGGACATCAGTTCCAGTGCACGCACCAGCCCGGAGTGATCCCAAGCCGCGCCGCCATTGGCCGCGCAGGTGTTGAACAACTCCTGGCAGGTCGCCGTGTTCGGCAGGGCGACGCCCAGCGCACGCGCGCTTTGCAAGGCCAGATTCAAATCCTTTTGATGCAGGGCGATGCGGAAACCCGGTTCGAAATTGCGCTTCACCATGCGCTCGCCGTGCACTTCGAGAATGCGCGAGGAGGCGAACCCGCCCATCAGCGCGGCGCGCACCTTGGCGGGATCGGCCCCGGCCTTGGAGGCAAACAGCAGCGCTTCGCCAACGGCTTCGATGGTCAACGCGACGATGATCTGGTTGGCAACCTTGCAGGTTTGCCCCGCGCCGGTGTCGCCGACCAGCGTAATGTTCTTGCCCATCAGCTCGAAGAACGGCTTGACGTCGTCGAACGCGCTTTGCGAACCGCCCACCATGATCGTCAGCGAGGCCGCTTTGGCGCCGACTTCACCGCCGGAGACGGGCGCGTCGAGGTATTCGCAGCCGAGCGCCTTGACTTTTTTCGCATATTCCTTGGTCTCGATCGGCGAGATCGAGCTCATGTCGACCACGATCTTGCCCTTGGAAAGACCTTCTGCCGCACCATTTTCGCCGAACAGGACGGCACCCACGTCGGGCGTATCCGGCACCATGACGAAGATGATATCGGCGCGTTTGGCAACTTCCTTGGGCGACGTGCAGCAGGTCGCCTGACCATCGATCAGCTCTTGCGGCGGCGTCTTGCGATCGCAAATGAACAGCTTGTGTCCGGCGTCCTGCAGATGCTTCGCCATCGGCGCGCCCATGATGCCAAGGCCAATGAAACCGAGTTGTGCCATGGTGTGACTCCTCTAATGAATAAATAATGGGTTGGGTTATGTCGCCGCTCAGGCAGCCTGGCGCAAGCCGGCCTGCTTGAGCCAGCCGAGACCGTCGACGGTGTTGGTGGCCGGCTTGTATTCGCAGCCGATCCAGCCGTCGTAACCGATGCGATCGAGAAAATCGAACAGGAACGGGTAGTTGATCTCACCCGTACCTGGCTCGTTGCGCCCCGGGTTGTCGGCGAGCTGCACGTGCTTGATGCGCGCCAGGTTCGTCTCGATGGTCTTGGCCAACTCGCCTTCCATGCGCTGCATGTGATAGATGTCGTACTGCACGAACACGTTGTCGGAGCCGGTCGCGTCGATCAGGTCCAGCGCTTGCTTGGTCCCGCTAAGGTAAAAGCCGGGGATGTCGAACGTATTGATCGGCTCGATCAGCAAACGGATACCCTCGGCCTTGAGCTGGTCGGCGGCAAAGCGCAGATTGTCGACGACGGTCGTGCGGATTTTGTCCGCATCGACGTCGGCCGGGCGGCGGCCGACCAGGCAATTCAATTGCTTCACGCCCAGCGCTTTGGCGTACACGATGGCCTCGCCGACGCCGTCGCGGAACTCCCCGACGCGCTCCGGCAGACAGGCGATGCCTCGCTCGCCAGCTTCCCAGTTGCCGGCCGGCAGGTTATGCAGCACCAGATCGAGCTGGTACTGATTCAGCTTGTCGGCGATCTGGTCGCGGTGAAACGCATAGGGAAACAAAAACTCCACGCCGCGAAAGCCGGCGGCGGCGGCGGCCTTGAAGCGATCCAGAAAGGGCGCTTCGTTGAACAGCATGGTCAGGTTGGCGGCGAATTTTGGCATCTCGCGACTCCTAGATAAAAATTGAACGGAACTCGAATCGGTGCGGACGCTCAGGCTGTTTCAAAGGCCTTTTCGTCTTCGGCGATGTCGAGCACTTCCTCGAATTCGGTCACGTTGTTGATTTCGGTGCCCATGGCGATGTTGGTGACGCGTTCCAGGATGACCTCCACGACCACAGGCACCGAGAACTCGGCCATCAGCTTGCGAGCCTGCGCAAAGGCGGGCTGGATATCTTCCGGCTTGAACACGCGAATCGACTTGCAGCCCAGGCCCTCGGCGACCTTGACGTGGTCGACGCCATAGCCGTTGAGCTCGGGTGCGTTGACGTTCTCGAATGCCAATTGCACGCAGTAGTCCATATCGAAATTCCGTTGCGCCTGGCGAATCAGGCCGAGGTACGAGTTGTTGACCACGACGTGGATGTAGGGCACCTTGAACTGCGCGGCAGCCGCCAGCTCCTCGACCATGAACTGGAAGTCGTAGTCGCCCGACACCGCGACGACGTCGCTCTCGGGCGAGGCGACTTTGACGCCGATGGCAGCCGGCGCGGTCCAACCCAGCGGGCCCGCCTGGCCGCAGTTGATCCAGTGGCGCGCGTGGTTCACGCGCAGGAATTGCGCGGCGGCGATTTGCGACAGGCCGATGGTGCTGACGTAGCGGACATCGCGGCCGAAGAACGCATTCATTTCCTGGTAGACGCGCTGCGGCTTGACCGGCACGTTGTCGAAGTCCGACTTGCGCAACATGGTGCGCTTGCGTTTTTGACAATCGGCGACCCACGTCTTGCGGCACGGCAGGCGTCCGGCCGCTTTCCATTCGCGTGCGACCTCCACGAACAGCTTGAGCGCCGCGCCGGCATCGGAGACGATGCCGTAGTCGGGGCCGAATACCCGGCCGATCTGGGTCGGTTCGATATCGATGTGAACGAATTTACGGCCCTTGGTGTAGACATCGATACTACCGGTATGGCGGTTGGCCCAGCGATTGCCGATGCCCATCACGAAATCGGAAGCGAGCAGCGTGGCGTTGCCGTAGCGGTGCGAGGTTTGCAGGCCCACCATGCCTGCCATCAGCGGATGATCGTCGGCGATCGCACCCCAGCTCATCAGCGTGGGCACCACCGGCACGTTCACCAATTCGGCGAACTCGACCAGCAGGTCGGCCGCGTTGGCATTGATGACGCCGCCGCCCGACACCAGCAGCGGACGCTCGGCCTCGATCAGCATTGTCAGCGCCTTTTCGATCTGCGCGCGCGTGGCCGCCGGCTTGTAGACGGGCAGCGGCTCATAGGTGTCGGGATCGAATTCGATTTCCGCCATTTGGACGTCGATCGGCAAGTCGATCAGCACCGGACCAGGCCGGCCGGAGCGCATCAGGTGAAACGCCTGCTGGAACACGCGCGGCACCAATGCAGGCTCACGCACCGTGACGGCCCATTTGGTGACCGGCTTGGCGATCGATTCGATGTCGACAGCCTGGAAATCTTCCTTGTACAGGCGTGCGCGCGGCGCTTGCCCGGTAATGCACAAAATCGGAATGGAATCGGCTTGGGCCGAGTACAGTCCGGTAATCATGTCCGTGCCCGCCGGCCCCGAGGTGCCGATACAAACGCCAATGTTGCCGGGCGCGGCTCGCGTATAACCCTCGGCCATGTGAGAGGCGCCTTCGACGTGACGCGCCAGTACGTGGTCAATGCTGCCGGCGCGGCGAAGGGCCGCATAAAACGGGTTGATGGCGGCCCCCGGAACGCCGAAGGCGTTGGTAATGCCTTCCTTTTCCAGGACGCGCACGGCGGCGTCGACTGCGGTCATCTTTGCCATGATTGTTTCTCCTCCAGATGGTGAGTGATATCTCTGGCAATCAATGTAATACTTCATGTTTTGTTTGATAAGATAATAAATACTCGTTTTTTTAGAGACTAAAAGTATCGAAATAAGGGAGACACACATGGATCGCTTCAAGCAAATCGAGACTTTTGTACAGGTGGCGGAGGCGGGCAGTCTGGCCGCCGCGGCCTTGCGCGAGGGGGTCTCGCCGGTGATTCTGGGCAGGCGCATCGACGCCCTGGAGAAGCGGCTCGGCATCAAGCTGATGTACCGCTCGACGCGTCGTCTGGTGCTGAGCGAGGAGGGCGGCGCCTTCCTGGAGCGCTGCAAGCAGCTATTGGGCGAATGGGAGTTGGCGGAGAACGAAATCAGTGCCGGCCGGCACGCCGTGTCGGGCCACTTGATCGTATCGGCGCCGGCGGCTTTTGGTCGCAAGCATGTCGCCTCCCATGCCCCGTCGTTTCTGAAGCAATACCCGGAAGTTCAGCTTTCTTTCAATCTGACCGACCGTGTGGTCGATCTGGTGCGCGAAGGTTACGACCTTGGGATTCGCATTGGCGGTGCGGTCGATCCGAATTTCGTGGCTGTCAAACTGTCTCAAAACCGCCGCGTCGTGTGCGGCACGCCCAAGTACTTCGCCCGCTACGGCCGCCCCAAGACGCTGGAAGATCTTGGCAAGCACAATTGCCTGGCATTCAATCTGCAGGGCGGGCAGCAACGCGGCTGGTATTTTCGCCGGCAGGGCAAGACCGTCACGATCCGGGTCGACGGCAATCTCGATTGCAACGACGGCGAGCTGCTGCATCGCTGGGCGCTCGAGGGCCTCGGGCTGGGCTGGCGCTCGACCTGGGAAATCCAGCGGGAATTGGCCAGCGGCGAGCTGGAAACGGTGCTCGACGACTACGCGCTGCCAGATTACGATATCCTCGCCGTCTATCCCCAGCAACGCTTTCAGCCCGCGCGTGTCAGGCTGTTCATCGAACACTTGCGCGCTATTTACGCCAAGCCGAATTACTGGTTGGAGAACGAGTAGGCGGTGCCTGTCGTTGCCGGGTCGCGGTTTAGCTTGAGAAAATGAGAAAAACCCGATAAAATCAAGCGTTTTGCAACCTTGCCGCACTGGTCTTGACGCCCAGGCGGCTTTATCCATAAGGAGCGTACATGCGTCATTACGAAATCGTATTTATCGTCCACCCCGATCAAAGCGAGCAAGTGCCTGCGATGATCGAGCGGTACCGTGGCATGGTGGAAGCCCGTCAAGGCAAGATTCACCGCGTCGAGGACTGGGGTCGTCGGCAACTGGCCTACATGATCGAGAAGCTCGCCAAGGCGCACTATGTGTGCATGAACATCGAGTGCGATCAGGAGACCCTGGATGAACTCGAACACGCGTTCAAGTTCAACGACGCCGTGTTGCGCCATCTTTTCATCAAGATGAAGAAGGCGGAAACCGCGCCGTCGCCGATGATGAAGGAAGTGCAGCGCGAAGAGGCTCGCAAGGCCCAGCCGGCAGCCAGCACTGAAGCGCCCGCCGCCTGAGCGACAAGCCGGGATTAACGACTACACCAAAACATGAAGCGCGCTTTGCGCGGGTTACGGGAGTGAACCGGTTAGAGCTTGAAGCCAGTGTCGTCGAAATGGGGTCTTTGCGATATACCCCGGCGGGCATCCCCGCCATCGAATGCACATTGACGCATGCCGGATCGGTGCTCGAAGCAGGTACGCCGCGCCAGATCGAATTCAATATTTCCGCAGTTGCATTGGGCGAAATCGTTGAAGGCGTGATGGCACTGGGGCTGGGTCAACCGGTCCGGCTGAGCGGATTCCTGGCCCGCAAGCATCGCAATAGCCGCACTTTGGTGTTTCACATTACAGCATTGCAAGAAATTGGAAGGGATTGAACATGCCACGTCCTAACGGTAAAGGTAACAAAAAATTCGACCGCCGCCGCCAACAGCAGAACCCGCTGTTCAAGCGCAAGAAATTCTGCCGCTTCACGGTTGCCGGTGTCGAACAGATCGACTACAAAGATATCGAAACGCTGAAAGATTTCATCGGCGATAACGGCAAGATCACGCCGGCCCGTCTGACGGGTACCAAGGCGCATTATCAGCGTCAGCTCGACACTGCGATCAAGCGTGCGCGCTTCCTGGCCCTGTTGCCTTATACCGATCTGCACTCGGCTTAATTGGCTGACGGCTGCTAAGGAGAATTCAAGATGCAAGTGATTTTGCTGGAGAAAGTGGTCAACCTGGGTAACTTGGGCGACGTGGTTCGCGTCAAGGACGGCTTTGCACGCAATTTTCTGATTCCTCAGAAGAAAGCCCGTCGCGCCACCGACGTCGCGATGAAGGAATTCGAAGCGCGTCGCGCCGAGCTGGAAAAAGCTGCTGCCGAGAAGCTGGCGGCCGCGCAGAGCCAGGGCGAGAAGCTCAGCGGTCTGACCGTTCAAATCGTGCAGAAAGCCGGTGTTGATGGTCGCCTGTTCGGGTCGGTCACCAACGCGGACATCGCTGAAGCGCTGCAAAAGCAGGATTTCGCGGTCGAGAAAATGCAGGTCCGCCTGCCGAATGGCCCGCTCAAGACCGTGGGTGATTTCCCGGTTCAGGTATCGCTGCATACCGACGTGCTGGTCGACGTGACGGTGTCGGTGCTGGGCGAGCACGTGTAAGCGCCACTCAGCCCTGAAAGGCAGAACACGGGTGACCGGTTCTGCCTTTTTTATTTGCCCGACGACTTTCCGTCCCTGACCTCGTGGGCATGCTCACGGCGCAACGCTATAATCTCCCTCCATGAATGCCCCAGACCCCCAGCTCGAATCCCTGAAAGTCCCCCCGCACTCGATCGAGGCAGAGCAGTCCGTGCTCGGCGGCTTGTTGCTCGATAACAGTGCCTGGGATCGCGTCGGTGACTTCCTGGGGGAGCACGATTTTTACCGCTACGATCACCGCCTGATCTACCAGCACATTGGTCGACTGGTCGCGCAGGATCGCCCCGCCGATGTGATCACTGTGTACGAATCGCTGACCACTGCCGGCAAGGCCGAGGAAGTGGGCGGCCTGGCGTACATCAACGCGCTGGCGCAAAACACCCCGAGCGCGGCCAATATCCGGCGCTACGCGGAAATCGTGCGCGATCGGGCGGTGCTGCGCAAGCTGGTCTCGGTGGCTGACGAGATTGCCAGCGATGCGTTCAATCCGCAGGGCAAGGAAGTCCGGCAGATGCTCGACGAGGCCGAGTCGAAGGTGTTTGCCATTGCCGAAGAAGGTGCGCGCGGGAATCAGGGTTTTCTGGAGCTGCAGCCCCTGCTCGCACAGGTGGTGGAACGGATCGACGAGCTTTACCACAGCGAAAACCAGAACGATGTCACCGGTGTGCCGACCGGCTTCACCGATCTCGATCGAATGACTTCGGGCCTGCAGGGCGGGGATCTGGTCATTGTCGCCGGGCGCCCCTCGATGGGTAAAACGACGTTCTCGATGAACATCGGCGAGCACATCGCCGTAGAGGAAGGCCTGCCGGTCGCTGTATTTTCGATGGAAATGCCGGGCACCCAGCTCGCCATGCGGATGTTGGGCTCGGTCGGGCGACTCGACCAGCACCGGTTGCGTACCGGCCGGCTGACCGACGAGGACTGGCCCAAGCTGACGCACGCGATGCAGAAAATGAACGACACGCAGCTTTTCGTCGACGAGACGCCTGCGTTGAATCCCATGGAGCTGCGCGCCCGCGCGCGGCGCCTGGCCCGCCAGTGCGGCAAGCTTGGCCTGATCATCATCGATTATTTGCAACTGATGTCCGGCTCCAGTTCAGGGGAAAACCGGGCCACGGAAATCTCGGAGATCTCGCGTTCGCTCAAGGCCCTGGCCAAGGAATTGAATGTTCCCGTCATTGCGCTGTCGCAGCTCAACCGCGGTTTGGAGCAACGCCCGAACAAGCGGCCCGTGATGTCGGATTTGCGTGAATCCGGCGCTATCGAGCAGGATGCCGACGTTATTCTCTTTATCTACCGGGACGAAGTCTACAACCCGGACTCGCCTGACAAGGGGACCGCGGAAATCATCATCGGCAAGCAACGTAACGGGCCGATCGGAACCGTGCGACTGACTTTCATCGGCGCGTATACCAAGTTCGACAATTTCGCCGGGCAGAACTATTGATGTCGCACGCCGCCGCTCAATAGGCGTTGCTGGCAAAACGCGCGATCGGGTCGCTATCGTTGCCGTCACCATGGCTGGCGCGGTCGCTGGGAAGCGGCGCAGCGGCGGGCGAATCCGGCAACGGCGCAGTGGCGTTATCGGCTTGCGCCGGCTGGGTGGGTCCCGGCGACTGAGGAGTGGATTCCGGCTCGGCAAGCGGTGCGGCCGGCGCGGAGCGCTGCGCCGCCAACGAGCCGACTTCGGCAGGAGCGCGCTCGGCGGCTACGCGCCGCGCACCGTTGTAGTGGTCAATCCAATAAGGCAGATTCATGTTGGCCAGGCTGACCGTGCCGCCCGTTTTGGGCGCGTGCACGAATAGACCTTTGCCGACGTAGATACCCACATGAGAGTCGGGACGGCCGTCGGTGTCGAAAAACACCAGATCTCCCGAGGCAAGATTTTGCGGGCTGACGGGTGTGCCGACTGCACTCATTTGCGCTGCCGTGCGCGGCAGATCAACGCCCGCGGCTCGCTGCACGACATACTTGACCAAGCCGCTGCAATCAAAACCGGAGGCGGGGGTATTGCCGCCCCAACGATAAGGGACGCCGACCAACCCCATGGCTTCGAGCGTGATTTCTTCCTGCCCGGCGCTATGATCGGCGCCGAACGGGCCGGCGCGATAACCGTAGCTTGCCGCGTGATGAGACGTCGGCACGCTGGAGCAGGCGGCCAACAAAGAGGCCGTGGCCAACGCCGCCAGCAATCGATGCACCTTGAGACTGCGGCATGGGACAACGGATGAGGAACCAAGCGATAACGTGACCGACATTGAATGTTATTCACGCGTTACGTCAGATATCTCGGATAGTACGTTGTTTTTCTTGAGATTGCAGATTTTGGTGTATTTTCCGGCCACGGCGCGCGGATTTTGTCGCTTTATCGTCACAACGCGTGAGCGCTCTCGTTCAATGAAAATGGCGCCCCTCTTGCGAGCGGGCGCCACTGCATCGGCGTTTGTCGACTAGAGAATTTCGGCTGCGTAGTCGGCCAGGCGGGAGCGCTCGCCCCGCGCCAGCGTGATGTGGCCGCTGTGTCCCCACCCCTTGAAGCGGTCCACGACGTAGGTAAGTCCCGAACTGCCCTCGGTCAGATAAGGCGTATCGATTTGCGAGATATTGCCCAGACAGATGAGTTTGGTGCCGGGACCCGCCCGTGTCACCAGCGTCTTCATCTGCTTGGGTGTCAGATTTTGCGCTTCATCGATGATGACGAACTTGTTGACGAAGGTGCGGCCGCGCATGAAATTCATGCTTTTGACTTTCAGGCGGGTGCGAATCAGCTCCTGGGTGGCTGCGCGGCCCCATTCTCCGGCAGTGTCGTCGGTTTTTTGGAGCACTTCGAGGTTATCGTCGAAGGCGCCCATCCAAGGCTGCATTTTCTCTTCCTCGGTACCGGGCAGAAAGCCGATGTCCTCGCCAACCGGAACCGTGGCGCGCGTCACGATGATTTCATTGTAGCGCTTGTCGTCAAGCACTTGCGCCAGCCCTGCCGCCAGTGCGAGCAGCGTCTTGCCGGTGCCCGCCTGGCCCAACAGGGTGATGAAATCGACCTCCGGATTCATCAGCAAGTTGAGCGCGAAATTTTGTTCCCGATTACGTGCCGTGATGCCCCACACGTTGTTCTTGTGGTGCCCGTAATCGCGCAGGGTTTGCAGCAGGGCGGTCTTGCCGTTGATTTCCCTGACCTGCGCATAGAACGGCGCCTCGCCATTGGCCGACTCAAGGTAGACGAACTGGTTGATCAGAAAGGCGGCGCACAACGGCCCGGTGACGCGATAGAACGTCGTGCCGGTTCGATTGTCCTGCCAGCTTTCCATCCCTTTGCCGTGCCGCGTCCAGAAGTCCGGCGGCAATGCCATCACGCCGGAGTACAGCAGATCGCTGTCTTCGAGCACCTTATCGTTGAAGTAGTCCTCGGCCGGCAGGCCCAGCGCATGCGCCTTGACCCGCATGTTGATGTCTTTCGACACCAGCACGACCTGGCGATCCAGATGCTTGTTCTGCAAGGCGCGCACAACGCCCAGAATCTGATTGTCCGCCTTGCCCTGCGGCAGACCTTCGAGCGGCTCTGCCGCCGGCAGATCGGTCTGAAAGTACAGTCGGCCCCGGGCTTCCTGGTTGCCCAGGCGCGAGAGCAAAATGCCGTCGGCCATCGACTTGGTGCTCTCCGCGACCAGCAGAGCATCCAGTGTCCGGCTCACCTGCCGCGCATTGCGGGCGACTTCGGACATGCCTTTCTTGTGATTGTCGAGTTCCTCCAGCGTCATCATGGGCAGATAGACGTCATGTTCCTCGAAGCGGAACAGGCTGGTCGGGTCGTGCATCAGGACATTGGTATCCAGCACGAACAGCTTGGCCGGTTCGACGGCTTTCTGGCGGGCGGACCGGCGAGGCTTGGTGGCCGGTTTGGCCAATTCGCCGGCTTTCTCCGCGCTGACCGAAGGCATCGGCGCGCGGGCGACCGGGGTACGGCTCTGTGGCGCGGCAGCGTTGGCTTGGCCACCGCTTTCGCTCAAGGATGCGTGTTCGGCGGCAGGGACGGGTTTTTTTGTGTCGGTACGAGAGGGTTTCAGACGAGAGGAGAACTGGTCCGGGGTCAAAAGCGAGCCCGGCTTAGTCGGTGCGGGTGGCAGAGGCATAAATTTCCCGTTCAAGTAGTACACCAGCCTCCGGCGCAATACGCTGCACCGGAGCAACAAAAAGCCGCCTGCCCGGACGCTCCGGAGAGGCGGCTTGCCCGCGTGACGCCGCTGCTGCATCCCTGCGGCGCCGACAACCTTTGAGTTCTTCGTTGCGCTCGATCATTACGACCGACTATAACGCCAGTTATAAAACTTGTACAGCAGCCAGCACGTCCGCAACATGCCCTGGTACTTTGATGCCACGCCACTCCTGGCGAAGCACCCCGTCGGCATCGATCAGGAAGCTGCTGCGCTCGATACCCCGTACTTCTTTGCCATACATTTTTTTCATCTTGATGACATCGAATAGTTGACACACCGCCTCATCCTGATCCGACACCAGCGGGAACGGCAGGCCGAGCTTGTTCTTGAAATTGTCGTGGGATTTGAGGCTGTCACGGGAGATCCCGATGATTTCCGCGCCGGCTTGCTGGAATTTTGGGTAAAGGTCGCGAAATTCCATGCCCTCGGCGGTACATCCGGGCGTGTTGTCCTTCGGATAGAAATAGACGACCAGCTTGGTGCCTCGGTGAGCGCTCAACGAAAAATCTCCGCCAGTGGCGGGGGCGCTGAAATCGGGCACGGGTTTGTTGAGTACGACCGTCAAAATGCGCTCCTTTTTTATGTCGGGGCTGTGCAGAGCCCCCACGGTATTGGCGCTGCCGCGTTCACGCTTGCGCGGTCGCGCCTTGCAAAATCAACTCGCCCGCGCGCCCCGGAATTTCCCCCCAGACGACAGGACAGGCCGGGAGTGAGTGAAGATCCAGGGTTGCATAATAATCGCCCACGGAGACGAGTTGATGACCTTGACGCTGCCAGCCAGCGAGCAGCTCGCTGAAAATCGGCGCCAATTTCTGCCCTTCGAGTTCTGCATGCAGAGTAAAGACATGATTCTGCATGGAATTCTCGGTGCGGGCGAGTATGTCGGCCGCCACCCCCGCGGCGTCGCGCCCGTCGACTCCCAGCAATTCATCCAGCGTTGGCAGCGTGGTGGGCAACTGAACGTGCGAGAGGCGTTTGCCCCCGACGACCGGGAAGTGAGGATGCGTCCCCCGCCCGTCGGACGCGTAGCGCAATTGCCAGGCATCCAATTGAGCGAAGGCGAAGTCATTCATCTGCCAGCCTGCCGCGCCATGGGTCGCAGGCGGCTCGCCAAAGATATCGCCGAAGCGCTGGTAGGCGAGAGACATTTGACGCTGCGTCCAGGCAGCATCGCGCTGTCGCACATTATCCTGCCAGTAGACATGGTCCCATGTGTGAATGCCGATTTCGTGTCCGGTGGCCTGCGTCGCACGCATCTCGGCGGCCGCACGCCGGCCAATGTCGGGGCCCGGCAGCAAGGTGCCGTACAGCAATGTCCTGATGCCGTAGTGCTCAACGACGGAGGTACGGGAAACCTTCTGCAGAAATCCCGGCCGGAAAACCCGTTTGAGTGCCCACCCGGTATGATCCGGGCCCAGGCTGAACAGGAACGTTGCCCGGGCTCTGGCTTGCTCCAGCAGCCCCAGCAGTGTCGGGACGCCTTCGCGCGTGCCGCGCAGTGTATCGACGTCGATTTTGAGGGCGATGATGGCCATGGTTTATGGAACGAAGGCGCCCGATTGAGTGTCCGGCAGTCCTGTGCGCTCATGCCGCGAGGCCCGGGCACACAGGAGTGTTTTGCGATGCGTTGGATCAGTCGACCAATTGGCGCGCTTCTGCAACGTGTCCTTGATAGGCTTCGAAAATCTTGCGCAATGCGTCGCCCATTGAAGTGGTCGGTTTCCATGCAAGATCGGCCATCGTATTGTCGATCTTGGGCACGCGGTTCTGCACGTCCTGGTAGCCGTTGCCGTAGTAGGCGTTCGACGAAGTTTCGACCAGTTGAACTTGCTTGGCGGTGTCCCGATACTCTGGATACTCCGCCGCCAACTTGAGCATCATGTGGGCCAATTCGCGAACCGAGAAGTTGTTGGCTGGATTGCCGATGTTGTATATCTTGCCGCTGGCTATGCCATTCGGATTGTCGATGATGCGCACCAGTGCCTCGATACCATCGTCGATATAGGTGAAGGCGCGTTTTTGCTGTCCGCCGTCAACCAGACTGATGTTCTCGCCGCGCACGATGTGCCCGAGGAATTGCGTCACAACGCGCGATGAACCTTCCTTGGGGGTATAGATCGAGTCCAGTCCCGGGCCGATCCAGTTGAACGGGCGGAACAGCGAGAAGTTCAGGCCGTCCTGCATACCGTAGCCCCAGATCACCCGATCCATCAATTGTTTGGAACAAGCGTAAATCCAGCGCGGCTTGTTGATCGGGCCATATACCAGCGAGGATTGCTCAGGGTCGAATTCGGCATCGCTGCACATGCCATACACTTCCGAGGTCGACGGAAATACCAGATGCTTCCTGTACTTTGCGGCCGATCGCACGATCGGCAGGTTCGCCTCGAAATCGAGTTCGAACACGCGCAACGGCTGCTTGACGTAGGTCGCCGGCGTGGCGATGGCGACAAGCGGCAGGATCACATCACATTTGCGGATGTGATATTCGACCCATTCCTTGTTGATGGTGATATCGCCTTCAAAGAAGTGCATGCGCTCGTGGTTGAGCAGATCGCCGAGGCGGTCGGTCAACATGTCCATTCCGTAGACTTCCCAGTCGGTAGTCTCGAGAATGTGCTTTGACAAATGGTGGCCGATAAACCCATTTACCCCGAGGATCAGGACTTTTTTCATGGTATTGCGTTCAGTAAATTAAGCGGGACACTTCCGCCGGGGTGATGGGCACCCCATTGTGCAGTAGCTCGTGAATGGCGACGGCGCGATGATCGCCGCAAACGCCAAATAGCGCATTATCCACCACCTGCAGGCCCAAGGGCAAACCTTGAAGCGCCGGCATGTCTGGCGCGATGCGCGCCCGCGCGATGATGAAGCGGTGATTGGCGACTTCGCAGAACGCGCCAGGATAGGGCGGCGCGACCGCGCGAATCAGGTTGTAGACTTGCTGGGCCGGTAGTGACCAGTCGATGCGGCCATCCTCGGGCTTGCGTCCGCCAAAATAGCTACCCGCCGCCAGATCGTTCTCGAGCCTGGGCGCACTGCCGGCGACGAGATCGGGCAGGACTCGCCAGAGCGTCTGCTCGGCGGCGACGGTGACTTTATCGAACACCTCGGCGGCCGTGTCGTCCGGCAAGATCGGCACGGCGGTTTGTGCAACGATGGCGCCCGCGTCCGGCTTGGCGGTCATTTCGTGCAGCGTGGCGCCCGTCTCGGTCTCGCCATGCAGCACTGCCCAATTGATCGGCACACGGCCGCGATAGTGCGGCAACAGCGACCCATGCATGTTGAACGCGCCGCGCTGGGCGAGCGCCAGCAGCGCGGGCGGCAGCATATGACGGTAGTAAAACGAAAAGATGAAATCCGGCGCGATGGCCTCGATCTGCCGGAACAAAGCCGCATCGCGTGGATCCTCCGGCGTGATGACCGGGATGCCGTGTTCGGCCGCGACCTGCGCGACGCTGCCGAACCAGATGTTTTCGTTGGGGTTGTCCTGGTGGGTCACCACCAGTGCGACGTCGATGCCGCGTGCGAGCAGCACGCGCAGGCAGCGCAGGCCGACATTGTGATAAGCAAAGACAACGGCGCGCGCACTCATCTGTTTTCCTGTTGACCGAACGATCGACTGATCATCGCCGGCCGGCGGCATGCCGCTCCAGCGTGCCGGCCGGGTGTTCCCGCGCGGCCGATTCCGCGTCGTCCTCGAGGATTGCCTGCACCAGGAAGCGTGGCCGTTGCCGAACCTGCTGGTAAATCCGGCCGATATATTCGCCGAGGATGCCGATGCCGAACAGAATCACACCGAGCAAGAAGAACGTAATGGCGAACAGCGTGAAAACACCCTGAACTTCCGCGCCCAGCACGAAGCGCCGCACCATCAGCAGCACGAACAGGCCCGCGGAGACGAACGACAGCCCCATGCCGATGGCCGCCAGCCATTGCAACGGCACGACCGAGAACCCGGTCACGAGGTCGAAATTGAGGCGGATCAGGCTGTACAGCGAATATTTCGATTCACCGGCAAAGCGTTCCTCGTGGGCAACTTCGATTTCCACCGGGTTTTGCGCGAATGTGTACGCCAATGCCGGGATAAAGGTATTGATTTCGCGGCACTGATTGATGGTATCGATGATTTGCCGGCTATAGGCCCGCAGCATGCAACCCTGATCCGTCATCTGGATATGGGTGATGCGCTCGCGCAAGCGGTTCATCATGCGCGAGGCATTGCGGCGAAACCATGAATCGCGCCGATTGCGGCGAATCGTGCCGACGTAATCGTGGCCTGCCCGAATCTTGTCGACCAGGTTGGGAATTTCCTCGGGCGGGTTCTGCAGGTCGGCGTCGAGCGTCACGACGATTTCGCCGCGGGTCTGCTCGAATCCGGCGAGGATCGCCATGTGCTGGCCATAATTGCCGTTGAACAGCACCACGCGAGTGACATCGGGGCGCGCCCGGAATTGCTCGCCGAGGATCGCTGCGGATCGATCGCGACTGCCGTCGTTGACGAAGACAACCTCGTAGGACAGCTCCATCTGATCGAGCGCCGGATAAAGGCGCGCAAATAGCGCGGCCAAACCGGCCTCTTCGTTGTATACGGGGATGACGACGGAGAGTTGCGGTCGATTCATTTCTTATATTTTAGGCAGATAGCGTTGACGGCCAGGCACACGCGCTCGACATCCGCGTCGCTCATCGCAGGAAACAGGGGCAGCGTCAGAATTGCCCGTCCCGCCCGTTCCGCGTGCGGGAACATGCCATCGCGAAAGCCCAGCGCACGATAAAGTTTAAAAAGATGAATTGCCGGGTAGTGTACCCCGCTTCCGATGCCGCGCTCCTTCAGTTGCAACATAAAACCGGCCCGATCGAGCGATAACCGCTCCAGCGGCAGCATGATTTGGAACATATGCCAGTTGGTGTTGGCGAAATCGGCCGGCGGCAACTGCACGCCGCACGCGAGCGCGTCGCCGCCGGCCAGGCCGTCGAAATACCGCCGGGCCAACTCGGCGCGGCGGGCGTTGAATTCGTCCAGACGCTTCAGTTGCGCGCGCCCGACACAGGCCGCGACGTCAGTCAGGTTGAATTTGCCGCCGAGCACGTCGACTTCCATGCCGTCCATGCCGCTGCGGCTGACGCCTTGCAGGCGGTATTTTTCCGCCAGGCGTGCCTCGTCGTCATTGTTGAGCACCAGGGCGCCGCCCTCGATCGACGTAATGTTCTTGTTCGGATGAAAGCTGAATGATACGAAATCGCCGAAAGCGCCGATTCGCTTGCCGCCCCATTGCGAGCCGATCGCCTGCGCCGCGTCTTCGATGACGCGCAGGCGATGCCGCTTGGCGATGTCGTACAGGTGGTCCATGTCCACCGGCAGCCCTGCCAGGTAGACCGGCATGATGGCACGCGTGGCGGGCGTGATCGCGGCCGCCACGCGTGACAAATCGATGTTGCGCGTCACCGGATCGATATCGACGAACACCGGTTTGGCGCCGACCTCGAGAATGGTATTGCTGGTGGCCACCCATGACAGCGGCGTGGTGATGACTTCGTCGCCCGGACCAATGCCGGCAATGCGCAACGCGATCTCCATGGTTGCCGTGCCGGAATTGAAGGTGCGCACCGGGCGCCCCCCGAAAAGCTGCGAGAGCTCCGCCTCGAATGCCTGGACTTGCGGGCCCGAGGTGATCCAGCCCGAACGCAATACATCACCGACCTCGGCAATCGTTTGCTCGTCGAGGGTAGGGCGAGTGAATGGCAGGAAGGGCTGGTCCGATGTGTTCATCTGTGTGAGTTGAGTTGTCTGTGGGGAACGGGTTGCGCGTCAGCTGCGCGCCAGCACGTACACGCCGACGAGAATGATGCCGATTCCGATTACGCGTTGCAAGCTGAGCGCCTCGCCGAACAGGTACCATGCGGCCAGGGCGTTGACCACATAGCCCAGCGAAAGCATTGGATAGGCCAGCGAAACCTGTACCCTCGAGAGCGCCAGAATCCACACCACCACACTGACGGCGTAACAGGCCAGACCACCCAGGATCGGCAACTGGGTAGCAAGCTTAATGCCGATGGGCAAGATGTTGGCGCGTGTGAAGGCCAGCGTGCCGATCGCGTCGGCACCCGCCTTCAGCAGCAGTTGAGCGCAGGCATTGAGCAATACGCCAGTGAGCACAAGAGAGAAGGTAACCAGGTTCATGATGTCAGGACTGAGGCTTTTCCACGATGACGCGGCGTGCGTCGCGGGCGATCACCTGCATGGGCACGTGCTGGTTTTTCAGGTTTTCGTAAATGGGCGGACTGATCAGCGCGAGCGCCTTGGGTTCGCTGTCCCAGCGCTTGATGAACTCCGGAATGGTCGGAATCCATTTTTGCGGCTCCTGGGAGATGCCGAACGCGAGTTCATCCTCGAACGCCACCATCGTCATGGTGTGGCGCAGGTAGAACGGCATCGTGTGATCCAGCATCCCGACTGAATAGAATGGCGTGTCCGGCCCGAGGCGCGTCATTGCCTTCTTGACGGCAGGGACCAGCAGCACGCCAGAGCTGTTGCGGCCGAATACCTCATGTCCCGAGCCGCCGATCATGGCCAGCGCGAACATGCCGGCGCTGAACGCGATCAGCGCGCGGCGCACGCTATGGCGGTTCAGGCGCCACGCCAGCAGGATACCGACCATGGCGGCAGCGTAGGCGGCATAAAGCCACAGTCGAAATTCCTGATACAGGATCAGCGGATTTTTCGCGCTGCCGTGACGCGCGCCGAAAATTGCCGTGAGCACCGTCACCAGCACCAGTAACACCGCATATCCGGCCAAATGGCGCTTGAACCGCTCGGCCGTCAATTGCGAGAGGTAAAGTCCGATCAGCATGGCCAGCGCCGGAGCGATCGGAAGAATGTATGAAATCAGCTTGGAGCTGGAGATGCTGAAAAAAACAAAAATGAAGCCGGTCCACACCCAGAGCAGCGTCACCGGGGCGAAGCCGTTGGGCTGGCGCGGCATCCTGCGCGTGAATGCGGCGGTTTGCCACATGACGCTGACCCACGGCAAAAAGCCGACCAGCAAGACCGGCACGAAATAGTAAAAAGGCCCTTCGCGACGGGCGTAATCGGTCAGAAACCGTTTGAAATGCTGGTCGACAAAGAAAAAGTAAGCAAATTCGGGGTTGTGGATCGAGACCAGAATGAACCACGGGGCCGAAATAGCCAGAAAAATCAACAGGCCGCTGACGATGTAGGCTCGCTTCCAGACCGCCCAGTCACGCGAAATCAGCGAGTACAAAACCAGCACGCCGCCAGGCAGCACAATGCCGATCAGCCCTTTGCTCAATACCGCCAATGCCATGCCGGCCCAGCACAGCCACATCCAGCGGCGCACCTGCGCGCGTGGCAACTGCGGTCGTTGGGCGAGCAGCATCGCGCACAACGAAATCTCCATCATGAACGTCACGCCCATGTCGAGCACGTTGAAATGGCCCAGCAACCCCCACATCGGTGCGCCGACCAGCACCAGCACAGTCATCAGGCCGGTGCGGGCATTGAACACGCGCTTGGCGGTGTAGCCGGCCAGCAGAATGCCGCCGAAGCCGGTCAGTGCGGTCCACAGGCGCGCCTGCCATTCGCCGAGACCGAACCACATGAAGGTCAGCGCATTCATCCAGGTCTGCAGCGGCGGCTTTTCGAAGTATTTGTAGCCGTCGTAGCGTGGCGTGATCCAGTTGCCGGAAGCCAGCATTTCGCGGGCCATCTCGGCATAGCGCCCCTCGTCACTGGCAATCAGATGACGGTAATTGAGGGTGCCGAACCAGACTAATGTGAAGAGGAGCAATAACAGCCAGAGAGCGGGGCGGGAGAGCGGGAAACGATCTTGAGTTTGTGTCGAAGAGTCTGTCACGCGGAGGTCTCGTTTTCGATCAGGAGAACGGCGGTGACCTTGCGGCCTTCCGCCATGAGAATGTTGTAGGTGCGGCATGCCGCCTGGAAATCCATGGTTTCCACGCCGATGCGCACGCTCGTCAGCGCACTGGTCAGGCGGGGGTGGGGAAACCGCAGGCGCTGGCCGCTGCCGAAAATGACCACTTCCGGAGTGCCGTCGAGCAAAGCCGCGAAATGCTCTGGCTGCAACGCGGTAAAAGAGTTCACCGGCCATGCCTGCACCGGACCGGTGGGCTGGACGACGACGCTGTGCGTGAAGCGCTCCTTGTTGATATCGACGTAATCCGGCCCATATGCCGTGACGGCATTGTTGGCCTGAAGTGACTCCTGGTGTAATTTCAAGGTCGATGGTCCGCAAATGGTTGCCGCCGGCGGGTCGGGGCCGCCGGCGGCAATGTGTTGACGATGGTATTTCGGACAGCGCCTGAATGCCGCAATGTGCCGCGCATCATGCCGCTACTGCCTGGCCGCGTCAATAATGCGTTGCCGAACTCTGTCATAATTCGCTAAATTATAACTTTTTGCGATTCGCTGGCGGCTGCGGCCTCTGCGATGCAGCATTGGGCAGCCGCCAGGCGCGCTGTCTCCCCCGATCCCGCCGAGAAAGCCGACGCTGTGAAACCGATTCAGAAATCCCAGAAGCTGCAAAACGTCTGTTACGACATTCGCGGCCCGATACTCGAACATGCCAAGCGCATGGAGGAAGAAGGGCACCGCATCATCAAGTTGAACATCGGCAATCTCGCGCCGTTCGGCTTCGAGGCGCCCGACGAGATCGTGCAGGACATGATCCGCAACATCCCGTCGTCGTCCGGCTACTCCGACTCGCGCGGCATTTTCTCGGCGCGCAAGGCGATCATGCACTACATGCAGCAGAAGAATGTGCGCGACGTGCAGCTCGACGATATCTACCTCGGCAACGGCGCCTCGGAACTCATCGTGATGTCGATGCAGGCGTTGCTCAACACGGGTGACGAAGTTCTGGTGCCGGCACCGGATTATCCGCTCTGGACCGCGGCGGTGAGCCTGTCGGGCGGCACGCCGGTGCATTACATCTGCGACGAGCAGGCGGACTGGCAGCCCGATCTGGACGATATCCGCCGCAAGATCACGCCGAATACGCGGGCCATCGTGGTGATCAACCCCAACAATCCGACCGGCGCGCTGTATTCCGACGAACTGCTGCGCGAGATCGTCGCGCTGGCGCGAGAGCATCAACTGATCATCTACGCCGACGAGATTTACGACAAGATCCTCTACGACGGCGCCACGCACACCTCGATCGCCGCGCTGTCCGACGACGTCCTCACGGTGACCTTCAACGGTTTGTCGAAAAGCTACCGCTCGTGCGGTTATCGGGCCGGCTGGATGGTCGTGTCCGGCGACAAGCGGCATGCGCAGGATTACATCGAAGGCCTCAACATCCTGGCCTCGATGCGCCTTTGCCCCAATGTGCCGGGCCAATATGCGATCCAGACCGCGCTCGGCGGCTACCAGAGCATCAACGACCTGATCGTCCCCGGCGGGCGGCTTTTCAAGCAGCGCGAACTCGCCCACCGGCTGCTCACCGAGATTCCGGGGGTGTCTTGCGTCAAGCCGAAGGCGGCGCTCTACCTGTTCCCGAAACTCGATCCGGCGGTCTATCCGATCAAGGACGACCAGGCCTTCATTCTCGAGTTGCTGCTCGAGGAACGCGTGCTGCTGGTGCAGGGCAGCGGTTTCAACTGGCAGCAGCCGGATCATTTCCGCGTCGTGTTCCTGCCCAACGAGGACGACTTGCGCGATGCCATCGGCCGCATCGCCCGTTTCCTGGACGGTTACCGCCGACGCCACGGCACTTGAGCCCGGCTCGGCCGCTGGTGCGGCGTGGGCGGCATCGATTTCGATTTTAAAAAGTAACGACGCATGAATCCGATTAAAGTAGGTTTGCTGGGACTGGGCACCGTGGGATACGGTGTATTCGACGTGTTGCGCCGCAATCAGGAAGAAATTCAACGCCGCGCAGGCCGCGGCATCGAAATCACGATCGTCGCGGTACGCAACGTGGAGCGTGCGCGGCAACGCCTGGCGGGAGCCTGCGAGGTGGTCGACGACCCGATGCGGGTGGTGACCGACCCCAATATCGACATCGTCGTCGAAACGATCGGCGGATACGACCTGACACGCGAATTGGTCCTGACGGCGATTGCCAATGGCAAGCACATCGTCACCGCCAACAAGGCGCTGCTGGCGGTCCACGGCAACGAAATTTTCGCCGCGGCCAGAGCCAACAACGTCATGGTGGCATTCGAGGCTGCCGTGGCCGGCGGCATTCCCATCATCAAGGCGCTGCGCGAAGGGCTCACCGCCAACCGCATCGAATGGATCGCCGGGATCATCAACGGCACGACCAACTTCATCCTGTCCGAAATGCGCGACAAGGGCCTCGACTTCGATGTTGCGCTCAAGGAGGCCCAGCAACTGGGCTATGCCGAAGCCGACCCGACCTTCGATATCGAGGGGATCGACGCCGCGCACAAGATCACCATCATGAGCGCCATCGCGTTCGGGGTGCCCGTGCAGTTCGACAAGGCCTATGTCGAAGGCATCACCAGGCTGGCGGCGATCGATATCAAATACGCCGAGGAACTGGGCTACCGCATCAAGCTGCTCGGCATCACGCGCCGGGTCGCGTCAGGTATCGAGCTGCGCGTGCACCCCACGCTGATCCCCGGCAAGCGGCTGATCGCCAACGTCGAGGGGCCGATGAACGCGGTCGTGGTGCAGGGCGACGCGGTGGGCGCAACGCTCTACTACGGCAAGGGTGCGGGGGCCGAGCCGACCGCCTCGGCGGTGGTGGCCGACCTGGTCGACGTCACCCGCCTGCATACTGCCGACCCTGGCCATCGCGTACCGCATCTCGCGTTCCAGCACGATGCGCTGTCGAACACCCCGGTGCTGCCGATCGACGAGGTCACCACCAGCTACTACCTGCGTCTGCGGGTAGCCGACCAAACCGGCGTGCTGGCCGAGATCACCCGCATCCTGGCCGATCTGGGCATCTCCATCGATGCTTTGCTGCAAAAGGAATCGCGCGAGGGTGAACAGCAGACCGATATCATCATCCTGACCCACCAAACGCAGGAAAAGCACATCAACACCGCGATCGGCCGCATCGAGGCGCTGCCCACGGTGCTCTCGAACGTCACCCGCATCCGCATGGAAAGCCTGAATTGAACGCAACCGGTCGCCACGCCATGAAATATCTCTCCACACGCGACACCTCCGGCAGCGAGCCGCTTTCGTTTTCCCGCATTCTGTTGGGCGGCCTGGCGCCGGACGGAGGGCTGTACCTGCCGCTCGAGTATCCGCGCATCGACGCCGCCGAACTCGCTTCCTGGCGGCGGCTTTCATATGCCGATCTGGCCTGCGCCGTCCTGGCCAAGTTCTGCGACGACATTCCCGCCGACGACTTGCGCCGGCTCGCGCGCCGCACCTACACCCCCGAGGTCTACTGCAACGTGCGCGCCGGCGAAGACCCGCGCGAGATCGCGCCGCTGCGCGTGCTCGGTGACGAGCGGGGCACGCAAATGTCCCTGCTGGGTCTGTCCAACGGGCCGACGCTGGCGTTCAAGGACATGGCCATGCAACTGCTGGGCAACCTGTTCGAATACACGTTGGCGCAGCATGGACAATCGCTCAATATCCTCGGTGCGACCTCGGGCGACACCGGCAGCGCGGCGGAATACGCAATGCGCGGCAAGCAGGGCATCCGGGTTTTCATGTTGTCCCCGGCCGGCAAGATGAGCGCGTTCCAGACCGCCCAGATGTACAGCCTGCAGGATCCGAATATCTTCAATCTGGCGGTGCAGGGCGTGTTCGACGATTGCCAGGACATCGTCAAGGCGGTCTCCAACGACCTGGCGTTCAAGGCGCAACAGCAGATCGGCACGGTCAATTCGATCAACTGGGCGCGTGTGGTGGCGCAGGTGGTGTACTACTTCAAGGGCTACTTCGCGGCAACCGGCGGCGCGAGCGGGCAGGACCGCCCGGTCTCGTTCACGGTGCCCTCGGGCAATTTCGGTAACGTCTGCGCCGGCCACATCGCCCGCATGATGGGCCTGCCGATCCACCGGCTGGTGGTGGCCACCAACGAAAACGACGTGCTCGACGAGTTTTTCCGCACCGGGCGCTACCGCGTGCGCAAATCGGCCGAGACGCTGCATACCAGCAGCCCCAGCATGGATATCTCCAAGGCGTCCAATTTCGAGCGGTTCATGTTCGATCTGCTGGGCCGCGATGCCCGGCGCACGGTCGATCTCTTCCAGGCCGTCGAGGCCGACGGCGGGTTCGATCTGGCCGGCTCGGCCGATTTCTCCCGCATCGCCGAGTTTGGTTTTGTCTCGGGGCGCAGCACGCACGACGACCGCCTGGCGACGATTCGCGACATCGACCAGCGTTATGGCGTGGTCATCGACACCCATACCGCCGATGGTGTCAAAGTCGCGCGCGAACAACTCGAACCCGGCATCCCGATGGTTGTGCTCGAAACGGCACAGCCAGCCAAGTTCGCCGAGACGATTCGCGAGGCGCTGCACCGCGAACCGCCGCGCCCGGCAGGTTTCGAGCACCTCGAGGCCCTGCCGCAGCGTTTCGAAACCGTGCCGGCCGACGTTGCCCGTGTGAAGGCATTCATCGCCGCGCACACCGGCCTCTAGTTCTCTGCATTCGGCATGGCCCGCGCGCCCCGCTTGTCGCCGCTGCTGCAGGAGGTGCGTGCATGCCGCGCCTGTGCGGCGGATCTGCCGCATGAGCCGCGCCCGGTGGTGGTCGCGCATCCATCTTCCCGTGTGCTGATCGTCGGCCAGGCGCCGGGCCGGCGCGTTCACAACACCGGTGTGCCGTGGAACGACCCGTCGGGTGACCGCCTGCGCGGCTGGCTGGAGATGAGCCGTGAGCGCTTCTACGATGCCTCGCTGCTGGCGATCGTGCCGATGGGGCTTTGCTTTCCCGGCAGCGGCAAAAGCGGCGACCTGCCGCCGCGGCCGATCTGCGCGCCACGCTGGCACGGCCCATTGCGCCAGGCCATGCCTGAGATCCGTCTGACCCTTCTGATCGGCAGCTATGCGCAGCGCTATTACCTCGGCGACGCGTGCGGCGCCACCATGGCCGACACCGTACGGCAATGGCGCGACTATCTGCCGACCTATTTTCCGCTGCCGCACCCCAGTCCGCGCAATCAGGCATGGTTCAAGCACCACCCCTGGTTCGAGGCCGAGGTGCTGCCCGCGTTGCGCGAGCGCTTGCGCGGGATCCTGCCGCCAGCGGCGCAGCCATCCTGATAATCCATATGCGGCAACGGCGCTGTGCAACGGCGGGGCAGCCGCTACAATGCAAAAGATGCGGGGCGTGCCCGCATCCCGATGCGCCGGCATGACGACTGGGCGCCATGCGCATCGTACCGACCGCGAACCCCTGACCCGTGACATCGACCATGCTGAGTACCCAAGAAGCGCTGCAAGCCGTCCTGAGCGCGGCCCGCCCGATCCGCGAGAGCGAAAGCCTGAACACGCTCGAAGCCAATGGCCGCGTGCTGGCCGAGGACATCGTGTCGCCGCTGGACGTGCCGCCGATGAGCAACAGCGCGGTCGACGGCTACGCGGTGCGTCATGCCGATCTGCATGGCGCCGAAACGGTTCTGCCGGTGTCGCAACGGGTGCCCGCCGGACACCAGCCCGAGCCGTTGGAGCCGGGCACCGCGGCCCGGGTTTTCACCGGCGCGCCGATCCCGGCGGGTGCCGACACCTCGATCATGCAGGAGCAGTGCGAAGCGCGCGGCGACGAGGTCGTCATTCGTCATCAGCCCCAGATCGGCGAATGGATAACGCGCCAGGGAGCGGATATACAGGCGGGCAGCGTGATCCTGCCGGCCGGCACTCGCCTGAGCCCGCAGGCGCTGGGGTTGGCTGCTTCGGTGGGTTGCGCGCGGGTGCCGGTCACCCGGCGCTTGCGTGTGGCGGTTTTTTTCACGGGTGACGAGCTGGTCATGCCGGGTGAGCCGCTGCGCCCAGGCTCGATCTACAATTCCAGCCGCTTTACACTGCGCGGTCTGCTCGAAAATCTCGGCTGCGCGCTGACCGACTTCGGCATCGTGCCCGACCGGCTCGACACGACGCGCGCGACGCTGCGCCAAGCCGCGCGGGAGCACGATCTGATCATCACCGTGGGCGGGGTCTCGGTCGGCGAGGAAGACCACATCAAGCCGGCCGTGCAGGCCGAGGGGCGCCTCAACCTGTGGCAGATCGCGCTCAAGCCCGGCAAACCGCTGGCGTTTGGCGAAGTTGACAACGGCACCACCCGGCCGGCCTATTTCATGGGGCTGCCCGGCAATCCGGTCTCCAGCCTGGTGACGTTTCTGCTGTTCGTGCGCCCGTTCATCCTGCGCTTGCAGGGCGTCGAGCGCGTCACGCCGCGGCGCTTCGCGATGCGCGCCGATTTCACGCAAAAAAAGGCCGATCGCCGCAACGAATTCCTGCGTGCGCGGCTCAACGAGGACGGCGGCCTGTCGCTGTTCGCCAACCAGAGTTCGGCGGTACTGACCTCGACTGTCTGGGGCGACGGCCTGATCGATAATCCTCCCAATCACGCGATCCAGGCTGGCGAGAATGTTCAATTCATTCCCTTTGCCGAATTGCTTTACTGAACCGCAGGAGCTATTGGTTTCCCATGAAAATTGAATTGCGTTTTTTTGCCAGCGTTCGCGAGGCGCTGGGCACGGCCCAGGAAACCGTCGAGGTGCCGGAATCGGTGCGCACGGTCGGCGACGTGCGGGCTTGGCTGCGCGAGCGCGGCGCGGCGTGGCAAGAGACTCTGGCCGAAGGCAAGGCTCTGCGCACGGCCTACAACCACCAGATGTGCAGCCCGGCCACGCGCCTGAGCGAGCAGTGCGAGGTGGCTTTTTTCCCGCCGGTCACCGGCGGTTGAGGACAACGCCATGCCTATCAAAGTCCAGCAGGACGATTTCGACTTGAGCGCGGAAGTCGCGGCACTGCGGGCCGGCGATCTGCGGGTAGGCGCCGTGGCCTGCTTTGTCGGTACGGTGCGCGACCTCAGCGGCGGCGAGGACGTCGCCGAACTCGAACTCGAGCACTATCCCGGCATGACTGAGAAGTCACTGGCCGCGATTGTCGAGCAGGCCCATGAACGCTGGGACATCTATGACGCACTGGTAATCCACCGCTACGGCAAGCTCAAGCCGGCCGATCAGATCGTGCTGGTCGCGGTGACCTCCGCGCATCGCGGCGAGGCGTTTGCGGCGTGTGAATTCATCATGGATTACCTGAAATCGGAAGCGCCGTTCTGGAAAAAGGAACAGACGCCGGCCGGGGCCCGCTGGGTCGAGGCTCGGCATAGCGACGAGGCGGCGCTGGCTCGCTGGGGCGTGGATAAAACGCAGGACGAATAGCTTGGCCGGCGCGCGCTATGGCTGGGCGGGGCGGGTCAGGCGCGCCAGCAGGGCTTGCTGCTCTGGCGGCAAGACGTAGTCCCACCCGAACAGGCCAAGCTGCAGGCTTTGCGCGATACGCAAGGCCGGCGTCATGAAGGCTGCGGCGGCGGCCGGCTCGTAAAGGTGGTTGACCGTATCCAGAAAAAGATAGAGCCAACGGTTGAAGTGCTCGCCGCGCAGCCCCTGCAGCGGCATATGCGCCTGCATCACATTGCCGCGAAAACGCTTGGTGCCGAGCACGATATTGCTCCAGAAATCGTACATTTTCGGCAGGTGCTGGTCCCAGCGGCCGGCCAGGATCCGGTCGAAGATCGGGCCGAGCATGTCGTCCTCGCGGACCCTGTCATAAAAAGTATCGACCAGCGTGCGAATATTGGCTTCGTCGGGCGATGCCGCGCGGGGCGCCACGGCTGGGTCATCGGGTCGGGTCACGATACTAAAATATGTAAATTTTATGCATATTAAACGATGCCTGCCCGGAAGGCAAGCCGGGCACCGTGTACGGGTTTGGCGCACAGATTCGGCGAAATACGCCTTTTTTCCCTTGAAAACCGCAGGTATTGGCCACACATCGAAGGCAAAGTCAATCTTTCCCTGGAGCATTCGATGCGACAAGACAAATTCACCACGCAGTTCCTCGAAGCGCTGTCAGACGCGCAGAGTACCGCAGTCGGACGCGACAACCAATATATCGAACCGGTCCATCTGCTGGCTGCCTTGCTGGCACAGCCCGAGGGCGCAGCGCGCTCGCTGCTGGCACGCGCCGGCGTGCACGTGCAGCCGCTGACCAGTGCGGCGCAGCAGGCCATCGAGCGCCTGCCGCAAGTGCAGGGCACCAACGGCAATGTGCAGGTCGGGCGCGATCTGGCCGGCCTGCTCAATCAGGCCGACAAGGAAGCGCAAAAACGCGGCGACAGTTATATCGCCAGCGAAATGTTCCTGCTTGCACTGGCCGACGACAAGGGCGACACCGGCCGTCTGGCGCGCGAGCACGGCCTCTCGCGCAAGGCGCTCGAGGCCGCCATCGAAGCGGTGCGCGGAGGCCAGGCTGTCGACAGCCAGGACGCCGAGGGCCAGCGCGAGGCGCTCAAGAAATATACGCTCGACCTGACCGAGCGGGCCAGGGCGGGCAAGCTCGACCCGGTCATCGGCCGCGACGATGAAATTCGCCGCACGATCCAGATTCTGCAGCGTCGCACCAAGAACAACCCGGTGCTGATCGGCGAGCCCGGCGTGGGCAAGACCGCCATCGTCGAAGGGTTGGCGCAGCGCATCATCAACGGTGAGGTGCCGGAGTCGCTCAAAAACAAGCGCGTATTGGCGCTGGACATGGCGGGCCTGCTGGCCGGCGCCAAGTACCGGGGTGAATTCGAGGAGCGCCTCAAAGCCGTACTCAAGGACATTGCCAAGGACGAAGGCCGCACGATCGTCTTCATCGACGAAATCCATACCATGGTGGGCGCCGGCAAGGCCGAAGGCGCCATGGACGCCGGCAATATGCTCAAGCCGGCATTGGCGCGCGGTGAACTGCATTGCATTGGCGCGACCACGCTCGACGAATATCGCAAGTACATCGAGAAGGACGCCGCGCTCGAGCGCCGCTTCCAGAAGGTCCTGGTGGACGAGCCCTCGGTGGAGGCGACCATCGCCATCCTGCGCGGCCTGCAGGAGAAGTACGAGCTGCACCACGGCGTCGAAATCACCGACCCGGCGATCGTCGCGGCCGCGGAACTGAGCCATCGCTACATTACCGACCGCTTCCTGCCGGACAAGGCGATCGACCTGATCGACGAGGCCGCCTCCAAGATCAAGATGGAGATCGACTCCAAGCCCGAGGCGATGGACAAGCTCGACCGCCGGCTGATTCAGCTGAAGATCGAACGCGAAGCCGTGAAGAAGGAAACCGACGAAGCGTCGCAAAAGCGGCTGGCCCTGATCGAGGACGAAATCGTCCGGCTGGGCAAGGAGTATGCCGATCTCGAGGAAATCTGGACGGCCGAGAAAGCCGCCGTGCTGGGCAGCGCGCAGATCAAGGAAGACATCGAAAAAGCCCGCGCCGAGATCGTGCGCCTGCAGCGCGAGGGCAAGCTCGATAAGGTCGCCGAGCTGCAATACGGGACCTTGCCGCAACTCGAGGCCAAGCTCAAGGAAGTCACGCAGGCCGAGGCGTCGGGCAAGGCGCAGGCGCGACCCAAGCTGCTGCGCACGCAAGTGGGCGCCGAGGAAATCGCGGAAGTGGTCTCGCGCGCGACCGGTATTCCAGTGTCGAAGATGATGCAGGGCGAGCGGGAAAAGCTGTTGCACATGGAGGACAAGCTGCACGAGCGGGTCATCGGGCAAGACGAGGCCATCGAGGCGGTGGCCGATGCCATCCGGCGCTCGCGTGCCGGGCTGGCGGATCCCAACCGGCCATATGGTTCGTTCCTGTTCCTCGGCCCGACGGGGGTCGGCAAGACCGAGCTATGCAAGGCGCTGGCGACGTTCCTGTTCGATTCGGAAGACCATCTGATTCGCATCGACATGAGCGAATTCATGGAAAAGCACAGCGTGGCACGTCTGATCGGCGCGCCGCCGGGCTACGTCGGCTACGAGGAAGGCGGTTACCTGACCGAGGCCGTGCGGCGCAAACCGTACAGCGTGATTTTGCTCGACGAGGTCGAGAAGGCGCATCCGGATGTCTTCAATGTCTTGCTGCAGGTACTCGACGATGGCCGCATGACGGACGGTCAGGGCCGCACCGTGGACTTCAAGAACACGGTCATCGTGATGACCTCGAACCTCGGTTCGTCGTTGATCCAGGCGATGGTGGGCGAGCCGCAGGAGCGCATCAAGGATGCCGTGTGGGGCGAAATCAAGGAGCAGTTCCGGCCTGAGTTCCTGAATCGCATTGACGAAGTGGTCGTGTTCCATGCGCTCGACGAGCAGCACATCAAGTCGATCGCGATGATCCAGATCGAACGCCTGCGCGAACGGCTGGCCAAGATGGACATGCAGCTCGACGTCTCGGAGGCCGCGCTGGCACATGTCGCCAAAGAAGGCTATGACCCCGTGTTCGGGGCCCGGCCGCTCAAGCGCGCGATCCAGCAGGAGATCGAGAACCCGGTGGCCAAGCTGATTCTGGCGGGCAAGTTCGGACCGAAGGATATCGTGCCGGTCGATTGGCACGATGGCAAGTATCAGTTCGAGCGGATCGTGCACTGATCGCTAACGGCGAAGTGCAGCACAGGCGCGGCTTCGGCCGCGCTTTTTTTTTGCGTGCGCGTCGGTGTGATGCTCGGGGCGTGCGGCAGGCATTCAGTCGCCGCTGCGTGCCGGAGGGGTGCGGTGTTCGGCGACCTGGTGCTGGCCACGCGCGAAGAACGTGCTCGGACTCTCGCCGAAGGCGCGCCGGAACATTGCCGAGAACGCGCTTTGGCTGCTGTAGCCGAGCTCGTGCGCGATGCGAGCCAGCGAGTAACCTCGCGAGGCGAGTGGGATCGCCTGCGCAAGCAGCGCTTGCTGGCGCCAATGTACGAAGGTCGTACCCATCTCCTGGCGAAATAGCCGGGCGATCGTGCGCGAACTCGCGCCGGCATAGCGAGACCACTGCTCGAGCGTCCAGGTGCGTGCGGGGTCCGCCAGAATCGCATTGCACAGGCTCAGCAGACGCTTGTCGCTGGGCAGCGGCACTTGCAGCGGCAGCGGCGCCGCACGCCCGATCTCGTCGAGGGCCAACGCGCCGAGCAGGCGTTCACGCGCGGGATCCAGTGGCCCGGGCTGGTCGATCGCGGCGATCAATTCGCGCAGCAGGGGCGAGACTTCGACCACGCGGCAACCGCTCAACGCGGTCGGAATAGCCGCCGGCAGCACGTACAGCGTACGCAGATAGGCGTCTTTCAGAATCGATAACTGGTGCGGCGTATGCGGCGGAATCCAGAGCGCTCGCGACGGCGGCACGATCCACGCGGCATTGGCAACCGCCAGGCGGATGACGCCCTGCGTGGTATAGGCGACCTGAGCCCACGGATGCGCATGCCGGGGCACGACGACGCCCTGTGCCAGCGGTCGCGAACGCAACCTCACCGGCCGGGCGTCGCTGGGCCCGTATTCGTGAGGCACGATATGCAGCGCGATGGGCGCGCTTGGGATCTGCTCGGGCATGGCTATGAGGCGAGAGCTTTATTGAGGCGATCTTAGCGCACCCTCGCCGAACGCGCGTGGTCCGTCACCAAACGCCGTAGAACACTCCCGCGTTCTTGTACTGGTTGGTGCCGCGCTCCACATCGGCCTCTGAGACGGTCGTTCTATGCTTCAAATGGCTGAGCCAGTCCAGCAGTCGCTCGCGCATGCCATCGCGAACGGATTCGTAGCCGGGCTCCCGGCCCAGATCGAAAAATTCCTCGGGGTCGTTTTGCAGATCGAACAATTGCGGCGCGTAGCCTTCCCAATGGACATATTTCCAGGTATCGGTGCGCACCATCCATGCGCGGCATTCGCCGGGGCCGCGACCCAATGTCAGGCGTGCCTGGCGATATGAGTAATCGAGTTCCGAGAACACCGCCTCGCGCCACGCTTGGGCCGTTTCCCGACCCCGCGTGAGCGTCAGCAGCGAGCGCCCTTCCAGGCGGTGCGATGGTAGTGGTGTGTCGAGCGCGTCGAGGATGGTCGGCACCGTATCGATTGCCTCGACCAACTGCTTGCTGGTGTGACCGCGCGTGGCGTTGGCCTCGGGCGACGGGTCGTAGACGATATACGGCACGCGTTGCACGGTGTCGTAGAAAAGCTCCTTTTCGCCGAGCCAATGGTCGCCGAGAAAATCCCCGTGATCGGCGGTGAAAATAATCAGCGTATCCTGCCAGCGACCCAGTCTTTCCAGCGTCTCCCAGAGCCGGCCGAAGTGCGCGTCCAACTGGCTGATGAGTCCCTGGTAGGCGGGGCGAACGTGATGGGCGACCTCCTTGCGCATGAAATTCGCGCACTCCTCCTGCTGCCGGTAGGCTGCTACCACAGGATGCGGCGCAGTCAGCTCGCGCGGGTGACGCTGCAGCGGCAGGCATTGGTCCAGCGCATATTGGTTGTGATATGGCGCCGGGGCCATGTATGGCCAATGCGGTTTGACATATGACAGATGCAGCACCCACGGCGCGTCGCCGTGACCCTCGATGAAGCGAATCGCCTGATCGGTGGTGTAGGCCGTTTCGGAGTCGGCTTCGGCCACCCGGGCCGGCAGGTGGACGTTGCGCATGTGCCAGCCGCTGACAATCCGTCCGTGCTCGTCTTCGGCGGAGATCGCATAGTCGGTCCACGGGTCGGCGCTGGCGTAGCCGCGCTCGCGCAGATAGCGGGCGTAACCGCCGTCCGGCTCGGCATGATGGCCGTCGTAGCGGTCGACCAGCTTGAAATGGCCTTCGCGCAGCAATACGCCGAGTTCGCTGTCGCCCTCGATGTGCAGGCGCTCGAGGCCGTGGCGATCCGGCGTGACGTGACTCTTGCCCACCAGCGCGAGCTGCCGCTGGCGGTCTTTCAGGTATTCGCCCAGCGTGAGCTCGTCGATCGACAGCGGGACGCGATTCCAGGTCGCCCCGTGGCTCGAGACATAGCGGCCGGTATAAAACGACATGCGCGATGGCCCGCACACCCCAGACTGGACGAAGGCGCGCTCGAAGCGCACGCCGCGCCGCGCCAGCGCGTCGATGTTCGGTGTCTTGAGATACGGGTGACCATAGCAGGCGAGGTGGTCGGCCCGCAGTTGATCGCACATCACGAACAGCACATTACGAATGGATGACATGAATACAGTGCCCTGAAAATCACCGGTTACATCGAAAATTCGCCTTGTCCGGCCGCGCCGGCGGCATCCAGGCAAGTCTCGCGCGACTTGTCCTGCATCGGCCAGAGCGCGGCCACGCCGACTAACGTAGCGATCGTGACGAAGTAGGCCGGCATCATCTTGTCGCCGGTGACTTCGATCAGCCAAGCCACCAGGAATGGCGAAAAACCGCCGAACAACGTCGTGGCCACATTGTACGAAATCGACAGTCCGGTGGCCCTGACCCGTGTGGGGAACAGTTCCGCCAGCGCCGTGGCCGCCGGGCCCAGCGACGCCGCCATCAAAATCGCGAAGATCATTTCGGTGGCCAGCAGGCGCGGCAGGCTCGGCGCGGCCACCAGCCAGACAAAGAGCGGGTAGATGGTCAGCAGGTAGAGCACCATGGCCGTGCCCATCACCGGCTTGCGGCCGACACGATCGGAGAGCAAGCCGAACAGCGGGATCAGGATCATGCGCGTGGTGCCGGTGACCACCAGGACCACGAACGGTGCGGCGACCGGCAGGTGCAACTGGCGCACCGAATAGATCGGCAAATAGACGTTGAGCACGTATTGCGCGACCGAGCTGAACACTACCAGGCCGAAGGAGATGAGCAGCGCGCCGCGATGCTCGCGCCATATCGCTCCGAAGGTGACGCGGGCCGCGTCCGTTGCCGTGGCGATCGCTTGTGTATAGCCGGGCGCCTCGTCGATCTTCGTGCGGATGTAAAAGCCCACCGGACCGATCAACAAGCCGAACAAAAACGGGATGCGCCAGCCCCAATCGTTCAGGGCCGTGGCGGACAGGCCGCGCGAGATCAGCGCGCCCATGGTGGCGGCCACGACTGCTGCCAGAAACTGTCCGAAGTTCTGCCAACTGCCATAGAAGCCGCGTCGGTTCGCCGGTGCGTATTCGATCAACAGCGCGGTCGCGCTACCGAATTCGCCGCCGGCCGACAAACCCTGCAGCAGGCGCGAGAGCACGACGATTACCGGCGCGGCGATACCGATAGTGGCGTAATTCGGCGTGAAGGCGATCATTGCCGAGGCAACGCTCATCAGCAGGATAACCAGTGACAGCGCAGCCTTGCGTCCGGCCCGGTCGGCGTAGATGCCAAGCAGGATGCCGCCCAGCGGGCGCACCAGGAACGCGCTGCCGAAGGTGGCGGTGGTGAGCAGCACCGAAAGCGTGGGGTCGGTCGACGGAAAGAACTGCTTGGCGATGATGACCGACAGAAAGCCGAAAACGATGAAGTCGTACCACTCGAATGCGTTGCCGATGGTTGCGGCAACGATGGCGCGCCGATGCGCTGCAAGGGATGACATGGAAAATCCTCCTGGGGAAGGCGGCCGGTGCCGGCCGGGGTGTCTCGTTCTCCGGGGCTGGCAAGGGCAGCCCCGATCCGTTCTCGGCGAGCCGGCCCAGCGCCGGGCTGTGGCTGCCGCGATTTTTCGACGGATTTTCCACCTATAATTTATTACCGTCTAATGAGATATTCGTGTCAATTAATAAATTTATGGTTATGAAATAAGGGCTGTCATGCTGCCGATCGAAAGTTATTTTTCTCGTCAATTGAAGCTGCGGCACCTGCAATTGCTGGTCACGGTGGCTGACTTGCCGAGCGTCGGGAAGGTGGCTCAGGCGCTGCATGTGACCCAGCCGGCTGTCTCGAAAATGATTGCGGATCTCGAGCGTGGTGTCGGTGTGCCGCTGTTCGAGCGCGATGGCCGCCGCATCAAGCCCACGCCTTATGGCGCCTGCCTGATTCACCACGCCCGCGAAGTGTTGCGGCACGCCGGTCGCGCCAGCGAGGCGCTGCAGGCGATGGCCAACGGCATGGGCGGCCGGATCGACGTGGGCGTGTTGTCGGTGGCCGCGCCGATTCTGATTCCGGAAGCGGTGTTGCGCTTCAAACGGCATTCCCCGACCGCGACGGTGTGCCTGCACGAAGGAACGCTCGATCAACTGCTGCCGGCACTGCGGGCCGGCCACCTCGATCTGGTGGTGGGGAGGGTCCCGCACGAACTGACGGACGATTCGCTGGTCAGCGAAGCGCTGTTCGACGATCCGACCGTTATCGTGGCAGCGCGCTCGCACCCGCTCGCGCGCAAACGCAAGGTTGCCTGGCAGGACCTCGACGGTTGTGCCTGGATTGTGCCGACCGTCGGTGCGCCAATGTATAAACGCTTGCTATCGATCCTCGCCGCGCACCAGGTCAGGACGCCGGTCAATGTGGTGGAGTCTGTCGTCACCACGGCCAATCTCGCCTTGCTGCAATCGTCGGCGGTGCTCGGGCTGTTGCCGCGTTCGCTGGCGACGCACTATGCCGCCGACGGCATCCTGAAAATACTGCCTCTCGATCTTGGCGGCGTGATGGGCCCGGTCAGCGTCGCCTGGAACGTCGGCGGCGAGATCACCCCCGCGCTCACGCTGTTTCGCCGCTGCCTGGGCGAGGCGGCGCGGACCATGCCGAACGCGCAGGGTCACGACGGCGCGCCGTGACGCGCTATCATCCGGTCTATTCCGTTTTATGCGAGGAAACGATGTCATTTGCCACATGTGATCTTTGCGACGCCCACGAATCCCGGCTCGCGGACGGTTCGCTGCGCGTGCTTGCTCCGATGTTTCTGGGGTTTGGCAAGGCTGCCCGCTTCAGCGGCCCGGCGACCACGCTCAAGGTGTTCGAGGACAACGCGCTGGTGCGCGCGACGCTGGAGACGCCAGGTGACGGGCGGGTGCTGCTCGTCGATGGCGGCGGCTCGCTGCGCTGTGCGCTGGTGGGCGGCAACCTTGGCGTGCTCGGCGCGACCAACGGTTGGGCCGGCATTATCGTCAACGGCTGCGTGCGCGACTCGGACGAACTCGACGCGTGCGACATCGGCGTGCGCGCGCTTGCGGTCAATCCTCGGCGGGGCGCCAAGCTCGGCCAGGGGCAGCGTGACGTTCCAGTGCATATTGCCGGCGCGCTGATTCGCCCGGGCGATTGGATCTACGCCGACCGCGACGGCATTATCGCCAGCCAGGAGAAGCTGGCGTGAGTGACTCGCTCCATACGTTTGTCTATGGCACGCTGCGCGCCGGCGAAGTCAACGACCTGCGACGGGCGGCCGCGCGCCATGGTCTGCCGGCACCGGTGCTGGTAGGCGAGGCCGACGCCGAGGGGTTGCTGTTCGACTTTGGCGGCTACCCCGGCATGGTGCGCGCGATCGGGCAGGGGTATGTGCGCGGCGAGGTTTACCGGATCGCGCCGGCGCTGGTACCCGTCCTGGACGAGATCGAGGAGGTCTACCCCGGCCAGACGGGCCTTTTCGTGCGCGAGCAAGTGGCGGTGACCTGCGCCGGAGAAATCCACGATTGCATCGTCTACCCGGTTGCCGCATCGGCTGTTGCCGGGCGGCCGCGCATTGAATCGGGCGACTGGGTCGCCCATCGGCTGGCGCGCGCCTGAGCTCGCCATGCCGGTTGCGGCCGGCATGGCGAGCAGCCGGTTCGAGGTCCGAAATTGGCCAGACAACCGTCTGCGTCCATGCGAAGATGGCGACCGCATCGGATGGGCCGATGCACGAATGCCATGCATGGGCGCAGAGGAATATCTTGAGACCTGCCGATTTCACACGAATGATCGCCTTGTCCGCGATCTGGGGCGCCAGCTTTCTTTTCATGCGGATCGCCGCCCCGGTACTGGGGGCCTTGCCGACCGCTTTTTTCCGCGTGCTGTTCGGCGCGCTTGGCCTGGCGGCGCTGCTTGCCGCCATGCGTGTGCGGTGGCGGTTCAACGGCAAATTCGGCGCGACGCTGGCGCTGGGCGCGATCAACTCCGGCGTGCCTTTCATCATGTACTGTTTGGCAGCCGAAGCGCTGCCGGCCGGCTACTCGGCGATTCTCAACGCGACCACGCCGCTCATGGGCGTGCTGATCGGCGCGCTGCTGTTTGGAGAGCGTCTGACGCCGCCCAAAGTCCTCGCGATGGTGCTTGGCCTGGCAGGTGTCGGTGTGCTGACTCGGGCTGGGCCGGTTGCGCTCACCCCGACGGTGCTGCTGGGGGCTGGCGCCTGCCTGGTCGCCACCGCCTGCTATGGCTTGGCGGGTTTCCTCACGCGTCGCTGGATTACCGAAAAGGGTGGCTTGGACAGCAAGCTGGTGGCATTCGGATCTCAGTTGGGGGCGGTCCTGCTGGTGCTGCCGTTCTTCGCCATTTCGTCCGTCACGGGGCCGGTACCCGATTGGGGCACGCCCGGCGTGTGGGCGGCGATGGCCGGCCTCGGCTTCATGTGCACCGCGCTGGCTTACATCCTGTATTTCCGCTTGATCGCCGATATCGGGCCGATCAAATCGCTGACCGTGACATTCCTGATTCCCTTGTTCGGCGTGCTCTGGGGCGCGCTCTTTTTGGGCGAACGCCTGTCCTGGGCTCATGCCGTCGGCGGTGGCCTGATCGGCCTGGCACTGTGGCTGGTTTTGCGCCCGGCGGGTGCGGCCGCTCGCGTCAGAAAAGCGGCATGATTGTGCTTCAGTCATTTTTCACGATGCGGAATCTTGTTTTGGTCAGTAAAAATCTGCGTTGCTAAGCACAAAGAAAATTTTTCAATATAAAAAATCGCTTTCCATAATAAGAAATTATATTTTTAAGTTATTGATAAATATGGTAAAAATTTTTCATTTTTCGGCCGGTTAGATCTGTTGCGACGCGTAAGAAATCACTAGACTCTTATATAAGACTTCGCCGCCAGAAGTGCCAGAAACATCCGTTACGGCACCCGGCGGCGAAAAAAGCGGTTTTTCGTTTTATCCATAGGACTAGGAGATTGCCATGTCGCGTCAACAAGAAGTGAAGCAGCTCGAACAGGAATGGGCTTCCAATCCGCGCTGGAAAAACATCAAGCGTGGGTATTCCGCAGAAGATGTCATTCGCCTGCGCGGCTCGCTTCAGATCGAGCACACGCTGGCCAAACGGGGCGCGGAAAAGCTCTGGGCCGGCATCACCAGCGAACCGTTCATCAACGCGCTGGGCGCGCTGACCGGCAATCAGGCGATGCAGCAGGTCAAGGCCGGCCTCAAGGCAATTTATCTGTCGGGCTGGCAAGTCGCCGGCGACGCCAACCTGGCCGGTGAAATGTATCCCGACCAGTCGCTCTATCCGGCCAATTCGGTGCCGTCGGTGGTGCGCCGCATCAACAACACGTTCGCGCGCGCCGACCAAATTCAATGGTCGGAAGGCAAAAACCCGGGCGACGAAGGTTATGTCGATTTCTTCGCGCCGATCGTGGCCGATGCCGAAGCCGGCTTTGGCGGCGTGCTCAACGCATTCGAGCTGATGAAGTCGATGATCGAAGCGGGCGCGGCTGGCGTTCACTTCGAAGATCAATTGGCGTCAGTCAAAAAGTGCGGCCATATGGGCGGCAAGGTGCTGGTGCCGACGCGCGAAGCCGTGGCCAAACTGGTGGCCGCGCGCCTGGCGGCCGACGTCATGGGCACGCCGACTGTGTTGATCGCGCGTACCGACGCGGAAGCGGCCGACTTGCTGACCTCGGACGTCGATGAAAACGATCGGGCATTCTGCACCGGCGAGCGCACCGTGGAAGGCTTTTACCGCACGAACGCCGGCCTGCAGCAGGCAATCTCGCGTGGCCTGGCGTATGCGCCGTATGTTGACCTGGTGTGGTGCGAGACGGGCAAGCCCGATCTCGAATTCGCGAAGAAATTCGCCGAAGGCATCCACAAGGAATTCCCCGGCAAGATGCTCTCGTACAACTGCTCGCCTTCGTTCAATTGGAAGAAGAACCTGGACGACGCGACCATTGCCAAATTCCAGCGCGAGCTGGGTGCGATGGGCTACAAGTTCCAGTTCATCACGCTGGCCGGCTTCCATAGCCTGAACTACTCGATGTTCAATCTGGCATACGGCTATGCGCGCAATCAAATGAGCGCGTTCGTCGAACTGCAGGAAGCGGAATTCGCGGCGGCCACCAAGGGCTTCACGGCGGTCAAGCATCAGCGCGAAGTCGGCACCGGCTATTTCGATGCAGTGACCCAGACCATCGAACGCGAAGCGTCGACCACGGCGCTCAAGGGCTCGACTGAAGACGAGCAATTCTTCGATGCATCGCAGGGGACTGCCAAGGCAGCCTGATAGTCAGGATGCGCGAGGCGGTGCGTGCTCGTGCGCAGCGCCTCGATCGAAGTGCGATAAGGCAAAACGGCCCGCCGCGAAAGTCGGCTGGCCGGCAGGGAGGGGGAGACAAAAAGAGGGCACGCCGCGCGAACCCGGTTTGCGCGGCGTAGTTCTTATTGTGTGTTCGGCCCGCCCGGACTACCGGTAAATCAGTACCGGAATTTTCGAATGCACCAGGACACGTTGCGTTTCGCTGCCCAGCAGCAGGCTGGTCAGGCCACGCCGGCCGTGCGAGGCCATCAGGATGAGATCGCAGCGGTGGCGTTCGGCGGCATCGATGATGCCCAGGTACGGCGTGGGGAATGCCGAGGTGTCGCTGCGGAATGGCACACCCACCGCCTTTGCCGCCTCGGCGAGCTTATCCAGATGGACCTGGGCTTCCTGCTGAATGCGGTCGTTGAAGGTGGCGGGTGCCTCCAGCACGTATTCGCTGAACGGCGAGTAAGGGTATTCGGCCAGGCACACGTAGCCGGTCACTCTGGCGCCCAGCGCCTTGGCCAGCTCCAGTCCGCCGTTGACGGCTTTGGCGGAAAGTTCGGAGCCGTCGGTGGGTAAGAGGATATGAGTGAACAGCATATGACCTCCTTGCGATATGGCTGGCCAGCCCAGCGATTTCATTGTAATCCTCGACGCGGGCGATTCTGGTCGGTTTCGCGCAGCGCCGCACCGGCTGGCCGTTGCTCAGGGCATCGCAGTGGCGTCGGGCACCGGGTGCCTGTCGGATTCGGCGTGCTCGGCTACTTCCCAGTAGACCGGGTTGCTGTAGCTATGTTTCAGGTAATCGATGAACAGCCGCACGCGCAACGGCAGGTGCTTGCGCTGCGGAAACACCGCATGAATGCCGATCGGCGGCGCCGCGAATTCGTCGAGCACGGTGACCAGCCGCTTGTCGCGGATATCCTCGCCAACCTCCCACCAAGAGCGCCATGCGAGGCCGTGCCCCTCGAGACACCACTCGTGCAGGACCGCGCCGTCCGTGCATTCCATCGAACCAGCCACGCGGATGTTGAGCACCTTGCCATCCTGCTGGAAGGTCCAGCCGCGCTGCTGGTTGCTGCTGGCGCCGAACGCAAGGCAATTGTGATGCGCGAGGTCCTCCAGCGAGGTCGGCGTGCCATGGCGAGCCAGGTAGGCCGGCGCGGCCACGCACACCCGGCGGTTCTCGCCCAGGCGCAGCGAGACCAGGCTCGAATCGGGCAACTCGCCGAGCCGCACCGCGCAGTCGAAACCTTCATTGACCAGGTCGATCAGCCGGTCCGACAGATCCAGCGTCAACGTGACCTCGGGGTGGGCGCCGAGAAAGGCCGGCACCAGCGGCGCGACATGCCGTCGCCCGAAACCGGCCGGGGCGGTAATGCGCAGATGACCGCTGGCTTTCACGCCTCCGGCCGAGACGGTCGCCTCGGCATTGTGCATTTCGTTAAGAATTCGCTGACAGTCTTCGAGAAAGGCCGAGCCTTCATAGGTCAGCGTGACTTTGCGCGTGGTCCGTACCAGCAGCTTGACTCCGAGGCGCTCTTCCAGCCCGTCGATGCGCCGGCCGATGATCGCCGGCGCCACGCCCTCGAGCGCTGCGGCACCCGACAGGCTGCCCCGCGAGGCGACAGCGACGAAAGTTTCCATTTGTTTGAAACGATCCACGCTTCGATTACCTATAAAAAAGTAAAAGATAAATTGATTTCAATGAACTTTTATTCGCTCATTGATAAATAATACAATGCTAAAGTAAATTCAAGTTATACCGAAACTATGGCTACGGATATCAAAGCGGTTGTTTTTGACGCGTATGGCACGTTATTCGACGTGTACTCGGTGCGCGCGGCCGCCGAGCAGTTGTTCCCGGGCCATGGCGATGCGCTTGCCGCGTTGTGGCGCGACAAGCAAATCGAGTACACGCTTCTGCGCACGTTATCGGGGCCGCGCGGCGAGCACTACCGACCCTTCTGGGACGTCACGATCGATGCCTTGCGGTTCGCCACGCAGCGACTGGGCCTGAGCCTGTCGCCAGTGGCGGAGAAGCGGCTGATGGACGAGTACACCTGCCTGTCGTCGTTTCCCGAAAATCTCGAGGCCTTGCGCCGCTTGCGCGAGAACGGGCTGCGCTTGGGCATTTTGTCCAATGGCAACCCGCAAATGCTGGATATCGCCGTCAAGAGTGCCGGCATGAAGGGGTTGTTCGAGCATGTCTTGAGTATTGATGTGGCGCGCAAGTACAAGACTTCGCCCGAAGCGTATCAGTTGGGTACGCAAGCATTCGGGCTGTCTGTTGGCGAAATGGCGTTCGTCTCTAGCAATTGCTGGGATGCGATCGGCGCAACCTGGTTTGGCTACACGACCTTCTGGGTCAACCGGGGCGGGCTGCCGCTGGAGCAGTTGGGCGTGACGCCGCACGGCATGGGCCGTGATCTGCGCGACGTTGTGCGCTTCGTTGCCGCGCGCAACGCGGCGCCAGCTTGAATTTGACGCACGCTTGTGCGACCGTTTTCTTACATAACCTGTTGAACCAAGGAGTCACCATGGCGATTAATCTGCCTGCGGGCGTGGAAATCAAGGCGGAAATCCGTCCCGAATTCGAAGAGATCCTGACCACTGACGCATTGGCTTTCGTGGCGAAGTTGCATCGCGCGTTTGAAGCCCGTCGCCAGGAATTGCTCAAGGCGCGCGTGGTCCGCACCGCGCGCCTGGACGCCGGCGAACAGCCTGACTTCCTGCCGGAAACCAAGGCGATTCGTGAAGGCGATTGGAAGATCGCGCCGCTGCCGCAAGACCTGCAGTGCCGCCGCGTCGAAATCACCGGGCCGGTGGAGCGCAAGATGATCATCAACGCGCTCAATTCCGGTGCCGATAGCTACATGACCGATTTCGAGGATTCCAACACGCCCAACTGGAATAATCAGATCGAAGGCCAGATCAACGTGCGCGACGCCGCGCGCGGCACGATCAGCCTGGAACAAAACGGCAAGACCTATAAGCTCAACGAAAAAACCGCCACGTTGATCGTGCGTCCGCGCGGCTGGCACCTCGACGAGAAGCACGTGCTGGTCGATGGGCAGCGCGTCTCCGGCGGGCTGTTCGATTTCGGCCTGTACCTGTTCCATAACGCCAAGGCCCTGTTGGCGCGCGGCAGTGGCCCTTACTTCTACCTGCCGAAGATCGAGAGCCACCTCGAAGCCCGCCTGTGGAATGACACGTTCGTGCTGGCGCAAAACGAGCTGGGAATCCCGCAAGGCTCCATCAAGGCCACGGTGCTGGTCGAGACGATTCTGGCGGCTTTCGAGATGGACGAAATCCTCTATGAATTGCGTGACCATAGCTCCGGCCTGAACGCCGGCCGCTGGGACTACATCTTCTCGTGCATCAAGAAGTTCAAGGTCAACAAGGATTTCTGCCTGGCCGATCGCTCCAAGATCACCATGACGGTGCCGTTCATGCGCGCGTATGCGCTGCTGCTGCTCAAGACCTGCCATCAGCGCAATGCACCGGCCATCGGCGGCATGAGCGCGCTGATCCCCATCAAGAACGATCCGCAAGCCAACGAGAAGGCGATGGCTGGCATTCGCAGCGACAAGGCGCGGGACGCGACCGACGGTTATGACGGCGGCTGGGTGGCACACCCGGGCCTCGTGTCGGTGGCGATGGAAGAGTTCGTCAAGGTGCTGGGCGATCGTCCCAATCAGATCAGCAAGCGGCGCGACGACGTCAACGTGGCTGGCAAGGACCTGCTGGAGTTCCAGCCGGAGGCGCCGATCACCGAAAGCGGCCTGCGCAACAATATCAACGTCGGCATCCACTACCTGGGTTCGTGGCTGGCAGGCAATGGATGCGTGCCGATCCACAATCTGATGGAAGACGCCGCGACCGCCGAGATTTCGCGCTCGCAAGTGTGGCAGTGGATTCGCTCGCCCAAGGGTGTGCTCGACGACGGCCGCAAAGTGAGTGCCGAACTGGTGCGCGAGCTGATTCCGCAGGAGCTTGCCAAAGTGAAGCAGACGGTTGGTGGCGAAACGCCGACTTACGACCGTGCCGCCAAGATCTTCGAGGAAATGAGCACCAGCGAAAATTTCGTCGAATTCCTGACGCTGCCGTTGTACGAAGAAATCTAAGCAGCCTGAGCCCGCGGCGATGCGCAGCTCGCATCGCCGAACAGCAAAAAGCCCCGCCGAAAAAATCGGCGGGGCTTTTTATTGCCTGGGCTGAAACGGCTCAGCCGCGCTTGGTATGGCGCCCGTAACCGCCGCCATTACCGCCGCTTTTGCCGGCGTAACCGCCGCCAAAGCCGCGTTCCGAGCGGTTGCCGCCGTCACGGAAGCCGCCACCAGCGCCTTCGCGGTTACCGAACGAGCGGCCTGCGCCTTGCCGGGCACCGTCGCGCGAATTGCCCCAGTTGCCGGAGCCGCCGGGCTTGCCGGCCCGGCCATAGCCAGGGCGCTTGCCAGGGGCAGGTTTGTTGCCCGCCGGTGCCGCACGGCGTGGTTCGAAGCCGGCTACGACATTGACTGCCAGTGGCTGACGGGTATAACGCTCGATGCGGCGCACCGCATGCGCTTCGCTGTGCTGCGCCAGGCTCACGGCCGTGCCGGAGCGCCCTGCGCGGCCGGTACGGCCGATGCGGTGCACGTAATCCTCGGCGAATTTCGGCAGGTCATAGTTGAACACGTGGGTGATGCCGGGCACGTCGATGCCGCGCGCTGCGACGTCGGTGGCCACCAGCACGCGCAAGCGCTTCTCGCGCATGTCTTTGAGCGTGCGGTTGCGCACGCCCTGGGGCATGTCGCCGTGCAACGCGGCGCTACTGAAACCGGCCTGATCGAGTTGGCCGGCCAGTTGGTCGGCGTCGCGTTTGGTGGAGGTGAACACGATCGCCTGGTCCAGTGCGCGATCGCCGAGCAGATGCGCGAGCAGGCGGTCCTTGTGTTGACGGTCGTCGACGTAATGCAGCGACTGCGCGATATTGACGTTGGTCCGCTGGTCGGCGCGGGCGGCGATTTCGATGCGCTCGGGGTTACGCAGCAGGCGATGCACGATCGTGCTGATCTTGCCGTCGAGTGTGGCCGAGAAAAGCAGTGTCTGGCGGGTGGCCGGTGTGGCATCGACGATCGTTTCGATATCTTCGATGAAGCCCATGTCGAGCATCCGGTCGGCTTCGTCCAGCACCAGGATTTGCAGGGCCGACAAATCGATTTTTCCGCTGGCGATGTGGTCGAGCAGGCGTCCGGGGGTTGCCACCAGAATTTCCGGTTGGCGTGCCAGCAGTTCAAGCTGACGGCGATACGGCATGCCGCCCAGGATACTGACCGTACGCAGGCGGCGCAGATGCTTGCCATAGGTTTCCGCGGCATTGGTGACCTGCAGGGCCAACTCACGCGTGGGGGTGAGCACCAGCAGCGCCGGCTGTGCCGGTGCGGGGCGCACGCGCTGACCCTTGCGGGGCTTCTCGCCCGGCGCGGCAACTTCGTTGCGCGGATGCGCCGCACGCGCGGGGTGATTGGCCTGCCATTCAGCGAAGCGGTGAATCGCCGGCAACATGAATGCGGCGGTCTTGCCGGAGCCGGTCGGGCTCGATACCAGCAAATCGCGACCGGCCAGCGCTGCGGGGATCGCGCGCTGTTGTACGGGCGTGGGCTGCGTATAACCGGCGGCCTCGAGCGCGGACAGAATGCCGGCATTCAGGCCCAGCTCGGCAAAAGTCGGCCCGCCCGGCGTCGCGGTTTTTTCCGCGGGCGCGGAAGCTTGGGTGGCGTTTTCGTCGGACGCAGCGAAGATCGTCTGCGCGAGCGCAGATAGTTTGGAAGTGATTTCCATTAATCCCTCAACAACACAGGTTTGAATAAGGCGTTGGCGCCAATCGGCAAACCCGGGTCGACGGCTGCTAATAGCAAATCGCGGGTGGGGCAGGGGAAGTTGAACAACGAGACTTCCCGAATCGTAAGCCGGGAGTGTGCTCGAGTGCTACGTGAGCGAACGGAGAGGCTTATAACTGGATTGGGGCAAAACGCAAACAATCCGTTGACAAGTGCAGCGCAGCAACGGAAGCCGAGATTATAGACCACTTGGGAAAATTCTGCTGGCATTTATAAAGACTTACGCCATGTTGTGCGTCGCAAAATCGCCTCGTCAATACCGCGACAGCCTTCTCGTCGCAGGGAGAGCATAGCCGTTTGACTCAAATCGTTTCTAACATTATCATTTCAGTGCAAATTAATTTATCGGAATTTTCTGTTCGATCCATCCATGACAACGCCACCAATCAGCAGTCAGCAGTACGATTTGCGCATCCTGCGCGCGCTGCGTCGCATCACGCGATCGATTGCCCTGCATTCCCGGCAGTTGGCCGCCTGCAGCAACATCACGGCGCCTCAATTGATTTGTCTGCGCGCCGTGATCGATCGCGGCCCGCTGACGGCGACCGCGATCAGCCGGGAAATTCATGTCAGCGCCAGCACAGTGGTGGGCATTCTCGATCGCCTGGAAGACAAGGGGTTGATTCGTCGCGAGCGCGGTCGGGAAGATCGGCGGATTGTGTTTGTGTCGGCGACCGAAGCGGGTTTCAAGCTTGCCACCGAAACGCCCGCGCCGATGCAGAAGAAGCTGTCGGAGGCGCTCAATGCGCTACCCGAACTGGAGCAGGCCACGATCACGATGGCGCTAGAGCGAGTTGTCGATCTGATCGAGTCGGGCGGTGTTTCCGCGGAATCGGCGAGCGAGCCCGCTCCGCCGATTCTTGATGTACCTACGGGCGATGTGCCCCCCGAATCAGGATTGGTGGTTTGATAGACAACGACGGCGCTTACCGCAGCGAAAATTCCAATAGCCGCTTGGCCGTGCAGGATCCGCCCGGCTTATGCCTGAGGGTGCCCGACAAGCGCGACGGCGCGCAGATACACCGTCTGATCGAGGAGTGCCCACCGCTCGATCTTAATTCGCAGTACGCCTATCTTTTGTTGTGCGAGCATTTCTCGGACACCTGCGTGCTGGCCCAGGCGGGCGATCAGGTGCTCGGTTTCATCTCGGCCTATGAGCCGCCGTCCCGCTCCGACGTGCTGTTCGTATGGCAAGTCGCCGTCCATCGACAAGCACGCGGCCGGGGGCTCGGGCAACGCATGCTGCGGACGTTGCTGCAGCGCCCGCACTTAAAACATATTCAATATATCGAAACAACGGTCAGCCCGGAAAACCGGGCATCGCGAAGCCTTTTCGCGGCGCTGGCCAACGCATTGCAGGCCTCGATCGACGAGTTGCCGCTGTTTGATCGTCATCTGTTTGCCGGCCACGGCCACGATGACGAACCGCTGCTGCGTATCGGTCCGTTTCAAGCCAGTCGGGTTTTGGCTCGGACAGACTGCGCAGCTCAATGATGGGACGTGCGTGGAGGGATGGGCGCCGCCATGGCGCTCATCGGCGCGTCCGATAAAACACGGAGAAACCGCAATGGACTTAAAAATATTTGACCGGATGGAGTCGGAAGTGCGTGGCTACGTTCGGTCTTTCCCGGTGATTTTCAAACAGGCCAGAGGTTCCGTGCTGGTCGATGAAGCCAACAACGAATACATCGATTTTTTCAGCGGTGCCGGAACCCTCAACTACGGTCATAACAATCCGATTCTGAAAAAACGCCTCATCGAGTATTTGAATACCGATGGACTGGTGCATGGGCTGGATATGGCGACGTGCGCCAAAAAGCATTTTCTCGAGACGGTGGAGAGAGTGCTGCTTAAACCGCGCAACTGGCAATATACGCTGCAATTCACCGGCCCGACGGGTACCAATGCGGTGGAAGCGGCGCTGAAGCTGGCCCGTCAGGTCAAGGGCCGTCAAAACGTCATCTCTTTCACTCACGGCTTTCACGGCGTCACTGGCGGGTCGCTTGCTGTCACCGCCAACGCCAAGTTCCGCAGCGCGGCGGGCGTCGGTCTGGCCAATACCACTTTCATGCCGTTCGACGGTTATCTTGGCACCGACGTCAATACCATGGCGTATCTCGAGCGCATGCTGGACGATCCCAGCAGCGGCCTGGATCATCCGGCCGCGGTGATCGTCGAAACGGTTCAGGGCGAAGGCGGCGTGAACGTCGCCAGCAAGCGTTGGCTCAAGGAGCTCGAGCGTTTGTGCCACCAGCACGACATGCTGCTGATCGTCGACGATATTCAAGTCGGCTGCGGGCGCACCGGCAATTTCTTCAGCTTCGAAGTCGCCGGTATCAAGCCCGACATCATTACATTGTCGAAATCGCTGTCCGGTTTCGGCCTGCCCATGTCGCTCGTGCTGATGAAGCCGGAACTCGACGTCTGGAAGCCCGGCGCCCACAGCGGAACCTTCCGCGGCAACAACATGGCGTTTGTCACTGCGGCCGAAGCGCTCGACGCCTATTGGACGGACAGCACATTTGCCGATGAAACCGCCCGCAAGGAGCGCCTGGTGCGCGACTGGCTGGAGAATCTGGTTCATAGCTATCCGGGCGCCGGCTTGAGCGTGCGCGGTCGGGGCTTGATTCAAGGCCTGGCAACCTCCGGGCGCAACGACATGGCAAACCAGATCGCGCGCCAGGCGTTCAGGCACGGCCTCGTGATCGAGACGTCCGGCGCCAACGACGAAGTCCTCAAGATTCTGCCGGCCTTGACCATCGAGGACGACCTGCTCAAGCGCGGACTCGAAGTCATCGAGCAAAGTGTCGCACATGTGCTGGCCAGCGAAGGCGCCAGCGCCCATGTCTTCAAATTCGGAGGAAACAAACGATGATCGTTAAGAACGTCAATGATGTGATCGGCACCAAGGACGAGATCAAAACCGATAACTGGCTGAGCCGGCGGGTCCTGCTCAAGCAAGACGGGATGGGGTTTTCTTTCCATGAGACCGTGATTTTTCCGGGGACCGAGACGCATATCCATTACCAGAATCACCTTGAGGCGGTCTGGTGCATCGAGGGCGACGGCGAGGTGGAAACCATTGCTGACGGAAAGAAGTATGCGTTGGGCCCGGGCGTCGTCTATGCGTTGAACGAGCACGACGACCACTGGCTGCGCGGCGGAAAAGAGCCTTTGCGGGTGATTTGCGTTTTCAACCCGCCGTTGACGGGGCAGGAAGTGCACGACGCCGACGGCGTGTACCCGGTCGAGCAGCCGCAGGCTGCCTGAGATGTAAAGGAGTACGATATGATTATATCGGTAAGTGATTTATATGCTTCCCGCACGACCGATGGCACTTCGGCCATCATTGCCAGGCAAGATCCGGTCGTCTATGACGGCGGACGCTATGCCGATGCGCTGACTCAGGCACAGTTGAGCGGCTATGAGCGGGACGGCTTCATATTGCTGGAAAATGTGTTCGATGAAGCTGAGGTAGAGGTGTTGCTCGCCGAAGTCAAACGCATGAGCGCCGCGCCGGAAATTGTCTCGCGCGACGAGGCGATTACCGAGCCGGGAAGCAAAGCCGTACGCTCCATTTTCCGGGTGCATGAGCTCAGCGAGAAGTTGGACCGGCTGGCGCGCGATCCGCGCCTGATTCACGTCGCGCGGCAGATTCTGGGCTCGGAAGTCTATATGCATCAATCGCGTGCCAACATGAAACCTGGCTTCAAAGGCAAGGAATTTTATTGGCATTCGGATTTCGAGACATGGCATATCGAAGACGGCATGCCAGCCATGCGCGCGTTGAGTTGTTCGGTCCTGTTGACCGATAACAATGCTTGCAATGGGCCGCTGATGTTGATTCCCGGATCGCAGCAGCAGTTCATTGCCTGCCAGGGACGCACGCCGGACAATCACTATAAGCAATCGCTCAAGAAGCAGGAGTATGGCGTGCCCGATCCGGTTAGCCTGAACCTGCTGGCGGAGCAGGGCGGCATTCAGGCAATGACGGCCAAGGCCGGCTCGGTCGTGTTTTTCGATTGCAACACGATGCACGGTTCGAACGGCAATATTTCGCCGTGGCCCCGCGCGAACGTGTTCATGGTCTACAACAGTGTAGAAAATACATTGGAGCCGCCGAAGCACGGACTCGAGCCGCGCCCCGAATATATCGCGGCCCGCCGGAACTTCGCCGCCCTGGAGCCCATCGAGCAAGCCGCCATGGTGGCGTAACCGTGACCCCGGCCGGCCTGCGGGCCGGTCGCACTTGGCCGGGCCAGATCCTTGCGGACTGGTCCGGTTTTTTTTGTGTGCGAGTCGCGCGCGTGGCCGGCGCGATGGTCCGTCACGCGGGATGGATAAAACCCTTGAGGAATTCCCGCGTGCGCTCTTCGCGAGGTTCGGTGAACAAAATCTCGGGCGGGCCTTCCTCGACGATCGAGCCCCTGTCGAAAAAGCAGACGCGATCGGAAATCTGCTTGGCGAACTGCATCTCGTGGGTCACCAGCAGCATGGTCAGGTCGTGCTCCTCGGACAGCCGCTGGATGACGTTGAGCACCTCGCCTACCAATTCCGGATCGAGTGCCGAGGTCGGTTCGTCGAACAGCATGATGTTGGGCCGCATGGCCAGGGCGCGCGCAATCGCTACGCGCTGCTGCTGCCCGCCGGACAACTGGCTCGGAAACTTGTTCGCGTGCTCCGACAAGCCCACCAGCTCCAGGTATTCGTCGGCGCGCTGGTTGGCTTTTTGCTTCGATAGTTTCAGCACGTGTATCGGCGCCTCGGTGATGTTGCGGCGCACTGTCATATGAGGAAACAGGTTGAACTGCTGAAACACCATGCCCATTTCCTTGCGCATTTCGCGCAAATGACTTTCTCCGGCCGGCACCAGGTGGCCGTTTTTCTCTTCGTGCCAAAGTGGCTTCCCGACCACGTGAATAACGCCGTCATTGATCTTTTCGAGCGTCATCAGAATGCGCAGCACGGTCGATTTGCCGGAGCCCGAGGGTCCGATGATTGAGACTTTCTCGCCTTTGCGGACCTCGAAGTCCAAGGCGTCGAGCACGGTCACCGAGCCGAAGCGCTTGGTGACCTGATCGAATTTGATGATGGATTCGTTCATCGCAGGGGCAATCCTCGTTTAGGGAGTCGCTTGTCGAGAGAGCGCACGACGGCCGAGGCCAACAGTGTCAGGATCATGTAGAGGCCGCCCACCATCGAGAGCGGAATCAGGTAGTTGAAGGTACGGTCGCCAATGATCTTGGCGACGTTCAGCATTTCGAGTACCGAGACCACCGAGAGCACCGGCACGTCCTTCATGATCGACACCAGGTAGTTTCCCAGCGCCGGAATGATGCGCGGGATGGCCTGCGGCACGATGATCACGCTGAAAGTGCGCAAGCCGGAGAGATCGAGCGCGCGGGCCGCCTCGGTCTGGCCACGCGGAATCGACTCGATGCCGGCGCGATAAACTTCCGAGGTGTAGGCGCTGTATTGCACACCCAGCGCGAGGGCGCCGGTCATGAACGCCGGCAGGACGATTCCGTAGTCGGGCAGCACGTAATACAGAAAAAACAACTGCACCAGCAGCGGCGTATCGCGCAGGAACTCCGTCAGCAGCCGCGCTGGCCACGCGACGATGCGCAGGCGCGACGATTTTAGCGCGGCCAGCATCAGGCCGAGGATCGCCGCTACCACGAAACCCAACAGCGAGGCCTCGATCGTGATGAGCATGCCCTTGAGCAGGATGGGCAGGATCGATTGAGCGAACAGCCAGTTATTCGCCGTGTTCCAATGGAATCCGAACAACATGCTCAGATCCTCCGTGCGCGCCAACGGCCGACCGAGCGTTCAAGCAGCTTCATCGCCGCGGTCAGAATCAGGGCCATGCCAAAGTACATGAAGAGCAACACTGTGTAGACGGTCGTGCTGTCCTGGGTGAAGTTGCGGATCTGCTCGGCACGAAAGGCCAGATCTCCCAGGCTGATCAGTGACACCAGCGCGGTGTCCTTGAGATTTTGCACGGCCAGATTGCCGAAGCTCGGCATCATCTCCGGAATGGCCTGCGGCAACGCAATGCGCCATAGGGTTTGGCGCGGCGTAAAGTCGAGCGCTTGGGCGGCCTCGTGCTGCGCCGACGGGACGGCTTGAATCGCGCCGCGCACCACCTCCGCGCCATAAGCGCCGATGTTCAGGCTCAACGCCAGCGTGCCTGCCGCGACCGGCGGCAGCCGCAGATCGATGCCGACCAGCTGGCCGACCACCGGCAGCGCGAAATACAGCCAGAACAATTGGACCAGCAGCGAGGTGCCGCGAAAGATCTCGATGATGCCGATCGATAGACCCTTGATCGGCCAAAAGCGCGAGAGCTTGCCCAGACCGAACAAAAAGGCGAAGAAGGCGCCCAGCAGCGTCGAGTAGACCGTGAGCTGTGCGGTGACCCACGCCCCTTGCAGCAGAGGCGTGGCGTAGCTGATCCAATGCATGGCTCAACGCTTACTTGGTGCACAGCTGTGCCGTGGTTTTGTCGAAGGATGCCTGTGCATCCTTGTTGCTGAAACCATATTGCTTCATGAGTTTCTTCCAACCGGGGGTCTTCTTGAACTGAGCCAATTGGGTGTTGACGGCGTCACGCAGACCCTTCGAGTCCTGAGCGAAGGCGAAGCCGCCCCAACTGCGCGCCGGCTGGCCATGAATGACCGGATCGGTGAAGCCCTTGGCGGCCTGCACCTTGTTGCTCTTGGCCGCCAACTGGTTCACCGTCAGACCCGTTGCCGCATAGGCGCTGGCGCGGCCGGTTGCCACCGTTGAAATGGCATCGGCGTTGCTCGAGATCGTCACGATATTGCTGCTGGGCACGCCCAGCGCCTGGAGCATATCGAGTTGATCCGCGCCCGCCATGATCGCGACCTTCTTGCCCGATTTGGCGAACGTTTCATACGAGTGAAGATGATCCGGATTGCCTTTGGCGACCAGCAGACCCTCTCCGTAGGAGCTGTCAGGCTCCGAGAACAGCACCTTTTCGCACCGTGGCGGCAGGATCGCCATTTCCGCGGCGACCATATCGAAACGGTTGGCCTTCAGACCGGGAATCAACGAACCGAAGCCGGTGACGACCCATTTGATCTTCTTCACGCCAAGCTGCTTCATGACCTGCTTGGCAACGTCGGGGCCAATGCCTTTGGCCTGCTCCGAAAGATTCATGTACCCGTACGGAATTTCATTGGCAATGGCGATGCGCACATAGCCGCGTTGCTGGATTTGCTTGAGCGTGACAGCGCCGGCTTGCTGTGCCAGCCCGGCTGCCAGAGCGATCAGTAGCGTGGCGAGGGCTGTTTTGCGGGCCTTTTTCATGAGCATGTCCTTTTAAGGGAAATTTACCGAAATGACTTTCGCGCTTATTTCATTCGTCTGGCAACGATAGCGGAAATAATTATCCATTATAGAATGATTTCAGTTGAAATTAATAGTGTGCCGAATGAATAGAGCGTCGCCGAGCCCGGGAACATCGCCTCGCAGCGGCGCGAACGCCTGTGTGACGGTTTCGGCGATTACAATGTCGGCATGTCTGCCATTTCCATACTTGCCCTCGATACGTCGACCGAATTTTGCTCGGTAGCCTTGTATCTGAATTCGCTCGGCACCGAACGCGCGATCTTCCGGCATCGCCATACCGGGGCGGTGTCCAGTACACACATCCTTCCGCTCATCCGGGAAGTGCTCGATGAGGCGGGGCTGGCGCTCGGCGCGTGCAATGCGATTGCCTTCGGCGCCGGACCGGGTTCTTTCACGGGATTGCGCACTGCCTGCGGCGTAGCCCAGGGGCTTGCCTATGGTGCGGGGTTGCCGGTGATCCCGGTCGGCACTTTGCTGGCTTGCGCCGAAATGACCCGTGCGCCGGACGCCGCGCCGGACCGCGTTGTGGTAGCGCTCGACGCCCGCATGGACGAGGTCTACTGGGCCGATTACTCGTGGGATAAGCCGTCTCGGAGTTGGGTTGTCAATCATGACGCGGCGCTTGATGCGCCCGATGCCCTGCCGCGACCGGACGAGCCATTCTCGCTGGCCGGCAACGCAGCGGCGATATTCGGGGATCGCTTGCCCCTGGCCGGGCAAGCCGCAGCCGTGTTGTCCGACGCGCTGCCGCACGCCAGCGCGGTGGCCGCGCTGGCCGCGCGCGATTACGCGCTGGGGCGGACGCTGCCGGCGCACGAGGCGGCACCTTTCTATATTCGCAACAAGGTTGCGCAGACAGTGGCCGAGCGGCAGGCCGCTGCCGGCAATCGTGCCACCTTGGCGCACTTGGCGGAGGGGCGCTGATGGCGGTGCAGGCTCACCAATTCGCGGCGATGACCGAAGCCGACCTCGACGAGGTCATGCAGATCGAAACGCGCGCTTATCCATTTCCGTGGAAACGGGTGAATTTCGTCGATTCGCTGCGCGCCGAGGGGCCCAGTCAGGACGCCTGCTGCCTGCGCGGTGAGGGCGGTGGGGGCGGCGATCTGCTTGGTTACTTTATTTGCATGCCGGTGGTCGACGAGAATCATGTGCTTAATGTGTGTGTCGACCCGGCGCATCACGGGCAAGGCTGGGGGGTGCGCCTGCTCGACGAGATCGTGCGGCGCACCCGGGCGCAGGGCATGACTGGCGTATTGCTCGAGGTGCGCCCCTCCAACAGCCGCGCACTGGCGGTTTATGAACGCTATGGATTTCGGCAGATCGGTTGCCGCAGGGGGTATTACCCCTCGTATCATGGCCGGCGCGAGGATGCCATCGTGATGCGCTTGACGCTGGAGGATCGCCGTGCCGTTGCCTAAGCCGATACTGGAAGAGTTTGGATTGTGGCCGTTGTGGGCGCGTCGCCTCGCGCCCAGCGATGCTCCCCCTGTCGACAAGCCTGCCGAACTGGCGGCGCACGTGCAGGTGCGCGAGGCGCCTGCCGAAAGCAGTCCGGGCGAGGCCGATCAGACACCCGTCGGGCAACTCGATTGGGATGCACTGGCTGCACGCGTGGCGGGCTGCCGCGCTTGCCAATTGTGCGAGCATCGGACTCAGACGGTATTCGGCGTCGGCGATCGCCAGGCCGATTGGCTGCTGGTGGGAGAAGCGCCGGGCCAACAGGAGGATTTGCAGGGCGAGCCGTTTGTCGGTCAGGCCGGCAAGCTGCTCGACAATATTCTTGCCGCGATCCAATTGCAGCGCGGCAAGAATGTCTACATTGCCAACGTGCTGAAATGCCGGCCGCCCAACAACCGGGACCCCGAGCCGGCTGAAGTCAGGCAGTGCGAGCCCTATCTGAAGCGGCAGGTCGCGCTGCTTCAGCCGAAATTGATCGTCGTGATGGGGCGCTTTGCCGCGCAAAGCATCCTGAATTCGCAGGCCAGCATCGCCAGCATGCGCGGGAAGATCCATCATTATGAAGGCGTGCCGGTGATCGTGACTTACCATCCGGCCTACTTACTGCGCAATTTGCCGGACAAAGCCAAGGCCTGGACCGACTGGTGTCTGGCGCGCGCCACTTACGAATCGCTTTGCAACTCGAGCGCTACCGCACTTTGATGCCTCAATTGCACGAGGCCCCGGTGCGGGACCTCGCGTGGTTGCTGTTGTCCTCCGATTTGCTGCGCGCCGACGGCGCAAACGCATTCCCCGCCGAGCTGGGCAACGCCACGCCCAGCGACGCCGAACTGGCGATGCTGGAGCGCTGGCTGCTGGCGCAGGACCGGCAACCGGCATCTCTGAAGACGTTCCTTGCCGCCGGCGAAAGCGCCCGCCTCGGGCGATACGCGGAGCGCTTGCTGCAGTTCTACCTGCGTGAGGGGCCCGGTTACGAATTGATGGCCGCCGGACTGCAGGTGCGCGATCGGCGGCAGGGTGGGCAGACGCTCGGAGAATGCGATTTTCTGATCAGGCATTTGGCCAGCCAGCGAATGCTGCACTGGGAATTGGCGGTCAAGCTTTATCTTTATGTGCCTCCCGGGGGCGAAGACACGAGCGTCGATGACCCGAGCATCGCGAGTGCCGAGCAATATCGATGGCTTGGGCCGAATCTTGCCGACAGCCTGGGAGACAAGCTCCAGCATCTGCTGCTGCATCAATTGCGCCTGACGACGATGGAGGCGGCGCAATCGATACTGCCGCACGCCGGGCCATGGCAGGCGCAGGCGTATTTGAAGGGCTGGATGTTCCACCCACTCGGTGCCGGCCGCGATGCTGTGCCGAGTGTGCCGTTGCCGGCGGTGATCTCGGCCGGCCACGGGCGAGGGTGGTGGGCCACGCGGGCCGAGTGGCAACAGGCGACCGATGCGGCAGCCAACGGCTCGGCAGTCGCCGCCTGGAGCGTGCTGCCGCGCGTTCACTGGCTGGCGCCGGCGCGCCTGACAGCCTCAGAGGTCATGGATCGGCCAGCGTTGGGCGCGCGCATCGCCGCGCTCTGGCAAAACGGTCAGCCGCATGAGCCCCTGCTGGTGGTCGGCCTGGCCGAAAATGCGGATGGCACATGGGACGAGACCCAACGCGGGTTCATCGTCCCGGACGACTGGCTCGCGCGTGCGCGCCGGCGCATGGCGGAACTGTGGCAGCGCGCGGCACAGCGGGGCGAAACGTCCTGAGCGGCTCAGCCGGTGCGGCGCGGCCACCAGGCGTGAAAATGATGGAGCGGGCCGATGCCATGGCCGACCTGCAACGCGTCGCTCGATCCCAGCGCCTGACTCACGTATTGCTTTGCGGCGCGCACGGTATCCGGCCAGCCGTCATGTTGCGGGCGCAGGGCGGCGAGTGCGGCCGATAGCGTGCAGCCGGTGCCGTGGGTATTGCGCATCGGCAGGCGCGGGGCGTCGAACCTTTCGCTGCCCTGCTCGGTGAGCAGCCAATCGGGGCTGTTGGCGCCACCCAGATGTCCACCCTTGAGCAGCACGTTGCGCGCGCCCAGGTCGCGCAGTGCTTGTGCCTGCATCGCCATTGCAGTTTCGTCGGTCGCTGGCGGCTGGTCGAGCAGCACGGCCGCTTCAGGCAGGTTGGGCGTGATCAGGTCGGCCAGCGGCAGTAGTTCCAGGCGCAGCGCCTCGACCGCTTCAGGCGCAAGCAGCGCATGTCCGTTTTTCGACACCATGACGGTATCCAGCACCACGTGAGGGGGGCGGTAGCGTCGCAATGCCTGGGCCACCGTGCGTACGATATCGGCGTTGGCCAGCATGCCGATCTTCACCGCGGCGCACTCGATGTCACTGAACACGGCGTCGAGTTGGGCGGCGACGAATGCGCTCGGCACCACGTGCACTGCGCTGACACCGAGGGTGTTTTGCGCGGTCAGTGCGGTGATCGCGCTCATGCCGTAGGCGCCCAGCGCCGAGAACGTTTTGAGATCGGCCTGGATACCGGCTCCGCCACCGGGATCGGACCCGGCGATGGTCAGTACATTGAAGATGCGAGCCGCCATTGTCGTCAGTGCTTGATTTCGCCGATCAGCGCCACCGAATCGAACTCACGCTGATTGGCTTGATGGCGGCGCATCACCAGCCACATGGTGCAGCATACGAAGGTGCCGAACAGCACGATCACCACGCCGACCGGCACGTTGAACCAGATCAGCAGCGCGTAGAGGCACAGCATCAGCAGCACCGACAGATTCTCGTTGAAATTCTGCACGGCGATGGAGTGGCCCGCCGACAGAAGGATGTGCCCGCGATGTTGCAGCAGGGCGTTCATCGGCACCACAAAAAAGCCTGCCAGGCCGCCCACCAGAATCAAAAACAGGTAAGCAACCACCAGATAGAACGGAACGTGCCAGAAGCCGATGCTGATCGGCCAGTCCGGCAGCGTGTGTTTCGAGAAAAAGGCCATGCCCATCACGACGATGCCCATGGCAATGCCCACCGGCAATACCGACAACGATTTTTTCAGAGGTATCCTGGCGGCCGCGAGCATCGCGCCGATCGCCACGCCCAGCGCGGACACCGCTTGCAGAATCGCGCCTTCGGACAGATTCATGTCGAGGGCCTTTTCGGCCCATTTCAAGACAATGAACTGCAGCGTGGCGCCGGCGCCCCAGAACAGCGTGGTGACGGCCAGGGATATCTGGCCGAGCCGATCCTGCCAAAGGGTCACGAAGCAGCCGGCGAAGTCCGTGATCAGGCGTATCGGATTGCGTTGTTGACGCCGGTAGCGTGCGCCGGTGTCGGGGATGCCGAGATTGATCAGCGCGGCGACGATGTAGATGCCCATGATGACCAGCATGGCGGCATCGGCAGAGGTGCTGATGGCAGCCGGTGTGCGAGCGATGATGTAGTGCGCGATGTGCGGATTGACGAGCGCGCCGCCGAGGACGGTGCCGAGAATGATGGATGTAACCGTCAGGCCTTCGATCCAGCCGTTGGCGGCCACCAGCCGCTCGGCTGGCAGCAATTCGGTCAGAATGCCGTACTTGGCCGGCGAGTAGGCGGCCGCGCCGAAACCGACGATGCCGTAGGCGATCAGCGGATGGGAGCCTGCCATCATCATGATGCAGCCCACCACCTTGATGCTGTTGGTGATGAACATGACCTTGCCCTTGGCCATGGAATCGGCGAATGCGCCGACAAATGCCGCCAAAACGACGTAGGACAACACGAAAAACAGCTTAAGAAGCGGCGTCATCCATTGCGGCGCATGGGAATCCTTGAGGAGCGCTATCGCAGCAATAAGCAATGCGTTATCGGCCAGCGACGAAAAAAACTGCGCGGCCATGATGGTGTAAAAACCTGTCTTCATCTCAGCTTGGATTGGTTCCCGACGGCGGTTTTGCGTCCGTCCCATGTCACCGGCGCTCACCGCCGGCTGAGTGTGGTCCGGCGCGGCCAAGCCCTCGGCGGCTCCTCTGGCGGGAAAAAGAAATCGGCAAAACAAGTTGTGCGCACGGCTTTATAACACGAAAATATGCATAATCCTAACCGAGCCCGGCCGCGGCCGGCCGCTGCGCGGCGCCGGCCTCGGTCGGCTGCCGTCGCAAAGCCCCGAACTCAATCACTCTCTCGTCCGAAGAACTTCATCGTCATGCCTCGTCCCATTCGTGCCACGATTCACACCGCAGCGCTTGCCAATAATCTCGATGTTGCCCGGCGCCACGCGCCCGATGCCAAGGTCTGGTCCGTGGTCAAGGCCAATGCCTACGGGCATGGCATCGAACGCGCCTTTCCCGGCCTGCGTGAGACCGACGGCTTCGGTCTGCTCGATTTGAATGAGGCGGTGCGCTTGCGCGAACTCGGCTGGGCCGGTCCGATTTTGCTGCTGGAAGGTTTTTTTGAACCCGCGGATCTCAAGGTCATCGATGAATACGGCCTCACCACGACCGTGCATTGCGACGAGCAATTGCGCATGCTCGAAGGTGCGCGGCTGTCGAAGCCGCTGACGGTGCAGCTCAAGATGAACAGCGGCATGAACCGGCTGGGCTTCGTGCCCGAGCGATACCGCGCGGCCTGGGAGCGTGTCCGTGCGATGCCTGGAGTCGGCCAGATCGTGCTCATGACGCATTTTTCGGATGCCGACGGCGAGCGCGGCGTCGACTATCAGATGGAAGCGTTCGAGCGCGGCGCACGCGATATTCCTGGTGAGCGCTGCCTGGCGAATTCGGCGGCGACGCTGTTTCATCCGCAGACGCATTACGCCTGGGTGCGGCCCGGCATCGCCCTGTACGGCGGCTCGCCTAGCGGCAGAACCGCGGATGTCGAGGGGCTCGGCCTGCAACCCGCGATGACACTCGAGAGCGAGGTGATCGCCGTGCAGGAGCTCGGTGCCGGGCAGACCGTCGGCTACGGCAGCGTGTTTACCGCCGAGCGGCCGATGCGCATCGGTGTGGTGGCCTGCGGTTACGCCGACGGTTATCCGCGCCACGCTCCGACAGGCACGCCTGTCTTGGTCGCTGGCATCCTGACCCAGGTGGTCGGTCGCGTTTCGATGGACATGCTGATGGTCGATCTCAGTCCCGTGCCGGAAGCCCGCGTGGGCAGCAACGCCGTGCTGTGGGGGCGTGGGCTGCCGATCGACGACGTGGCCTGCGCGTGCGGAACGATCGGTTACGAGTTGATGTGCGCACTGGCGCCGCGCGTGCCGGTGATCGAGCAGTAAGCGCTCGACATCTCCCGCGTTGTCCCCTCGTTATTTCTGAAATTTCTGAGATCTGTCCCGGATGGCCAAAGCCAAGACGATTTATACCTGTTCGGAATGCGGCGGCCAGGTGCCGAAATGGCAGGGCCAATGCCCGCATTGCAACGCCTGGAATTCGTTATTGGAAACGGTCGCCGAATCCCCCTCGGGGCATCGCTACCAGGCGCTGGCCAAGAGCACGCCGGTGCGGCGTCTGGCGGATATCGAGGCAGCGGACGTGCCGCGTTTTTCGAGCGGCATCGGCGAGTTCGACCGGGTGCTGGGCGGCGGGCTGGTGGCCGGTGGGGTGGTGCTCATCGGCGGCGACCCGGGCATCGGAAAATCGACGCTGCTGCTGCAATCGCTGGCGCAGGTCGCGCGCGAGCGGCCGGCGCTTTATGTCAGCGGCGAGGAGTCCGGCGCGCAGATCGCACTGCGGGCGCAGCGTCTGGATCTGACCGGTCCGGCCAGCGGCGAGCTCCATTTGCTGGCTGAAATTCAGTTGGAGAAGATCCTGGCGGCGATCGAGGCCGAGCGCCCCGAGATCGTCGTGATCGATTCCATCCAGACCGTTTATTCCGAGGCATTGACCTCCGCCCCCGGCTCCGTCGCGCAGGTGCGCGAATGCGCTGCGCAACTCACGCGCACGGCCAAGCAGTCCGGCGTGACCGTGATCATGGTCGGGCACGTGACCAAGGAGGGCAACCTGGCCGGGCCCCGCGTGCTCGAGCATATCGTCGATACGGTGCTTTACTTCGAGGGCGATACGCATTCGTCGTTCCGGCTGGTGCGCGCCTTCAAGAACCGCTTTGGTGCGGTCAACGAGCTTGGCGTATTCGCCATGACCGAAAAAGGGCTGCGGGGCGTCTCCAATCCATCGGCGCTGTTTCTGTCGCAGCACGATCAGACCGTACCAGGCTCGTGCGTGCTGGTCACGCAGGAAGGCACGCGGCCGCTGCTGGTCGAAATCCAGGCCCTGGTCGACACGGCGCAAGTGCCGAACCCCCGGCGCCTGGCCGTCGGGCTCGAACAGAATCGCTTGGCGATGCTGCTGGCGGTGTTGCATCGCCATGCCGGTATTGCGTGTTTCGATCAGGATGTCTTTCTCAATGCCGTGGGCGGCGTAAAAATCACCGAGCCGGCGGCCGATCTGGCGGTCATGCTCGCGATTCACTCGTCATTGCGCAACCGGCCGCTGCCGCGCGGCATCGTGGCGTTCGGCGAGGTCGGTCTGGCCGGCGAAATAAGGCCCAGCCCGCGCGGGCAGGACCGTTTGAAAGAAGCCGCGAAACTCGGTTTTTCGCTGGCAATCATCCCCAAGGCCAATGCTCCCAAGCAACCTATCGACGGACTCGAGGTGCGTGCGGTCGATCGTATCGACCAGGCCATCGCGGCGCTCTGACGCCGCTGCGTACGCGCCGATCGTTCAGGCGATCCTGTCGATCGCTTCCTGCGCGTCGAGCCATGCGCTCTCGACTTCGGCCAGCCGGGCGGTGAGCTCGCCCTGACGCTTCAGGCTGTCGGTCAACAGCGTTTTGTTGGTGTCGGTATAGGTGGCCGAGTCGGCCAAAATGGCTTCGAGCCGTTGCTTCTCCTGCTCGAGCTCGGCCAGTTCCTTCTCCAGCTTGGCGATTTTGTTTTGCAGCGGTTTGCGCAACTGAGTCAGCCGTTGCCGTTCTTCAGCTTCGGCGCGGCGCTGCTCCTTGCGGTTGGTGCCCGTGTCAGCCGGCGCGCCGGCGTCCGGCCTGGCAGCCGCGCGTGACGCGCTGCGTTTGTCCGCAGCGTCCTGCAACAGCCAGTCGCGGTAGTCGTCCAGGTCGCCGTCGAACGGCTGCACGCGCCCGCCGGCGACCAGCAGGAATTGGTCGGTGGTGGCGCGCAGCAAATGCCGATCGTGCGACACGAGAATCAAGGTGCCATCGAATTGCGCCAGCGCCATGGTCAATGCATGGCGCGTTTCCAGGTCGAGGTGGTTGGTCGGCTCGTCGAGCAGCAGCAGATTCGGCTTTTGCCAGATGATCAGCGCCAGGGCCAGCCGGGCTTTCTCGCCACCGGAGAATGGGGCGATCGGCGCGCTTGCCATGTCGCCACGGAAATTGAAACCGCCGAGGAAATCGCGCAGTTCCTGCTCGCGGGTGTCCGGCGCCAATCGCGCCATATGTTGCAGCGGGGAGTCGTCGTGGCGAAGCGTTTCGACCTGGTGCTGCGCGAAGTAACCGATCTGCAGGCCTTTGCCGTGTTTGACGCGGCCGGCCAATGGCGCGAGCGTGCCGGCCAGCGTTTTGATCAGGGTCGATTTGCCCTGGCCGTTGGCGCCCAGCAGGCCGATACGTTGCTCGTTTTGCACCGACAGCGTGACCGCCGGCAGGATGACTTTCTCCGCCATGGCGGAGGCACCGCCGTCGTTCTCGGCACGATAGCCGCAGCGCACGTCTTCGAGGACCAGCATCGGGTTGGGCGCGGCGTCCGGTGAGCGGAATTCAAAGGTGAATGGCGAGGTGACGTGAGCCGGCGCGATCAGCTCCATGCGCTCGAGCGCCTTGACCCGGCTCTGCGCTTGCCGCGCCTTGGTGGCCTTCGCCTTGAAGCGGTTGATGAAGCTTTCCAGGTGGGCAATGGTTTTTTGCTGCTTCTCATAGGCGCTTTGCTGCAGCGCGATCTGTTGAGCTCGCAGTACTTCGAACTGGCTATAGTTGCCGCCGTAGCGCTTGATCTGCTGATTTTCGATGTGCAGCGTCACATTGCACACGCCATCGAGAAACTCCCGATCGTGCGAGATCACGATCAGCGTGCCGGCGTAGCGGCGCAGCCAGTCTTCGAGCCAGACGATCGCATCGAGATCGAGGTGGTTGGTCGGCTCGTCGAGCAGCAGCAGATCGGACGGACACATCAAAGCTTGCGCGAGGTTCAGCCGCATGCGCCAGCCGCCGGAAAAACTGGCGACCGCCTGGCGCGTTTGCTCGAGCGTGAAGCCCAGGCCCAGCAACAGCGCTTCAGCTCGCGCCGGCGCGGTATAGCCGTCGACATCGGCGAAGGTGGCATGCGCCTCGGCCTCGGCGTGGCCATCGTGCTGGCGCTGAGCCGCTTCGATGGCGGCTTCGGCCGCGCGCAGCGCCGTGTCGCCATCGAGCACATAGTCCAGCGCAATGCGCTCGACGGCCGGCGTTTCCTGCATGACGTGCGCGATGCGCCAGCTCGGCGGCATCGTCACCTCGCCGCCATCCGCATGCAGCGCGCCGCGCAGCAGCGCGAACAGCGTGGTTTTGCCGGCGCCGTTGGCGCCGATCAGGCCGACCGCCTCGCCGGGATTGATCAGCACCGAGGTGTTATCGAAAAGTGGCTTGGTGCCACGCGACAGGCTAAGGCGTTCGAAACGAATCACAATGCGGTCAAAATCGGTGAAACCCGTATTTTAGCGGGCGGGCAATTACAGGATGGGGGCGAACAGCCGCGCGACGTGCATCGCGATGCGTCGCCAGAAAGGCAAACGGTAGTAAGCGTCGCGCGTCATTGGCCTGGCCTGGGCGAAATCGGTATCGAGCATGTGTTCGACATCCTTGGCGAAGACGTCGTCGACGGTCAACAGCATGATCTCGAAATTGAGCCGGAAAGAGCGATTATCAAGGTTGGCGCTGCCTACCGCGGCGGCGGCGTCGTCGATCAGCACGACCTTTTGATGCACGAAGCCGGGCTGGTATTGGTAGACCTGGATGCCGGCGCGCACCGCGTCATAGGCGTAGAGCGTGGTGGCCTCGAACACGACGTAGTGATCGCGCCGGCTCGGAATCAACAGGCGCACGTCGACGCCGCGCAGTACCGCCAGGCGCAGTGCCGAGAAAACCGCCTCGTCCGGGATGAAGTAAGGCGTGGTGATCCAGACCCGTTGTTCGGCGGCATTGATGCACTCGACGAAAAACAGCGAGCAGGTCTCGAGCCGGTCGGCCGGGCCGCTGGGAACCACCTGGCAATGCATGCTGGCCCCGGACGGGGCCGGCAGGCGCTTGACCGAGGGAATCTCACCGGTGGCCCAGTGCCAGTCTTCCACAAATGCGCGCTGAATACCGATGACGGCCGGCCCGGTGACATCGATGTGGGTGTCGCGCCAGGGTGACAGGGGTGGCTTGCGGCCAAGATATTCGACCCCGACGTTATGCCCGCCGATGAAGGCACGGTCGCCGTCGATCACGACGATTTTGCGGTGATTGCGGAAGTTGAGCTGAAAGCGGTTGAGGAAGCGTTTGATGAGGCTGCGCTGCGTGGCGAAAGCGTGCGCATGGACACCGCCGTCGCGCAGCGTCTCGGTGTACTGCGCCGGCAGATCGTAACTGCCGATACTGTCGTACAGGAAGTACACCTTGACACCGGCGGCGGCGCGCTCGAGCAGAATCTGCTGCAATTCCCGGCCCAGCGCATCGTCATGCACGATGAAAAATTGCACGATGATGTAACTGCGTGCCCGGCGCAGCGCTTCGAATATGGCCGCGAAGGTCGCGTCGCCATTGATCAGCAGCCGCACGCCGTTGTTCGCGGTAAACGGCATGCCGGTCAGGCGTGTGAGCGCGCTGAACCCGACGTTCCGTTGCAGCGCGCCCGGCTGGCCGGCATGCCAGTCGATTTCGCCAACGCGCGAGTGCATTAAGCGGTTTCGCTGCCGGCGCGCCTCGACATAGCCGGAGAATTTGCTGCGCCCCAGGATCAAATAGGGAATCAGGGTGAAGTAAGGCGCGGCGAGCAGCGATACGGCCCACGCGACCGCGCCCTGCGAGGTGCGCACCGTCAGGATGGCGTGGATCGCGGCCAATATGCCGAGCAGGTGCAGCAGTGCAAGCAGCGATCCGAGATGAAACGGTGTCAGCGACATTATCTGGAAAGATTGGCTCGCGCCGTCATGGCAGCGCCGCGGCGTGCACCAGGAATACCATGTCGTCGCCGGCGCTGGTGCTCAGCCACGTCATTTCCAGGTCGGGGAAGGCCGCCTCGACGTGGGCGCGCTCGTGACCGACCTCGATGACCAGCAGGCCGTCGGGGGTGAGCCATTGCCCGGCATCGGCGATGATGCGGCGCACCACCTCCATACCGTCGTTGCCGCCGGCCAGGGCCATGCGGGGTTCGTGCCTGTATTCGGCGGGCAGGCTCTGCATTGCCTGGTCATTGACGTATGGCGGATTGCTCAGAATTAGGTCGTACCGCGTGGATGGCAGCGGCGCGTAAAGATCGCCCTGGTGCAAGGCGATGCGATCCTGCAATTCGTAGTCCCGGACGTTGATCGCGGCGACCGCCAGTGCGTCGCCGGACAGGTCGACCGCATCGATGTGCGCCTGCGCGAAAGCTTCGGCTGCCAGAATCGCCAGGCAGCCGGAGCCGGTGCAGAGTTCGAGCACGTGGCTGATTTGTTCCGGCTGGGCGATCCAGGGAGCGAACTGCTCCTCCAGCAATTCGCCCAGGAACGAGCGCGGCACGATCACGCGCTCGTCGACATAGAACCGGTAGCCGTGCATCCAGGCTTCATTGGTGATGTAGGCGGCGGGCACGCGCTCGCCGGCACGCCGGTTGATGACCGACAACACGCGCTCGATTTCGGCTGGCAGCAAGGTGGCGTCGAGAAACGGATCGAGCGTGTCGAGCGGTAAATGCAGCGTGTGCAGTACCAGGTAGGCAGCCTCGTCGTACGCTGACGCGCACCCGTGGCCGAACGCCAGCTTGGCCTCGGTAAAACGCGAGACGGCGTAGCGCAGCAGATCGCGCACCGTCGTGAAGGGATGGTCGGACATGAACTTCTCCAGATTGACGCCGCCGGCGGCCGGCAGCGCGGAAGATCGTTATTGGGAAACCTACCGCACCAGCTGCAGCAGTACGCCGCGATATACGTTTTTGAGCGGTTCGATGAACGCGATTTCGATGTGCTCGTCGATTTTGTGAATGCTGGCGTTGGGCGGCCCGAATTCGATCACTTGCGGGCAAATCTGGGCAATGAAGCGCCCGTCCGACGTGCCGCCCGTGGTGGAGAGCGTGGTCTCGACGCCGGTTTCCTGCCGGATGGCCGCGCCAAGCGCTTGCGAGAGATCGCCGCGCGGGGTCAGAAACGGCAGGCCGCCGACGGTCCAGTTCAGGTCGTAGGCAAAACCATGTTTGTCGAGTATCGCCCGAACGCGCGCCTGCAGGCTCTCGACCGTGTTGGCGGTGGAAAAGCGGAAATTGAAATCGATCACCGCCTCGCCAGGGATGACGTTGGTGGCGCCGGTGCCGGCATGGATATTCGACATCTGCCAGGTGGTCGGCGGGAAATATTCGTTGCCGTCGTCCCAACGCTCGGCCACCAGTTCGGCCAGCGCCGGCGCGACCAGATGAATCGGATTGCTCGCCAGGTGCGGATAAGCGATATGGCCTTGCACGCCCTTGACGGTCAGTTTGCCGGACAGCGATCCGCGCCGGCCGTTCTTGACCATGTCGCCCAGCGTGTCGACCGATGTCGGCTCGCCGACGATGCAGTAGTCCAGGCGCTCGCCCCGTTGCTGCAGGGCCTGCACGACCTTGACCGTGCCGTCGGTGGCGGGTCCTTCCTCGTCGCTGGTGATCAGCAGTCCGATGGCATGGCGGTGATCCGGCTCGAGTGCGATGAACTCCTCCGCTGCGACGACGAACGCGGCGATCGAGGTCTTCATGTCGGCAGCGCCGCGGCCATAGAGCTTGCCGTCGCGATGGGTCGGCAGAAATGGATCGGAGTGCCACTGATCGAGCGGGCCGGTCGGCACGACATCCGTGTGGCCGGCGAACACGAGCAGCTTGCCGTCCGTGCCTGCGCTACCGCGCCGCACTGCCCAGAGATTGGTGACGTCGCCCGAGACGATCGTCTCGCAGACGAACCCGAGCGGCGCGAGGCGTTCGATCAGCAGGTCCTGGCAGTCCTGGTCGTCGGGCGTCACCGATCGGCGGGCAATCAATTGCTCGGTGAGCACCAGGGTGGGCGAGGGCGGATGGGACGACGTGTGGGGCGACGTATGGGTCATGGGCGTTCAGAACAGCGCTCGATAGAGTTCGGGCTTGAAGCCGACGGTAACGCGTCCGTGCGCAACCAATACGGGACGCTTGATCAGCGAAGGCTGGGCCATCATCAGCGCGATTGCGCCGGCTTCATCGCTGGCGCTGGCCTGCTCGGCCGCGGTGAGTTTGCGCCAGGTGGTGCCCCGCCGATTGAGCAGCGTCTCGAGCGGCACCTGGGTCAGCCAGCCGCTGAGCATGGCGGCGCTCACGCCGGCTTTCTTGAAATCTTGGAACGTGTAGGCCACGCGCTGCTCGTCGAGCCAGACGCGGGCCTTTTTCACGGTGTCGCAATTGGGAATGCCGTGCAGCACCGCGCTCATGGTCAGTCGCCCCGCAGCAGTTCGTTGATGCCGGTCTTGGCGCGCGTTTGCGCGTCGACCTTCTTGACGATGACGGCGCAGTAGAGGCTGTACTTGCCGTCTTTCGAGGGCAGGTTGCCCGGCACCACCACGGAGCCTGCCGGCACGCGGCCGTAATGCACCTCGCCGGTTTCACGGTCGTAGATTTTGGTGGACTGGCCGATGTAGACACCCATCGAGATAACCGAGTTTTCCTCGACGATGACGCCCTCGACGACTTCGGAGCGCGCGCCGATGAAGCAGTTGTCTTCGATGACGACCGGATTGGCCTGCAGCGGCTCGAGCACGCCGCCGATGCCGACGCCGCCCGACAGGTGCACGTTCTTGCCGATCTGCGCGCATGAGCCGACGGTAGCCCACGTGTCGACCATCGTGCTTTCATCGACGTAGGCACCGATATTCACGTACGAGGGCATCAGCACGACGTTGCGGGCGATGAACGAGCCGCGCCGGGCCACGGCGGGGGGGACCACGCGAAAGCCGCCGGCCGCGAAATCTTCCGCGGTGTAATTGGCGAACTTGGTCGGCACCTTGTCGTAGAACTGCGAAAAACCGCCGGCCGGCATCGGCACGTTGTCTTCCAGGCGGAACGACAGCAGCACCGCCTTCTTCAGCCATTGGTTGACAATCCACTGGCCGTCTTTCTTTTCAGCCACGCGCAGTGCGCCCCGGTCGAGCTCGCCGAGCACGTGATTGACAGCTTCGCGCACGTCGGCCGGTGCGTTCTTGGCGGAGATCTCAGCGCGGTTGTCCCAGGCTTGGTCGATGATATTTTGCAGTTGTTGCGACATGGTATAGATCGATAAAAAAAGAAATTAAAGACTTCGGCAGCATTGCACGATGCGTTGAGCACCTTCGGTGCATTCGTCGACTTCCGCCACCAGTGCGATGCGTACGAAATTCTTTGCCGGATTGGTCCCCTGGCTTTCCCGGCCGAGAAACGAGCCGGGCAGAACAGTCACATTGTAGTCGGCCAGCAGGCGCCGGGTGAATTCGGTATCCGACAGGCCGGTTCGCCGGTCGACGCGGGCCCACAGATAAAAGCCCGCGTCGGGCATGGCGACGTCCAGTACTTCGCCCAGCAGTGGCGCGATCGTCTGGAATTTGCGCACATATTTGCTGCGATTGAGGCGCACGTGCGCCTCGTCGCTCCAGGCCGCGACGCTGGCGGCCTGGATCGCCGGGCTCATCGCGCAGCCATGGTAGGTGCGGTAAAGCAGGAATTGCTTGAGCAAGGCTGCGTCACCCGCGACGAACCCCGAGCGCATGCCCGGCACGTTGGAGCGTTTGGACAGGCTGGAAAACACCACCAGGCGGTCAAAATTCCGACCCAACTGGTGCGCTGCCTCCAACCCGCCGAGCGGCGGGCGTTCTTCGTCGAAATAAATCTCCGAATAACATTCGTCGCTGGCGATGGTGAAGCCGTACTGGTCGGACAGCGCGAATAGTTTGCGCCAGTCGTCCAGGCCGAGTACCGCGCCGGTCGGATTGCCCGGCGAGCAAACGAACAGCAGTTGCACCTGCTGCCAGATTTCTGCTGGCACTGCATCGTAATCGGGCGCAAAATTGCGCGCCGGATCGCTGTTGGCGAAATAAGGGGTCGCCCCTGCCAGGAGCGCCGCACCCTCGTAAATCTGGTAGAACGGATTCGGACACAACACCAGCGCACCGGGACGGCTGGCGTCGACCACTGCCTGGGCGAACGAAAACAGCGCCTCGCGAGAACCGTTGACCGGCAGTACTTCGGTTGCCGGGTTGACGTTCGGCAGCCGGTAACGTTTTTCGAGCCAGTTGGCGATGGCCTGCCGCAAAGCCTCGGTGCCCTGGGTCGCTGGATAATTGGACAAGCCGCCGAGCGCGTCGCTCAGGGCTTCCTTGATGAACAGCGGGGTGGGGTGCTTGGGCTCGCCAATGCCGAAACTGATGGGTTTAAAACCAGCCGCCGGCGTGATGTCCTGCACCAGGGCTCTGAGCTTCTCGAAGGGGTACGGCTGGAGTTTTGCGAGTAACGGATTCACGGGCGATGAGGATTCTCGGTCAATGCATCGGGGGTGATCGGGGGTGTTCACGCCGACGCGCAGTGATAGCGCAAAATTGGCAAGTCGAAAATTATACCGTGGTAGAACGCCTCGGCGCTGAATGTCTTCATCGGCGGCGCGGCATTCGGCGGCTTTCTTAAGGGGAAAACATGACGGAAGCGGTTCGCTCGGCTCCAGCAGCGCCGGGCTGGGCACCGGCGCTGTCGATTCTGGTCGGATCGTCGGTGTGGGGCATTTCCTGGTATCCGTACCGGATGCTGCTGACGTGGGGGATTTCCGCGGCTTTGGCGCAAGTGTTGAGCGCAGTGGTCGCGACGCTTTTCATCAGCGTGGTTTACTGGCGCCGGTTCTCGACGCTGCGCGCTTCGTGGTTGCTGCCGGCCATCGGTCTGGCGGCCGGCGTCGCAAATATCTGTTTCGTCTGGGGTACCACGCACGGCTATGTGATGCGGGTTCTACTGCTGTTTTATCTGAGCCCGGTGTGGACGGCCCTGCTGGCGCAATGGTTGCTGAGCGAGCGGCTCACCGTCGCTGGCGCGCTGCTCATCGCGCTGGCGCTGGGCGGGGCCGCGCTGATGCTTTGGCCGGCCAAGGGCGGGTGGCCGGTACCGGCCACGCCGGCCGAGTGGATGGGGCTGCTGGCCGGGATGGGGTTTGCGGCCAACAATGTGCTGGTTCGGCGTGCCAGCCAGGTATTGCCCGAGATGCGGGCGGAGATGCGGACCTGGGTGATGTTTGTCGGTTGCGTGATCACCGGCGCGCTGTCGCTGTGGATCATGCCCGAGGCTTTGGGGCACGGTGCGGCGCCGGTTTCGCAGCGCGTGCCTGCCGCGCTGGTTCTGATCGCGCTGGGTGTGACGATCGCCGCGACCAATGTGATCGTGCAGTTCGGCCTGGCTCGCGTCGCCGCCAACCGCGCGGCGCTGATCATGCTGTTCGAGATCGTCGTGGCGGCGGTGTCCTCGTGCCTGATCGCTGGTGAAGTGCTCGGGTTGCGCGAAGTTGCCGGCGGTACTTGCATTGTGGCGGCAGGCGTCATCGCTGGTCTGTTACCCGAAACTTCGCATCGCGATGCCGGGAAAAGGGCCCGAGCCGGGGATGCGATGGTATGATTCACACCCATGAATCCGGCTCCCTGGTGCCGCGCCAGCGCGATCAGGGCCGACAGGGTGTGCTGACGCTGCTGTGGGCGTGTCCAGCGTTTTTCCAATGACCGTATAAGCGAACCTGCCGTGCGTCTGACCTCCATCAAACTGGCTGGCTTCAAATCCTTCGTCGATCCGACCCATTTTCACGTGCCCGGCCAACTGGTGGGGGTCGTCGGGCCCAACGGCTGCGGCAAGTCGAATATTATCGACGCGGTGCGCTGGGTGCTCGGCGAGTCGCGCGCTTCCGAATTGCGCGGCGAATCGATGCAGGACGTCATTTTCAATGGCTCGACCACCCGCAAACCCGCCAGCCGGTCCAGCGTCGAGCTGATTTTCGATAACAGCGACGGCCGCGCGGCCGGCCAATGGAGCCAGTACGCGGAGATCGCCGTCAAGCGCGTGCTGACGCGCGACGGCACGTCGAGCTATTACATCAACAACCTGCCGGCACGCCGCCGCGACATTCAGGACATTTTCCTTGGCACGGGCCTGGGCCCACGCGCCTACGCGATCATCGGTCAGGGCATGATTTCCCGCATCATCGAGGCCAAGCCCGATGAGTTGCGGGTATTTCTGGAAGAGGCCGCGGGCGTATCCAAATACAAGGAGCGCCGCCGCGAGACGGAAAACCGCCTGCACGATACGCGCGAGAATCTGACGCGGGTAGAAGATATTCTGCGGGAGCTGGCGAGTAACCTGGACAAGCTCGAATCCCAGGCGGCGGTCGCGCAACAGTTCAAGGCCCTGCAAAGCGACGGCGAAGAGAAGCAGCAACTGCTCTGGCTGTTACGCAGAAATGAAGCGCAGGCCGAACAGGAGCGCCAGCAGCGCGCCATCGAGCAGGCGCAGATCGACCTGGAAGCCCAGATGGCTCGGCTGCGGGCCTCGGAGTCCGAGCTGGAAACCCTGCGCGCCGCGCACTACACCTCGACCGATGCCGTGCAGGCCGCACAAAGTGGACTGTATGAAGCGAACGCCGAAGTCAGCCGGCTCGAGGCGGAAATCCGCTTCGTGGTGGAGTCGCGCAACCGGGTGCAGGCGCAGCTCGCCGCCCTGAGCGCCCAGCGCGAGCAGTGGCTGGCACGTTCGGCCCAGGCGCAGAGCGAGTTGGCCGAGGCGACCGAGGAATTATCGATTGCCGAGGAGCGCAGCGCGCGGGCGCAGGACGAGGCTGCCGCGCGCGGTGACGCACTGCCGGCCACCGAGGCTCGCTGGCGCGACGCTCAGGCCGGGCTCAACGAGCAACGTGCGGAAATCGCCCAGGTCGAGCAGGCCCTGAAACTCGAGGCCGCACATCAACGCAACGCCGACCAGTCCCTGCAGCAATTGCAGCAGCGCCAGGAGCGCCTGCAGGGCGAGGCGCGCGGGCTCGACAAGCCGGACGAAGTCTTGCTGGAAAATCTGCGTGGCGAGTTGGCCGAGCAGCAGGCGCTGCTCGAGGACGCACAGGCGGCGCTGGCCGAAGCGCAAGAAGCGTTGCCGCGCCTGGACGAGGAGCGGCGGTCGGCGCAGGCTAGGGTGCAGGCCGAAGCAGCCGCGATCGCACAACTCGAAGCACGCCTTGCCGCGCTCAAGCAGTTGCAGGAAAGCGTGCAGACCGAGGGCAAGGTCCAGCCCTGGCTCGACAAGCACGAACTCGCGCAATTGCCGCGCCTCTGGAAAAAGCTGCATATCGAGCCGGGCTGGGAAAATGCACTCGAGTCGGTGCTGCGCGAGCGGTTGGCGGCACTCGAAATCAGCAATCTTGACTGGATCAAGGCGTTTGCCAGCGATGCTCCCCCGGCCAAACTGGCGTTTTATTCGCCCCCGGCGGCGAGCCTCCCGCTCGAGTCGCCGGCCGGGCTGCGTCCCTTGATGGCGTTGCTGCGCATCGACGATCCGGGGTTGCGGGCGGTGTTGCAGGAATGGCTGGGGGCCGTGTTTGTGGCCGACGACATGGCACAGGCGCTGTTGCTGCGCGCGCAGCTGCCGGCCGGCGCGACGCTGGTCGTGCCAGCAGGTCATCTGGTCAGCCGCGTTGGCGTGCAACTGTATGCGGCGGACTCCGAGCAGGCCGGACTGCTCGCCCGGCAGCAGGAAATTGAAAACCTGACCAGGCAACTGCGCGCGCAGATGCTGCTGGGTGACGAAGCCAAGACCGCCGCGGTGCGCTGCGAAGCCGCCTACAGCCAGAGCAGTCAGGCGCTTGGCGAGATGCGAGCGCGTGCCGAGCGGGCGACCCAGCAAGTTCATGCGCTGCAGCTGGATGTGCTCAAGCTGACCCAGGCATACGAGCGCTACAACGCACGCAGCACGCAAATCGACGACGAGTTGCGCGAAATCGCCCTGCAAATCGAGGAGCAACTGGCCCTGCGGGCGGAGTCGGAGGCGAATTTCGAACAGGCCGATGCCCGGTTGGCCGAGTTGCAGGCGCATTTCGAGGATGGGCAGCTCGAATTCGAATCGCTCGACACCATGCTTGGCGAGGCGCGCAATCAACTGCGGGATCTTGAGCGCGCTGCTCAGGAAGCCAAATTTGCCGAGAAGAATATCGAAAATAAAATCAATGAATTAACAAGAAATATTCAGACATCGCATGAGCAGGCCGAACGCCTCGTCGCGAGCATCGAGCAAGCTCAGATTGAGTTGGTAAAAATTACCGAGCAAACCGTCGAGAACGGTTTGCAGGACGCCCTGACGGTGCGGGCCGAAAAGGAGGAGATCCTCACTGCGGCCCGCTCGGAACTGGATGCGCTGACATTGCAGTTGCGGCAGATGGATGAGCAGCGCCTGACGGTCGAGCGAGGTTTGCAGCCGCTGCGCGATCGGATTACCGAGCTGCAGCTGAAGGAACAGGCGGCGCGTTTGAACCGGGAGCAGTTTGCCGAACAACTGGCGGCCGCGCAGGTCGATGAGGCGGCGCTGGCTGCCCGGCTGCAGGCCGATATGAAGCCCTCATGGCTGCAAGGCGAGGTGACGCGGATCAACAATGCGATCAATGCGCTCGGACCGGTCAATATGGCCGCCCTGGACGAATTGACCGCCGCGCGCGAGCGCAAGACCTTCCTCGACGCGCAATCGGCCGATCTGACCGAGGCTATCAATACCCTGGAGGATGCGATCCGCAAGATCGACCAGGAAACGCGCACCCTCTTGCAAGGGACGTTCGACGAAGTCAATCGGCATTTCGGCGAGCTTTTTCCGTTGCTGTTCGGCGGCGGCCAGGCCAAGCTGATGATGACCGGCGAGGAAATCCTGGATGCCGGCGTGCAGGTGATGGCGCAACCGCCGGGCAAGAAGAATTCGACCATTCACCTGTTGTCGGGCGGGGAGAAAGCGCTGACCGCGATCGCGCTGGTGTTCGGCATGTTCCAGCTGAATCCGGCACCGTTCTGTCTGCTCGACGAAGTGGATGCGCCGCTCGACGACGCCAATACCGAGCGTTACGCGAAGATGGTCGAGCGGATGTCAAGCAAAACGCAATTTGTGTTCATTTCACACAACAAGATCGCCATGGAAATGGCTCACCAGCTGATCGGCGTTACCATGCAGGAGCAGGGTGTGTCGCGCATCGTTGCGGTGGATATGGAATCGGCCGTGAACATGGTGGAGTCCAACTGAGCGGACTGGCCAGGAAAGATTGAATAGCAATGCCTACGGAGCGAGAGAAGGAAGCCGCGCATGAATGAGCTGCAGCTGGGACTGATTGGCACAGGGATCGTGATATTGCTCGGCGTGGTGGCTTATAACGCCTGGCAAAGCAGTAAGGTGAAACGAAGAATTCCCCGCTCGATGAAAGGCGGCAGCCAAGGGATGGTGCCGGCCGCGGCCGAACACGAGGATGAACGTCCGTTTATCGAGCCAAGCCTGCCGGCGGCCGGCAAGTCTCACCCGGTGAGCGCCGAGCGGCGCGAGCCGACGCTGGCGCGGACGGCGGTCGATGCATCGCACACACCGCCGGCCGAAGACGTCCCTGAGGCGCCGGACACGGCCCAGGCGCCTGCGCCGGTCGAAGAGGCTTCGCCTGCACAGATTGCCGACGCGGCGACGCACGATGATGGCGCCCCCAAATCGAACGAGCCGAGCGAACCGAAGCCGCAGGCCTCCAATCCGAAGCCGGCCGCGCCGGCGGGCAATGCGGCAATCGCGCCGGCCGTCGTGGATGAGCGCATCGATTGTGTCGTGAATTTGCCGCTCGGCGGCACGATCAACGCCGAACGTGTGCTGCCGCTGGCGCAACGGATGCGCCGCGCCGGTGGGAAGGCCGTGCATGTCGAAGGCTGGGTGGAAGATCCCCCGCATTGGGAATTGCTGCGCTCGGGTGGACGCTATACGCAGTTGCGCATGGCGGTGCAGCTGGCAAATCGCGCGGGGCCGCTCAACGAAGTCGAGTTTTCCGAATTCATCAGCCAGGTCCAGACGCTGGCCGATGCGGTGGACGCCCTGCCGGAATTGCCCGACATGATGGAGACCGTCGGCAAGGCGCGCGACCTCGACAGCTTCGCCGCGCAATGCGACGCGCAACTGTCGGTCAACGTGCTGTCCGACGGCGCCCCCTGGTCCGCGAATTACATCCAGGCGGTGGCGACCCAGGATGGTCTGCTGCTCTCGCGTGACGGCACGCGTTTCGTCAAGCTCGACACGCGCCAGAATCCGGTGTTCACGCTGCAGTTCGGCGACACCAATTTCCTGCGCGACGACCTGACTTACAAGGGCGGCGACCTTATCACGCTGTTGCTCGACGTGCCTGTGGCGGACGAAGACCTGCTGCCGTTCCGGTTGATGTGCGACTACGCGAAGTCAATCGGCCAGCGCATCGGCGGGCGGGTTGTCGATGATCAGCGCCGCCTGCTGCCGGAGGCCGCGCTGACCGGAATCGAAACCCAGTTGATGTCGCTCTATGCACGGCTGGAACAACGCGGATTGCCGGCCGGCACTCTGTCGACCCGTCGTCTTTTCGGTCAATAGCAGGTTGCCGGCATTGGCCGCTTAGCGCTCAACTTGCGCGGTACAAACCGCGACTTCATTGGCATAATGATCGTCGTCAACGCCAATGAACGAGCGCATGTCCGACTCTCTTACTAAATCCGGCACGGCAGTCGCACGTGCCGGCATCACTTCTCCGGCCGAACAGGCTGCGCGGCTGCGCGCCGAGCTGGAACAGCATAACTACGCCTATTACGTGCTCGACGCTCCGACGGTGCCCGATGCCGAGTACGACCGCCTTTACGCGGCCCTGGTGCAGATCGAAACCGAGCATCCCGAGCTGGTCACTCCCGATTCTCCGACGCAGCGCGTTGGAGGACAGCCCGCCACGGGTTTTGCGACCGTCACGCATAAAGTCCCGATGCTGTCGCTCAACAACGGGTTTGCCGACGAGGATGTCGTCGCATTCGACCGGCGAGTCAGCGAGGCGCTGTATGAGCGCGACGGCGATGCAAATGACCTCTTTGGACAAGCCGTCGAATATGCCTGCGAGTTGAAATTCGACGGCCTGGCAGTCGCGCTGCGCTATGAGGACGGACTGCTGGTGAAGGCCGCCACGCGAGGCGACGGCACGACCGGCGAGGATGTGACGGCCAACATCAAGACCGTGCGCTCGATCCCGCTGCGCCTGAGGACGCGGACCCCGCCGGCGGTGTTGGAAGCGCGTGGCGAAGTGTTGATGTTCCGCCGTGACTTCGAAAAGATGAACGAGCGCCAGCGCGAGGCGGGCGAAAAGGAGTTTGCCAATCCGCGCAATGCCGCGGCTGGCAGCTTGCGTCAGCTCGATTCGCGTGTGACGGCACGACGTCCCCTGTCGTTTTTTTCTTACGGTATTGGCGAATTGCTGGGCGCGGATATGCCGCCGACCCACGACGCGTTGTTGCGCTGGTATCTCGAGCTCGGCCTGCCGGTATGCGACAGGCGTGCCGTGGTGCACGGCGCGGGTGGCCTGCTCGCGTTCTATCGGGAGGTCGGCCAGGCCCGGGCGTCTTTGCCGTATGACATCGACGGCGTCGTTTATAAGGTCAACCGGCTCGATGAGCAGCAGCGCCTGGGCTTCGTGTCGCGCGCGCCGCGCTTTGCGCTGGCGCATAAATTCCCCGCGCAGGAAGCGCTGACGACCTTGCTCGATATCGAGGTTCAGGTCGGCCGGACCGGCGCCATCACGCCGGTGGCGCGCCTGGCGCCGGTGTTCGTCGGGGGCGTGACGGTAACCAACGCGACGCTGCACAACGAGGACGAAGTCCGCCGCAAGGATCTCCTGATTGGCGACACCGTCATCGTGCGGCGCGCTGGCGACGTGATCCCGGAGGTGGTGGGCGCGGTGCTGGAGCGGCGCCCGGCCGATGCGCGCGCGTTTGTCATGCCGAGCGCCTGCCCGGTGTGCGGATCGGCCATCGAGCGGCTGCCGGACGAGGCGATCGCGCGCTGCACCGGTGGACTGATTTGTGCCGCGCAGCGCAAGCAGGCGCTATGGCACTTTGCCCAGCGCCGGGCGCTGGACATCGACGGACTGGGCGAGAAATTGATCGACCAATTGGTCGATCAGCACCTGATTCGCACGCCGGCCGATCTCTTCAAGCTGGGCTTGGCGAAGCTGGCGGCCCTGGATCGGATGGCCGATAAATCGGCCAGCAATTTGCTGGCGGCGCTCGAGCAGGCCAAGCATACGACGCTGGCGCGCTTCATCTATGCGCTGGGCATTCGCCATGTGGGCGAGGCAACCGCCAAAGACCTGGCCCGTCACTTCGGCATGCTGGATCGGCTGATGGCGGCAAGCGAAGCCGAGTTGCTGGAGGTCAATGATGTCGGCCCGGTGGTAGCGCAGTCCATCGCCAATTTTTTCGCCGAGCCGCATAATGTCGAGGTGATCGAACAACTGCGCGCGGCCGGCGTCAGTTGGGCGGAGAGCGAACCACAGCGCGCCGCGGCGGTCAGTCCATTGGCCGGCAAGACATTTGTCCTGACGGGGACGTTACCGACGCTGTCCCGCGAGCAAGCCAAGGAGCGGCTCGAGGCCGCCGGCGCCAAGGTCGCCGGGTCGGTGTCGAAAAAGACCGACTACGTCGTGGCGGGTGCCGAAGCCGGCAGCAAGCTGGCCAAGGCCGAGGAATTGGGCGTGCCGGTGCTCGACGAAGACGGCATGCTTGCGTTGCTGGATGCGAACTGAAAAGGGAGAGCACTCGATGGTTCACGAAATTCTCAAGATGGGTGATGCGCGGCTGCTTCGCATCGCCAAGCCCGTCGAGCACTTCGATACACCGCAATTGCACGAACTGGTGCGGGATATGTTCGAGACCATGCACGCGGCCAACGGTGCCGGACTGGCGGCACCGCAAATCGGCGTCGACCTGCAACTGGTGATTTTCGGCTTCGAGCAAAACGAGCGTTATCCGGACGCCCCGGCAGTGCCGCAGACGGTGCTGATCAATCCGGTGATTACGCCGCTCACCCAGGATATGGACGAGGGGTGGGAAGGCTGCCTGTCGGTGCCGGGATTGCGCGGCATGGTCAACCGCTTTTCGATGATCCGTTATGAGGGAGTCGACCAGTACGGCAAGCCCATCGACCGTGTGGCGGAGGGGTTCCACGCGCGCGTGGTGCAGCACGAATGCGACCACCTGATCGGCAAGCTATACCCGATGCGCATCACCGATTTTACAAAGTTCGGCTATACCGACGTACTGTTCCCAGGGCTTGACGCACCGGCCGACGATTGAGCGGCGTACCCGCTCGATCGTCATTCAAAACTGCTCGTCGGGACGCAGGTAGCGCCATTGCCCCTGCGGCAGATTGCCCAGTTTGATCCGCCCCATCCGAATACGCTTGAGGCCTGTGACACGCAGGCCGACGAGCTCGCACATGCGGCGGATCTGCCGCTTTTTCCCCTCGCGCAGAACGAAGCGAAGCTGCTCCGGATTCTGCCACTCGACCTCGGCCGGCTTGAGCGGCGCGTCGTCGAGCGAGAGGCCGTGCCGCAGTTTGTCGATCAGCGCCGCGGGGAAGTGCGCCCGCACGTTCTCTTCATGGGATTGGTAGGCGACCCGTACCAGGTATTCCTTGTCGATGTCCGAATCGGCGCCGATCAGCTGGCGGGCGATGCGGCCGTCCTGGGTGAGGATCAGCATGCCGGTCGAATCGATATCCAGACGGCCAGCCGGTGCCAGCCCTCGCAGTTGCTGCGGCGAGAAGCGAATCTTGGCATCGTCTTCCTGCCAGCGGTTGGTTGCGGTGAGCAACGCCGCCGCCGGCGGGTAGTCGTCTTCCGGCTGCCCCGAGACATAGCCGATCGGCTTGTGCAGGACGAAGGTGACTCGTTGGGCCTGCTCGTTGCGTGCGGCGCGCTCGACGGTGATGGCCTGTTCGGGGCGGATCCGGCTGCCAAGCTCGGCTACGACGGCGCCGTCCACCCGGACCCAGCCTTTGGCGATCCACTCGTCGGCTTCCCGCCGTGAACAAATACCCAGTTCCGACATGCGCTTGGACAAGCGCACCATGCCGGTCTCGTCCTGTTTCGTCGCTTCGCGCCGTTTTTGTGGGGAAGCAGGCGATTGCGCGGTCTGACGCGGTGTCCGCGCCGGTGCTGGCGAAGCGGGGCGTTTTGCGCCGACCGATGATGCTCGCCCCTTGGGCGCAGCAGATTGTTTCGCTGCACGAGCCGTTGACGCGGGCGACGTGGGCGAAGCCGGGCGTGGCTTGCGCGCGGCTGCCGTGCCCGCCCGCTTGTCGGCGACGGCGTTGGCTTGACGGCCCGGCGGCTTCGCCGTCGCTTTGCGGGCTGGTGCGACGGGCGCCGTATTCGGTGCTGTGGCCGCTGTCTCGGCAGGTCGTCGGCGCTGCGCTGCGCCGGTGCCGCCGGGGCGTACCGGGGCGCGCGTGCGCTCAGTCGGGCGGGGATGTTTGGCGCTGAGTTTAGCGCGGGGTGTGTCGCTCATATTTCCAGGGTTTCAAGTAATTCGGTTTCCAGGGCGATTTGAAGACGGTTGTCCTGCAAGCCGCGGCCATCGAGCAGGAATATGTCTTCGACGCGCTCTCCAAGGGTGTTGATGCGGGCCGCATGCACGCTGATGCGGTGTTGCGCCAGCACGCGGGCGATGGCATACAGCAGGCCGGTGCGGTCGTTGGCCGAGATCGAAAGCAGATAGTATTGGCCACGCTCGTCGGCGCGCAGATCGACGCGCGGCGTGATCGGGAAGGTGCGCGAGCGGCGCGGCAGCCTGCCCTGGTTCGGTTCGGGCAATGGCGATTGGCTGCTCAACCGCTGCGCCAACTCCGATTCCACCAGATTGATGATGTCCCGGTAACTGGTGCCGGCGCCGGGGTCGGTAATCAGGAAGTTGTCGAGCGCATAGCCATGGCGCGTGGTGTGAACCTTGGCGTCCAGAATCGACAGCCCCTTTCGCTCGAAGTAGCCGCAGATCCGAGCAAACAGGTCGGGTTGATCCGGCGCATAGATAAATACCTGCAGGCCTTCGCCGATGGGCGCCGGACGCCCCTTGACGATCGGCGTCGGCGTGTTGACGAAGCGACTCAGGTGACGCGTCTGCCAGGCAATATCGGCAGCGTCGTTACGCAGGAAGTAAGCCACATCCAACTGGTCCCAAAGCGCTTCGTGAGCATGCTCCGGCACGGTATACAAGCGCAGCAGGCTCAGCGCCTCGGCCTTGCGTGCCTTGAGCTGCGCGTGCGGATCGGGTTGTTCGCCGCCGAGCACCTGGCGGGTGATGCGGTAGAGATCTTCGAGCAGTTTGCCTTTCCAGGCATTCCAGACTTTCGGGCTGGTGCCGCGGATGTCGGCCACGGTGAGCAGGTACAGCGCTGTCAGGTAGCGCTCATTGCCGACTATTTCGGCAAAACGCCGCACGACCTCCGGGTCGGTGGTGTCCTGCTTTTGGGCGACCTGGCTCATGGTCAGGTGTTGCCCGACCAGCCACACGACCAGTTCGGTATCTTCCGCGTCCATGCCATGCTTGACGCAGAAGCGGCGGGCGTCGGTCATGCCGAGCTTGGAGTGGTCGCCGCCGCGACCCTTGGCGATGTCATGGAACAGGGCGGCGACAATCAAGACCCACGGACGGTCGAAATTGGCAATCAGCTGGCTGCAGAACGGGTATTCGTGGGCATGTTCGGCGATCGTGAAGCGGCGGATGTTGCGCACCACCATCAAGATGTGCTGATCGACCGTGTAGACGTGGTAGAGGTCGTGCTGCATCTGGCCCACGACGCCGCGAAAACTGAGCAGATACCGACCCAGGACGCTGGTCTGGTTCATCAGTCTCAAGGCGTGTGTAATGCCGCGTGTCTGCTGCAGAATCTGCAGGAACAGGCGCCGATTTTCGGGGTCGGCGCGCCATTGAACGTTCATCAACTCGCGGGCGTTGTACAGCGCACGCAGGGTGCGTGCCGATAGTCCCTTGGGGCCGACGATCTGCTCGTAAAGCAGAAAGGTTTCCAGAATGGCTGTCGGATGACGTTGGTAGAGATCGTCATCGGCGATTTCGATCATGCCCTGTTTTTCGACAAACCGCTCGTTGAGTACGCGTGTGATTCCGCTGCTTTGCGGGAACAGCCGAGCCTCGACGTTGAGAAGCAGGATGGTATTGAGTTGCGTGACCGCCTTGGCAGCCCAGTAATAGCGGCGCATCAGCTGTTCGCTGGCACGTTTGGCGGCGGTCGGCTTGATGCCGAAGCGTTCGGCCAGCGGCGTTTGCAGGTCGAACACGAGGATATCCTGACGGCGCTGGGCGAGCAGGTGCAGGCGGGCACGGACGTTTTTCAGCAGGCGCTCGTTGCGACGCAGTTCCTTGACCTCGCGCGCGGTCAATAAGTCGCGCTGGTAGAGTTCGTCCCAGCTGTTGCCCAGACCCGCGGCGCGCGTCATCCATAAAATCGTCTGCAGGTCGCGCAAGCCACCCGGGCTTTCCTTGCAGTTCGGCTCCAGGCTGTACGGCGTGTCCTGGTATTTGGCATGGCGCTGGCGCATCTCGAGCTGCTTGCCCCGGAAGAAAGCGCGAGGATCCAGGGCCGCCTTGAAGCGCCCTTCGAATTGCTCGAATAGAGCGCGGTCGCCGGTAATGAAGCGCGCCTCCAGCAGGCTGGTCTGGATCGTGATGTCGCCTTCGGCTTCGCTCAGGCACTGATCGACGGTGCGCACACTGCTGCCGATTTCCAGGCCGATGTCCCACATGAATCCGATGAAGCGCTCCAGCCGGCTCGCTATCGACTCATCGAGCGCGTCGGGGTGCAGGAGCAGGATGTCGACATCCGAGTAGGGAAACAGCTCGCCGCGGCCATAACCGCCTACCGCAACGAGCGCGAGTTGCTGGGGCATTTCGCAGGCATGCCAGGCTTGTGCTGCGATCGAATCGACAGTTTCGCTCAGGCCACGCAAGAGCGGATCGATTTTCCCGTGCTGGCTATAGTGCTCGAGCAAGGCATCCTTGCGGGATTTGAGAGCCTGGCGAAGCGGATGGGGGGCGCGAGCATGGGCATGCATGGTCGGATTTTCCTGGCGCAGGAGGGCGGGGGGGGCGCGTACAGCGCCTGCACGAATGCATGGCGCGCGCGGAACCGTTCGAATTATCGCATCAAATCGTCACCGGACGCGCACTGTGCGGGGCGCCCGAACAATCTCAACCGCTTGCCGGGCGCCGCGCAATGGGTGTTTTACGAGGCGACCGCTTCCAGGACGCTGGAGGGGCGGGCTGGGGTGCCGGCGGAGACGGTCAGGACCTCATGCCCGGTTCCGGTGACGAGAATGGTGTGCTCCCATTGGGCGGAGAGACTGCGGTCGCGTGTCTTGACCGTCCATTGGTCGGGCATGGTCCGAATGTCCCGCTTGCCGGCGTTGATCATCGGTTCAATGGTGAAGATCATGCCAGGCTGGATCTCCAGGCCGGTGCCCGGACGTCCGTAATGTACGACCTGCGGATCTTCGTGGAATACCTGGCCAATGCCGTGTCCGCAATATTCGCGCACAACGCTGAAGCCTTGTGCCTCGGCGTGGCGTTGAATGACATGGCCGATGTCGCCCAGATGCGCGCCGGGCCGTACCTGCTCGATGCCCAGCCACATGCATTCGTAAGTGACATTTACCAGGCGCTTTGCCAGGATCGAGCCTTCGCCGACGATGAACATCCGGCTGGTGTCGCCGAAATAGCCGTCCTTGATGACGGTAATGTCTATATTGAGAATATCGCCGTTCTTGATGACCTTGTCGCCAGGGATGCCGTGACAGATCACATCGTTCACGGAGATGCAGGTGGCCGCCGGATAGGGGGGATAGCCGGGCGGCTGGTAATTCAGGCAGGCGGAAACGGTGTGCTGCTCCTGCTCCATGTACTCGAGGCACAGCCGGTCGAGCTCGCCCGTGCTCACGCCGGCTTTGACGTGGGGGGTAATGAAATCCAGTACCTCACTCGCCAAGCGACAGGCGACACGCATTTTTTCGATATCGTGAGCGGTTTTCAGGGTAATGGCCATGGCTTTGCGCAAAAAAACGGAAATATGAACCATTATCGCACCAAGTGGCGTCAGCCGTTGCCCACGATATTTGAGCTGGGGCGCCGGGCGGTGCGCCGATTCGGCGCTCGATCGCGCGGCTTGAGCACGCGGATGTGCGGATGCTATAATCTCGGGCTAAGTCGGGTTCTGTCTTAGGGTTTTCCGGGATAGTGCAATTCGAGCAGGATTGCCGCGGTCGTCGCGGCGGCGAATGAAGCCGTACTTGGTAGTGAATGTTGTTAGCGCGCAAACCGATGCATCCAGGGTGTTTCCGTTGCGCAGGCCTTTGAGAAAGGCTGCGCCGGGAATGCGGCACTCGGTTTAAGACCCAACCCTTTTGGAGAATTTTATGTCCGCAACGATGCGTGAAATGCTGGAGGCGGGTGTCCACTTCGGCCACCAGACCCGTTTCTGGAATCCCAAGATGGCTCCGTATATCTTCGGCCATCGCAACAAGATCCACATCATCAATCTGGAAAAAACGCTGCCGATGTACCAGGACGCGCTGAAGTACGTGCGTCAATTGGCAGCCAATCGCGGCACCATCCTGTTCGTCGGCACCAAACGCCAATCGCGCGAAACCATCGGCGAAGAAGCCGCGCGCGCCGGCATGCCTTACGTCAACAGCCGCTGGCTGGGCGGCATGCTGACCAACTTCAAGAC